>NZ_JAUSZW010000003.1:0-153914 GCF_030817975.1 Streptomyces sp. V4I23 | reverse complement strand
CGGCAGGGTGACCATGAGGACGCCGTAGAGCGTGACGGAGGCCAGGCCCTGGAACACGAGCCAGGCTCCGCAGCCGACTCCGGTGATGCCGGCGCCGACGCCGATGGAGGCCACCGCGATCCCGGCCGCCCAGGCGGGCACGATCCGCTTGTCGTCCTGATGGACGGGCGGGGTGTCGCCGTACGGCGGGACCTCGGATTCGTCGCGGAACGACGTCGGGAACTGCCGCTCGGGGCGCATCGCTTCGGCGATGATCCGCTCGGCTTCGGTCTTGGCTTCGGAGTCGGACAGTGGGCGGGTGACGTGGTTGAAGTCCACGGTGAGCTCCGTTCGGGGCAGATGCGGGGGCGCCCTCCCCGCCGTGGTGGCGGGGAGGGCGCAGGGGGCGAGCGGGATGGGCTACTGCTGTTCGGCAGCGTTCTCGAGCGCGCCCGGCGTCGGGTACTGCCAGAGCGGCCGGCGGGTCTCGGAGCGGACCACCAGGCCGTTGCGGCGGCCGGTGCGCAGCAGGTCGTCGACCAGGGCGCGGGCCTCGGGGCTGGCCGCGAGGACGGCGGCGGCGTCGTCGACCACGAGGGTCAGGGGGCTGTGATTCATCGTCGTGTTCTCTCTTTCGTTAGGCGGTTGGGGTCTGGGGTGGTCAGAAGCTGCTGATCCATCCGGCGACGGAGGAGACGGCGCCGGTGATCGTGGGGGCGATGCCGGTGTTGGCGAGGAAGAAGCCGAACAGGCAGACGGCGATGCCCGGCATGATCCGCTGGTAGCCGGTGCGCACGAGGATGAAGACGATGAGTAGGTGTTTTTGAAGGCTGGTCGTGGGGTGCGTACGGCTGGATGATCTGGGTTGTGGCGTCTGGCGGGGTGGGCCGGCGGTACTGCCGGGAGTGTGGTGATCCGCTTGCGTCGTCGATGGCGGCGGAGGCGGTGTTCTGCTCGGGTCGGTGCAGGTCGAGGCGGTGGCGGAGGCTTCAGCGGGCACGGCAGCGGGTGGCGTTGATGCAGCGTGGTGATCAGGTCGAGTGCCCGGTTTGCGGCCGGTCGTGGACGGTGGGGGTCGAGCGGTCGCGGTCGGCGGTCTACTGTTCGTCGCGGTGCCGGGTCCGTGCCTGCCGCGAAAGACAGGCGTCGCGGAACGGTGTTACCGAAACGCCGTAGGCGAACGGCACGGAAACACCACAGGTCACAGCCGTTTTGCACAATCTCCGGGGGCGGACAACCGGTGCTTCGAGCGCCCCTGGTTCACGCTCTGCCCCGTCATGTCGGGTCCGCGTCACGGTGGAAGTCGGCCTGGGCCGGAACCACTCATTCGACCACCACCGGGTGGTTGATCCGGCCGGGGGCGAGGGCGGTGATCATCGTGTCAGACCGGATCGGCAACGTCACTCGAACTCGTTACGAACAGCTCGTCGCCGAGGCCCGCGACCTGATCAACCAGATGACGAAGGCCCAGTTCGCGCTGGGTGACAAGGCCCTGGAGATCGAGCCGATGCGGCCGGTCGGCGGGTCGATGCCGAACGGCACCGACGACCTGTTCACCGTTGAGGAGTCGTTGCAGATGTTCGCCGACGACATCGGGGTGGCCCGCTCCACGGTCGAGGACTGGCGGTGGACCGCCTCGCGCTGGCCGGAGGCCAAGCGCAAGGGCGGCGTGTCGTTCACCGTCCACAAGATCCTGGCCTCGATCCAGGACGAGGACGAGCGGTGGGCAGCGATCGAGGATGCCCCTTTCAACTCGCGCACGGGCAAGCGGCAGTGGGCACCGGACGCGGCGAAACGCCTGGTCGGGCAGCGGGTTGACCGGCCGGTGACGGTCGAGGAGAAGATCCAGGCAGTCACCGACCTGACCCGCGATGAGGAAGTCGCCTCCCGGGTGACCGTCGACCTTCTGTCGCGGCCGGCCGCCGCGGCCCAGATCACCCCCGACGAACGGCTCCGGGTCGTTCGCGAGCTCACCCGGGACGACGACGTCGCCAAGCAGGTGACCACCGAGATGCTGAAACGCCCCGACGTCGCGAGGGAGACTATGCGGGATGACACCGCCCGCTTTCTGGTCAACCGGGCCCAGTTCGACAACTCCGCGAAGGCCCGCGAGACGATCCGCGAACGCACCCCGGCCGTCCGCAAGATCGAGCACACCATCGAATACCTCGACCTGGTCGGCTCCTGCCACCAGTTCGTCGCCACCCTCGGCCGCCTCGTCCCCAGGATGAGGGGCCAGGAGTTCACCGACGACGAGCGCGAGACCGTCCGCCGCGGCATCTCCAAGGTCCGGGCCGCAGCCGACTGGCTCGAAGCCGCGATCGACAACGGCGAGTTCACCCTGGACGAGCAGCTGGCCAAACTCCTCAAGGGCGAGTAGGCCATGCCCCGACGCCGGGAGGCCCGGCCTCTTGCGGAGCACTACGGCGACCTCGTGCGCGTCGCCCTGATGGAAGCCCGTCCCGCCGGCCTCCAGAGCCGACAGCTCATCACCGCCACCCGCCTGACGAAATACCAGGTCGAGCGAGGGATCCGGCACCTTCGGGATGTCGGGGCGGCCGAACACCTCACTCCGATCATCTGGCGTCGGCGGGACGGATACATGTTCTCCGACGACCCGGCGGACTGGATCGAATACGAGAAGAAGCAGTTCCGCCTCATCCTCGGCCGGCTCACCCGGATGATCACCGGCACGCTGGACCCGCACCTAGCCCGCTACCCCGACGACGAATGGGCCCAGCTGGCATCCGCCCAGCTCACCGGTGTCCGCGCGACCCTGGCCCAGCTCACCCGATAGATCCGTGATGCGTGACTCAACCCGCCGCCACCGCTATCCCTCCGACACCACCGTCGCCGAGTGGGCCCTGATCGAGCCGCTGCTGCCGACCCCGGCCTGTCAGACCAAGACCGGTGGACATCCGGAGAAATGGCCGCGGCGGGACGTTGTCGACGCGATCCGCTTCATCGTCGACAACGGCGCCAAATGGAGGGCTCTACCTGCGGATTTCCCTCCCTGGCAGACCGTTTACGGGTTCTTCTGGCGCTGGAACCGGGCCGGAGTCGTCACCTTCATCCGCGACCAGCTCCGCCGACGGATCCGCACGGACAAGGGCCGCTGCCCCTTCCCGGTCACCCTGATCGTCGACTCCCAGTCCGTGAAAGCGGCCTCCACCGTCGGCAAGGACAGTCGCGGCTACGACGCCGGCAAGAAAATCAACGGGCGCAAAAGACACATCGTGGTCGACACCCTCGGACTGCCCGTGATGATCACGGTGACCCCCGGCGATGCCCGGGACGAGGTCATGGCCAGGGACCTGCTCTGGCGCCTGAGGCTCACGCACCCCCAGATCACCCAGATCTGGGCCGACTCCGCATACTCCCGTGACCTGCTGCCCGCCTGGACCGCGGACCACCTGTGGTTGACCCTGCGGCCCGTCCTCCGGCCCAAGGGCGCGAAGGGATTCGTCGTGCTGCCCCGCCGCTGGAAGGTCGAACGGTCCCTCGGCTGGATCATGAACGCCCGCCGCAACTGCCGGGACTACGAGCGACTGCCCCAGCACTCCGAAGCCCACCTGAACTGGGCATTCATCACCCTCATGACACGGCGCCTGACCCGAAAAGGCTCCCGCACTGACAGCTGGACGAAGAAAACAAAGCCAGCCTGAGAGACAGCCCGATCAAACGTCCTCGATCTCGGTCGTCACCGTCGTCGTTTCCCGGATGAGCCGGTGAGAGACAGAACGAGGCGCGTGAACGCGGCACCACTCAAGACGTTCAATAGCCGCGTCCCGCTCGCGGAACCTTGCCTCCAAGGTATGCCACTGACCCTCGTGACCAGCCTGGACAGTCCACACGATCCTACGAACCTCCGTCGTCACCGACCCCGACGCGCTGACGTTCACCATGCCCACAAGCTACTCGTCCCAGACCAGTTGCAAACAGCGGTTGAAAGACACCTACTAAGAGGATGTCTCACGTGGTGAACCGTTCCGGGTTCGGTAGGGACTCGATCATTTGAGAGGATCGAGTCATGGCACGTCCTTCCCAGTACCCGCTTGAGCTGCGCCGTCGGGCGGTGCGGATGGTCGCCGAGGTGCGGCCGGAGTACGACACCGAGTGGGCCGCTATGAAAGCGGTCGCCCAGAAGCTGGGCATCGGCACGACCGAGACCCTGCGGAAGTGGGTACGGCAGGACCAGATCGACGCTGGGACCCGGCCGGGGACGACGACGGAGGAGTCCGCCGAGCTGAAGCGGCTGAAGAAGGAGAACGCCGAGCTCAAGCGGGCGAACGAGATCCTCAAAGCCGCGGCGTCTTTCTTCGCGGCCGAGCTCGACCGGCCACACACACGCTCGTAGCGTTCATCGACGAGCACAAGGACCGCTTCGGCGGCGTCGAGCCGATCTGCCGCGTGCTGACGATGCACGACTGCAGGATCGCCTCCTCCACCTACTATGCCCACCGCAGACGCCGGACCGCGCCGTCCGCCAGGACCGTGCGGGACGGCGAGCTGAAGGAACTGATCCAGCACGTCTACGACGCCAACTACCGCGTCTACGGGGCGAGGAAGATCTGGCGGGAGCTGAACCGGCAGGGCCAGGCCGTGGCCCGCTGCACCGTCGAACGCCTGATGCGCGAGCTCGGCATCACCGGCGCGGTCCGCGGCAAACGCGTGATCACCACGCTTCCCGGCGGCCAGGCCGGGCGGGCTCCCGACCTCGTGGACCGCAACTTCGTCGCCGGCGCCCCGAACCGCTGCTGGGTCGCGGACTTCACCCATGTCAGAACGTGGGCCGGCGTCGTCTACGTCGCCTTCGTCGTGGACACCTTCTCCCGCCGGATCGTCGGCTGGTCGGCCGCCACCGTGAAGGAGACGGTCTTCGTGCTGGACGCCCTGGAGATGGCGATCTGGCAGCGCGACCGTGATCAACATCCAGTCCAGCCAGGTGAGTTGATCCATCACTCCGATGCCGGGTCGCAATACACGAGTTTCCGGCTCGCCGAGCACCTGGACGCCGCCGGTATCGCCGCCTCGATCGGCTCGGTCGGCGACGCCTACGACAATGCCCTGATGGAGAGCACGATCGGGCTGTTCAAGACCGAGCTGATCAAGCCCCGACGGCCGTGGAAGACGCTGTCCGACGTCGAGCTCGCCACCGCCGAGTACGTCGACTGGTACAACCACCGACGACTCCACGGTGAGATAGGCCACGTCCCGCCCGTTGAATACGAGAACAACCACTACCGGGCAACCACAAAACCCCAGGTCACAACCAACAACTGAGATCTCTACCGAACCCGGAACGGTTCATGGTGAGTTTTGCGAGCTTCTTGTAGCAGGTCAGGGCCGCCGCGAGTCCGAGGAAGGCCAGGAAGTGGCTGCCCTTTCGCTCGTATCGGACGGTCAGGCGGCGGTAGCCGAAGAGCCAGGAGATCGACCGTTCGATCTTCCAGCGGTGCCGGCCGAGACGCTCGCTGGACTCGATGCCGGGCCTGGCGATGCGCGGGACGATGCCCCGCTCGCGCAGCCACTTCAGCCTCTCGGCGGAGTGGTACGCCTTGTCGGCACGGAGCCTGCCGGGGCGGCGTCTACGGGGACCGCGCCTCGAGCGGATGGCGGGTATGCCCAGGACCAGCGGCAGCAGCGCCTGGCTGTCATGAACGTTCGCGCCAGAGACGCCAAGAGCGAGGGGTAAGCCTTGCGCGTCGGACAGTACGTGGAGCTTGCTGCCCTTCTTGCCCCGGTCGACCGGATTGCGCCCGGTCAGCGATCCCCCTTTTTCGCACGGACCGAGGCCGCGTCCACGATCGCCGAGGTCCAGTCCACCTCACCACGGGCCCCGAGTTCGTCCAGAACGGCCCGATGCAGCCGCCGCCACAGCCTGTCCTTGGTCCAAGCGGAGAACCGGCGGTGCGCGGTGGCCGGCGAGACACCGAAAGTCTCCGGCAGATGGCGCCAGGCACAGCCGCTGGTCAGCACGTACACCACAGCCGTGAACGCTGCTCGCTCATCGACCGGGGCCGTGCCTCCACCCTGCGGACGGGAAGTAAACGAAGGCAACAACGGTGCGACGAGCGACCAGAGTTCGTCAGGAACCAACCGCTGCGACAAACCAACAACCATGGCAAAGCATCATGCCGCATCCACCTAACGCCACGTGAGACACCCTCTAAGCTTGACTCTGTCGGGGATCTTGGTGTCGTCTGCTCAGTCTCTGGCGGACCGCCAAGACCTCGGCCGGGGGATCCCGTGCTGGTCCAGGAAGTTCTGGAAGGCGGTCGGCGGCCGGGACGGAGGTGCTTCTCCGGTCGGCGGCCGTCGGCTGAGGCGCTCGATGTTTGCGGCGATGGCTGTTAGCACGTGTTGTAGGTGGGCTTTCTGCTGTCCCCGGTAGCGGCAGCGGCGCATGCCGTGTCCGTGAGCGAGCTCGTTGATCGTGCCTTCCACTCCGGAGCGGACCGCATAGCGGGCCTGCCATTCGGGTGTCTGTTGCTCGGCGCGGACTCGGAGTTGCAGGTCACGGAGTTCTCGCGGAGGAAAGCCCACGGTTCGGGCGCTGTCAGTGGTGGTCGTGCAGCGGGTGCGGACCGGGCAGGGACGGCACTGGCTCTTGGTGAACCGTGCCACGATCAGAGGTGCCGCGGTGGGTGAGGAGGTCGGATAGGGGCCGTGCCATCCCGCGCTGGTCTCGCCCTGCGGGCAGGTGACCTGCTGGCGGTCGAAGTCGATGTGGAAGTCGTCGCGGCCGAAGCCGTCGTTCTTGCGGTGCTGGCGGGTGGAGTTGACCGGTAGCGGTCCGGTGACCGTGACCTGGTGTTCGCGGGCTGCCTGTTCCAGATGGACCAGGGAGGTGTAGCCGCCGTCGACCAGATGCTCGGCGGGCAGCAGCCCGCGGTGCTTGAGCCGGGTGTGAATGCCGGGCAGCGCCTTCGCGTCGTAGCCGGTGGCGTCGGTGGTGGCCACATCTGTGATCACGTTGACGCCGTCGGGATCACAGGTCTCAGTGAGATGTGCGACGAACCCTTTCCAACGGGTGACGTGTCCGCGGCGCGCGTAGCGGGCCGTCGGGTCGCAGGGCGAGACGACCGCGACGGCCGAGGGCGGCAGGCCGCCGTCCTCGGCGGTGCGCCAGCGCAGGCGGCCGGCCCCGTCGCGGTAGTAGTTCTGCACCATGATCTGCCGCAGGGCCTGGACCCGGGGACCGGACAGGCGATCCGCCTCATGCTCCCCGACGTGCTCCAGCAGGCGGACGGCGTCGCCGCCTGTGGCAAGGATCCTGGTCTTGGGGCGGGTGGGGTTCTTGCCCAGACGGACCGGACGGCCGTAGCGGCGCCCCCACTCCTCGTCCACCAGGCCGGCCAGCAGGTGCGGAGCTGTGCCGGCCAGCTCTTCCAGCGCGGCGCGGACGGCCTCGGTGACCAGTTCCAGCCGGGTCAGGTCGCGCACCGCGGCCAGGACGTGGGTGGAGTCCGTGCGCTGGGTGGTGCGCTCGCGGACGAGACCGGCCTTCTTCAGGCGCTCGAGCGCGAGGTCGAGGAGACGGTCGGCTCGGCCGCCCTCGGTGAGACGCTCACGGAAGTCGGCCAGCACGCTGTGGTGGAAGCCGGGATCGTCCAGTTCCATGGCCAGCGCGTACTTGAAATCGATACGGCAGCGGACCGCCTCGGCCGCCTGCCGGTCCGACAGACCGAGCAGGAACTGCAGCACGCAGACGGTGGCCAGCTGGGCGGGCGAAAGCCCCGGGCGGCCATCGCGCGGGTACCAGTCGGCGAAGTCCTCGTCCCGCCACAGCCCGCCCAGGTGGTCTCTGACCCACATCGCCGTTGTACCGCCCGGGTTGCTCGCCCGCGCCATCTGCACGGTCAGAGAAGGAACTTGCTCACCAGAGCGGGCGTGGAGCGACAACGGGCACCTCGACAACTGCATCGGTCCTTGAACAGAGCCGAGCATGCCCGTTGATCACGCTGCCCCGCCGGGGATCCCCAAGATCCCCGACAGAGTCAAGCTCAGTGCCGTCGACGCGGACGCCCATCAGGACCAGGAGGCAGGAGTGCGCCTGGGACAAGCGGATCTTGGGATGGACGCCGTCGGCCCAGACGTAGACGTAGTCCGATCCGGCCAGGTCACGGCGCTGGAAGGCGGCGTGGTCGGCGGTCCACTGCTGCGTCAGCCGGGTCACCGTGGCCGGCGGCAGCCCGGCTGAGGAGCCCAGGAACTGCTCCATCGCAGGCACGAAGTCACCTGACGACAGGCCGTGGAGACAGAGCAGCGGCAGCACCTCGCTGATCTTCGGGGACTTCCGGCACCACGGCGCCAGGATCTTCGAGGAGAACCGCTGACGTTCACCCGTCGTCTCGTCGACCCGCTTGTCGTTCACGCGCGGGGCGGCCACCTCGACCGGGCCGGCAGCCGTGGTCACCGTCCGCGGCCGGTGCCGGCCGTTGCGGACCACCAGCCGGCGACCGGCCTCGTCACGCTGCCCGGCGAGCTCGGCTATGTACTGGTCCACCTCCGTCTCCAGAGCGGCGGCCAGCATCCGCCGAGCACCCTCGCGGACGATCTCGTCGATCAGGGAACCGGCCTCGGTGGTGCCGTCTTCATTGACTACGCTGAGCACGGGCGTGCCTTCCCGACCCGCGTTCGCAGCGCGGGCCTACTCGGTGACTTGACGATCACTCACTCGGGAAGGTACGCCCTTCACGCGTCCTCCACAGGAGCTGATCCACAAGTCCTGAGCATTGCTCGTCGCCCCTCCCGCTCCTGCCCCGTATCCAAAGCCTTCTACGAACGCAAGAGAGCCGAGGGAAAGAACCACAAGCAGGCAATCATCGCGCTCGCGCGACGTCGTCTGAACGTCCTGTGGGCCCTCATACGCGACGGTCGCACCTTCGAGATCACCGCGCCGCCGAGCCCCATCCCGCTGAGCTGACACGCTCACAGTGAGTCACGAGGCTGTGTTGACAAACACATTGGGAATCAGTAACCGGCTCAACCACGAGTCATTTTCGTGTCAGTCCCTCCCCAGGATCACAGCCACCCTCGTCTGGCGGCGTTCACGCCTGCCTGGAATCTGCTGGCTGCCTCCAGCCTCTCCATCAGGTGGGACATCATGCGGCGGACCGTGCGCAGCGAGACACCGAGCTTTCGGGCCGCGGACTCGTCCGTGTCGCCGGAGGCGATGATGCGCAGCAGGGTGCGTTCCACGGGCGTGCACCCGTTGTCGTCCGCCGGCGGCTGCTCACCGAAGGAGGTCCCTGTCGCCCAGCACTGCTCGAACAGCGCGCACAGGGCGGCCATGACGCCTGGGCTCTGGATCTCCAGCGCGCCTGAGCGGGGCGCAGACGGGTCCAGAGGCAGGATCGCGATGCGGCGGTCGACGATGACCATCTGTATGGGCACGGTCGGCACGGTGCGCAGTTCGCCGCCGTGTTCGATGAGCCAGTGGGCGTAGGCGAGTGTGTCGGGGTCGTTGCGGAAGCTTTCCCTGCAAACTGCCCTGATGGTGACGCCGCGGCGCAGTGCTTGCTCGTTGAGCGGAGTGGCGGCGCTACGGGCGTCGGGCCGGTGTGCGCCTCCCGGATTGAGTGACAGGCATTCGAACTCCGTCGTGCGCTGCAGCTCCTCCAGCCGGGCGCGGACGGCGTCCAGCCCCTGAAGTCTGATGGCGCTGTCGGACAGCCGGTTGCTGCGGTGCTCGGCGGCAATGGCGGCAATCGCCGCGCGTGTGGTCTCCACCTGGGCCTGCCGCCCGGCGAGTTCGGCTTCCGTCGAGGCGAGCAGCGTCGACAACCCGACCTCGGGACTCACCGGCCGGAGCCTTCCTCCGAACTGGTCGGACGGCTTGAGCAGCGCCAACGCCGCCAGTTCGTCGAACGCGGCCCGTATCTCGGCCTCGGTGAGGCCCGTGTCCTTGGACAAGGCGGCCACCCCGTGATCCGGGTACTGCAGCGTCGTCCGGTACACGGTTTCCGCATGAGCTGACAGTCCGAGCAGTTGCAGCACGTCGCTCTCTCCCCAGATCTACACCTTCGGCAAGGTCAGGCTTCCGGAGGGGCAGGAGGTGAACAAGTGTCAATGGAGACAACCTGGATCGGCGAGGAGGTGGCTCCAAAGTGCCAGGCAGCTTGAAGCCCGCCGTCTGCTAGTGACACCGCTTCGACGGTTGGACAGGCTTAACCCATCGAACGCAACACCCTACAAAACAGGGTGAAGGCAGAGAAACGACGCAATAGACGGCTATTCAAAAGGTGGAGTCTGTCATGTCCCGGATCATCGCAGTGCTGCTCACGTCCGCCGCTTCGATCGCCGGCGTCACCGCCTCCGGCGCCGTCGCCCCCAGCGCTTCGGAGCCCCGAGGCGTGGTAGCGGGTGACGGATTCGGCTGGGGCACCGGACAGATCCTCGACGACGGATACGGCTGGAGCCACCCCAAGGACACCACCAACTCCCCCCGGCAGCTCTGACACCGACGGCAGACGGGGACACACACCAGCCCCCGCTGAAACTCCGATGTACATGATCACAATACGGCTGGTCGGTTCCCGTGGAACCCCCGCTGCTCCGGCCCGCCTCAGAGAACTGCTCACGGCCCACTTCGCCCCCGCGGACCGGATCGAGCACCTGTGGCTACGCACCAGCGCAGGCCAGATCGACATGGTCCTCTTCATCCTCGCCGGATCCGAGGCCGAAGCCCTGCTCGCCGCTCACGCCGCCTGCGGCCGGGCCCTCGACCGCTCACCCCAGCTGACGGCGTGGCGCATGCACGACACCTACCACTAGTACTCCAGCAGGATTTTGCTGTCTGACCTGGGGGTTTCGCTGGGCGGCTGGAGTGTAGCGGGCTTCGGAGTGGTCAGAGGTGGTCTTCGGGAGGCCACCCCTCGATCGTGCGAGAGCGACGCAGGTAGTGGCAGCGGCGGGCGACCGCTTGGCGTTTCCGGCGCCCCCGCCGTACCGACCCACCGCCCGACACCCACCGCCCCCGCACTCTCACTCACATACGACCGTCCGTCCTCAAACCCTTCTCAACACCCCCGCCCGCGGCCTCGCCACCCCGGTCGACGTCTACCTCGCGTCCGACATGAACACCGACTGTGCGACCCACGCAAGCCAGGCGGTCGAGGCCACCGAACGCACCGGTTTCGGCGGCTTCTCGGCCACCGAGCAAGGGCACAACCCGCTGCTGGGGATCGGCACTGAGCTCGTCCAGCTGTGGCCTGACATGGTCGACGTCATTCTCGGGTCAACCGTGACACACCTACACCCAGACACTCGAGGCGGCGCCCGCGATCGCACAGCGGCTGGCGCTGAGTTCGCCGGACCGTGCTCAGCAGCGACATCGCCCCTGCTCACCCGCTTCGGCTCCGGAACCGTGTACGCCGCCCAAGTGGCGCGCCTGCCATGACTATGGAGGAATCCTGATGCCCACGATCCACATTCGACTGGTTGGCGGCCCGGCCGCATTCCCGCAGGAACAACGGGACAGGACGGTGACACCGGAGAGTCTTGAGGAACTGGACGACCGGGTCAGAGTCCGGTTCCTGGCCGGGTGGGAGCATTTCGAGTACACCGGCGACGAGTCGGCCGATCCCGCCGACGGGACAGTCGTACGATGCTACGAGTGGATCTACCGCACCCATATCGCCGAATGACAGTGAGGATGTAAGTGAGCGTTCCCCGGCGGGGTCTGACCCACCCACTGGCTGACTAACTGATCGTTTCAGAATGCCGTCCTGCGGAGACGCTGGCGGCCCCATGGAACAATCCTTTCAGCCACGGGCTCAGGGGAGATGACGCCGTATGGAACGGGTTGGGGCTGCGCGAGACCTCGTGCTCGGTTACGTCCGCGCTCTGAACGCGATTGATGAGGCCATGAAGGGGGCGATCCCCTCGCTTGAGCGACTGGCGGACATCGTCGGCCTGGCCCGTTCGCGCTGGATCAGCCGGAGTGATCACGTCGGCACCTACTCGTACAAGGTTCATGGGGCAGGGTGCCGCTTCGTGAGCGACAACGGCACTGAGGTCGATGTGGACTTTGCAGCCGACGGGAGCGAAATCTTCGACCCCTGGCGGCTACGCGGGTATGGGCTGAGCCTGCCGGAGCCTCTTGAGGTCACGGATCAGGACATGCGGTCCGCAGTGCGGTCGCTGCAACCGCTTCTGAACGAGGTGCGGCCGGGGTGGTTCAGCGTAGCCAACTGATCGCTTCAGGGCGAGGTTCGTAGGCGGCGGAGGCATATGAGACTGCAAGCCAGTTCGAGCAGGCCCTGGTGGAGATCGGCGCGTCGCTCGTAGCGGGTGCGGAGCCGTTTGAACTGGTGCAGCCAGGCGGTTGGGTCGGCCGCGCGGCGAGGTGCTTGCCGTGGGGGCGAGTCCTGTTCCGCGCGGCCTCCCGCCGAACCGGACATGACGGTTTCCCGGTCATCCGGCTCTCCAGTGACTACTGCGTGAGTGGTCTGGCTGGCCGTTCTGAGTGGATACGGTCGTGGCAGGTGTCGCAGGCCACGACGGTTTTGCGTCGCCGGTGGAGCATGACGCGCGCCCAGTCGGAAGGCTGCCATCCGGAATGTGCGAGGTCGGCGAGAGCGCGGACGTGGTGCACTTGCACGTTGCCCTTGCTTCCGCAGATCTCGCAGGTGTCCGCGAGGAGTCTCGCGATGAGTTCCTTCTGCGGATAGTCCACCCGTACCGGCTCGCGATCGGCGAGTTCTGCCGCCCGCTGCCGTTGGAGGGGAATCCCGCCGAACCGTGCCACCAGTGGTTTCCTGTTCTTCCGCTCGATACGGGCCTCGAAGCACACTCGGGGCCCGTTGGGGGTGTCGATTCTGGTCTTGTGCTTGGCGGCCATCTTCGACACTGACGAACGGTGCTTGGCTGCGAGAGTTTTGAGCATGGAGGTCTCCATGACCCATTGCAGCCGGTGCAGCCGGAAGACGTCTCCGGCGAGCAGGTAGTACTGGACGACGCCCCGGTAGATGGTCCCGAAGGTCGCCACGATCGCGTGATCGCTGCTGTTGGTCAGGGCCGTCTTCTTCGCGGGTTTCCCGCGGGCGATATAGGGGGCGCACTTGGCTTTGATCACGTCCCGTGGAACACGGAGTGCTATCTGACCGTTGACCCGACGGTAACGGCCGGTTTTCTTCGTGTCGTTGTGCTGGGTCGTGATCTCATAGCCGAGAAACCTAGCTGCCCGGGTGCGGGCATGGGTGATCAGCGTCTTTTCCTGGGACAGTTCCAGCTTGAGTTTGTCACGCAGGAACTGGGCCAGGCGTTGTTTGATCTGCTCGGCCTCGGCTTTCGGTCCGGTGAAACCGAGGAGGTGATCGTCCGCGTAGCGTATGTAGCGCAGCCTGCGATATGCCGGATCATTGGGATCCGCGCTCGGCAGGCTGACCATCCGCTGACGCAACGCACGGGCCTGGGCCCGATCGCCGCGCCGGCGGGCTTTCGCCAGCAGATTCTGCAACTCCAGGTAAGCCGGGTTTCGGGCCCGGCGGTCTCCTCGGGTGTACTCCGGAATCAGAACCGTTTCTACAAACTCATCCAACTTGTGCAGGTAGATGTTGGACAGGATTGGGGAGGCCACTCCGCCTTGCGGCGCTCCGGAGAGCGTGGTGCCCCATCTCCAGTCCTCCAGGTATCCGGCTGTCAGCATGTTGCGCACCAGCCGTAGAAACCGCTGGTCATGGATCTTTTCGCCGAGGATCGACAGCAGGACCTGGTGGTCCAGGCTGCCGAAGCAGTCGGCGATGTCCCCTTCGATGAACCAGGATGTCCCGGTCCAGGTGTGGTCCACCTCCCGCAACGCGGTGTGGCAGCCTCGGCGGGGACGAAATCCATGTGAGCGGTCGGAGAACGTTGGCTCGTAGTACGCCTCTAATAACAGGCGGACCACTTCTCCAACGAGCTTGTCCGACCAGGTCGGCAGCCCCAGCGGGCGCGTCTTCCCGTTCTTCTTCGGGATATGGATGCGTCGGACCGGCTTGAAGCGGTAACGCTCGTGACGCATCGCTTCAATGATCCGGCCGATCTTCCGCTGTGACATACCGTCCACGGTTTCCGACGTGACCCCGGGCGTCATCGCGCCGTGGTTGGCGTAAATGCGCCCGTAGGCCAGCAGATACAACTGCGGGTTGAACAGTTGCCTATACAGTTCATTGCACGGCAGGCCGCGCCTGCCGCGTTCACGCAGGACACCCAGCACCGTTTTGGCGCTTTGCATTCCGCATACCTCCCGGATTCGAGTGTCCGAATCACCTGGCCCCCTTCGCCCTGTGAACGGCTTTCCCGTCCTCCCTGGCCGGGCGTGACTCCGGCGACTACTACGGGGCCTCCGTCGCCATAGGACTCGCGTCCCGTAGGCGATCCCACGTTCGTCTCTGTCTGTACGTTCTAGCGCGACACAGGCGTCCCACTCATCTCCTTGAATGTCCTCGCTGAACATCGCTCCGTGCTCCGGAAGTTGCTCCGGCCACACAATCGAAGCCAGAGCAGAGCACGGCACCGGTTTCAGATGTCTTTCCGGCGGATGGGAACTTGCATCTTCTGGAGATTGGGCTTCAAACAATCCAGTCTTCGCCATATCGCGCGGGCCACCCAGCACACCGTCTCCGACAACTGAGCCCGGTCACTGGTTTTCTGACATGCTTTTGTCCCCTTCGCCTTTCGGATCCAGGTAAGTCATCGGGCCCAGGAACCTCCTTCCGAGTTCCTCCCGGCTGAGCCGGGGATACAAACAGAGCGCCTCGTGGCGCACAAGGCACGCTCGACCACCCAGCGCACCTTGCCCAGTCCGGAACCGTGGACGACACCGCGTCGCGCGATCAACGGCTTGATGCCCCGCTTCCACAGCAGGCGGCGGTACTTGTCGAAGTCATAGCCCCGGTCCGCATACAGACGCCGGGGCCTGCGGCGGGGGCGTCCCCGAAGTCCCCCAATCGGTGGGATGGCCTCCAGCAGCGGCAGGAGCTGGGTGACGTCGTGCCGGTTGCCGCCAGCGAGGGTGACGGCGAGCGGGGTTCCGTGACAGTCGACGATCAGGTGGTGCTTCGAGCCGGGGCGGGCGCGGTCGACAGGTGAGGGGCCGACGTGATCCCCCCTTTGAGAGCCCGGACGTGCGACCCGTCCACGGAGCAGTCATCCAGGTCCAGCAGGTCGGCGCGTCGAAGCTCGGTCAACAAGGCAGCGTGCAGGCGCGGCCACACGCCGGCCTCAGTCCAATCCCGCAGCCGACGCCAGGCCGTCACTCCGGAGCAGCCCACTGTCTCCATGGGGACGTCGCGCCACGCGACACCCGTCCGCAGCACGTACATGACGCCGGCGAGCGCCGCCCGGTCAGGAACGCGCAGCCGCCCGGGATAGCGGCGGCGGCGCTCAGGAGCGGGCGGCAGCAGCGGGGCCACCCGCTCCCACAGGTCGTCAGGAACAAGATCAGCGCGCACCCCGGACACCCTGCCGACCAAGATCGTTGAGCACAAGACCCGCAGCTCAACTCATTCTGAAACGACCAGTAACCTCGAAGTTTCGTGACGGTCCGCCGACGGAGTCGGTGGACCGTTTCCGTGCCGTGGGCTGAGGTTGTGCAGGCTGAGGGCCCGAGTGTCGCCTCGGGGTGGCGGCGGATTCCACTGCTCCGGGTGTTGGGGTGCTGTCGAAGGGACGGGGAATCCGCTGGTCAGCCAGGGTTGGGCAGTTGGCTGAGCCGGTCGCGGGCTGCGGTGATGTGACCGGTCCAGGTGAGCTGTACTGAGATTTGTGGAGTCCCTGATGCCAGGGTTACGGTCCTGGCGAAGGAGATCCACCAACACTATGCCTGCACCCCGTAAATACCCGGACGAGCTCCGCGAGCGCGCGGTCCGCGAGGTCCGTTCCACCGGCCGCCCGATCGCGCACGTTGCGAAGGACCTGGGCATCCATAAAGAGGCCCTGCGCGGCTGGGTCCGCCAGGCGGAGGCCGACCGTGGCGAGCGCGACGACCGGCTGACCACCGCCGAGCAGGACGAGCTCAGGCAACTCCGCAAAGAGGTGGCGGAGTTGAGGCGGGCGAACGACATCCTCAAGGCCGCGTCGGTGTTTTTTGCCCAGGAGATCGACCGTCCCCGGACGAGGCCGAGCAGGTGATCGACCATCTGCGTGACAAGGGTCTCGGGGTCGATCCCGTCTGCCGGGTGCTGGAGCTGTCGCCGTCGACGTACTTTGCCCGCAAGAAGCGGCCGAAGTCGGCCCGCCGGCTCCGCGATGAACAGCTCATGCCTGTGATCGAGTCGGTCCACGCCGAGTCGGACGGCACCTATGGAGCCCGCCGGATGACCCGTGCCCTCAAGCGCAAGGGGGTGGACGTCGCCCGCTGCACCGTCGAGCGCCTGATGGCCAAGCTGAACCTGGAGGGTGTCATTCGCGGACAGCGGCGCCGCACCACGATCTGCGAACCGTCGGCGCCGAGGCCGCCGGACCTGGTCGATCGGGACTTCACAGCCTCCCGCCCGGACGAGCTCTGGGTCGCCGACATGACTTATGTGAGGACGTGGTCGGGCTGGGCATACGTGGCGTTTGTCCTGGACGTGTACTCGCGGATGATCGTCGGCTGGCAGGTCGCGAACCACATGAGGACCGAACTGCCCCTGGACGCACTGGAGATGGGTCTGTGGAGACGCCGGATCAAGGCAGGCTCCGGCCTCATTCATCACAGCGACCGCGGATCTCAATACGTGTCAATTCGGTACACCGACCGGCTCGCTGACATCGGCGCCTCCGCGTCGGTCGGCTCCGTGGCCGACTCGTACGATAACGCGATGGCCGAGGCCCTGAACGGCACGTTCAAGGCCGAGCTGATCGAGATGCAAGGGCCGTGGCGGGACGTCGACCAGGTCGAACGGGCGATCTTCCAGTGGGTCACGTGGTACAACGAAGAACGCCTGCACTCCGCACTCGACTACGTACCGCCCGCCGAGTACGAACGCGACTTCTGACGACAACAGGAAGCCACCCCGCAGTCCGCCTGAAACAAGACCACCGGACTCTACGAAACTCGGGGCAGCTCACACCCCCATTGCGGGCCGTATCGACTGCTCGGATCGCCCTTCCGGATCCGCCGCCCCGGCCGCTCGTCACCGACTCCCCTGGCTTCACCCGGCCCAGCCGCCCTGCCACGTCGGCCGGACCCGCTCAGGACCGCTCCAGCGAGCCGCCCTCATGAGCGGGCCGCCTCGATCCAGTGGAGCAGCTTCCACCGCGGTCGCAGCGGCTGGGCCGCCACCGCTGGGCCCATCGAGCGCACCATGGCGTGGCTCGCGGCTGTCGCCGCCTGCACCGACACTCCGAGCGCAAAGCCGGACACTTCCTCGCCTTCACGAGCATCGCCTCCTCCCTGATCTGCTACCGCGCTCGCCAAAGAGATGGAATCCCAAGCTCATCTGCCGCCCAGTGACGGATGAGCGCGCCCGCAACTGCCTAAGGATCCGACTCTGATGCAAAGTTCCTTCAGGCCAAAGGTAAGGCGGTGCCGTCGGCGGCCGAGGTCACGTGATGCGTCACCCGGGACGCTGGGGCCTTGCGGCCGCGACGCTGCCTGAGCCTGCCACAACTGACGTCGGATGGGGCCGTTGCCAGTATCACGGCGTGATAACCGCAGTCTTGCCAGGAGCGCGCCGATCGGCTCGAGCGAGTAGCACGGCGTGTACCAACGCCTTGAGCAGACTGATGTTGAGTACCGCTGCCAAGTATCACGGCGTGATAATCACGAGCCTGTGCCCACATGCCTGATAGCGCCTCTGTGTGTCAAGCGGCGTGAGCGAGGTGGGTCCGTTGGTCGCGTTTTATGATCCGGTAGACCACGTTGGACAGCCGTCGTTTGAGGGCCCTGCGGGCCTCCGAAGGCGTCTTCCCCTCACTGATCTTGCGGAGGTAGTAGTCCTGCCCGCGTCCGCCGTCGCGGATCTGGCAGACGGCGATAGTGTGCAGAACCGAGTTCAGAGCGCGGTTGCCGCCGGTGTTGAGTCGGTGGCGGACGTTGTTGCCGCTGGAGGCGTCCAGGGGTGCGCTGCCGGTGTAACTGGCGAAGTGGTATTCGGTGGGGAACCGGTTGACGTCCCCGATGTGGCCGATGACCTTCGCGGCCAGCACGGTGCGCAGGCCCGGCAGGGTGGTCAGCGTGGTGCGGGTCGCGGCGACGGCCTCGCGCATCTCGGCTTCGTTGTCCTTGACCTGCCGGTCCAGGCGGCGCAGGTCGGCCAGCAGGTCACGGGCTATGTCCCGGCGGCAGTTGTCGGTGGCGGTGACCGGCCGGATCCCCTTCATCAGGGCAGCGGCCTTGTCGGCCGACAAGCCGGCGGGTGCTCCGCCGGGCAGGAGATCACGCAGGACGGCGTGGAGTCGGTTGAGTACGCGGGTGCGTTCGTGGACCAGGTCGTCCCGTCGTTCGGTCAGCAGTCGCAGGATGGTGGTCTGGTCTTCCTGGACCACGGGCCGCAGGTCGTGGCGGAAGAGGGCGACCTGGGCGACGTGGAGGGCGTCCTTGGCGTCGGTCTTGCGGTCTCCGCCGGTGGCCAGCAGTCGGGCCCGGGCCGAAAGGGTGGAGGGCACGTCGACGACGTTCTCGCCCGCGGCGGCCAGCTGCTGGGCGAGCGAGCGGCCCAGGCCGCCGGCGCCTTCGACGGCGAATCGGCGCTCGGGCCACTGCTCGCACCAGCGCATCAGCTGGCGGAAGGTTCCGGCGTTGACGACGAACCGGCGCTGAGCCACCCGGTGGCCCGCGGCATCAACGGCGACGGCGGTGTGGGACGACTTGTGGGGATCGACACCGATCAGGATCACAGGCTGCTGCCCTCGCACTCGATGAGACAAGAAGAAGAGTGCGGTGGGCACCCTGACTTGAAGTCACTGCGTCACCTTCATGCCTCTGTCGAGCCACACCGCGCGGGTGTCGGCCGGCGGCGGCACGCTATCAGTGAGCCAGCCCGAGGGCGGCAAGGAGCACTGCGAGCCCTTGCCGACCGACACCCTGGACGCTACGGCTGCAGACCGAGCATCTGGGCTCGATTCAACAAGTCAGGAGCGCCGGTCAATATCACGGCGTGATAACCCTGAGCGGCTCCTGGCGGGTGAAACCGCATCAGAAACCACCATCCTGGCAACACGCCCCACCTGGTAGTCAGTAAGGTGACGCCATGGCATCTCCATACCCCCAAGGCGACCGGGAAAAGGTGGCATCCAAGCTGCCTGTCGCACTCCGGCAAGAAGTAAAGATCCGCGCCGCCGAGCTGGCCGTGGACATCCAAGACGTCGTCACCGCTGCCGTCACCGACTGGCGTGCACTCCCCCCACTCCCCACCGTCGACACCACCGGCGCCGAATCCTTCTCAACCTGGCTCCCCACCGGCCTGTACGCCGACTTCAAAGAGACCTGCACCGACCGAGGCGTCTCCTATATCCAAGGGCTCGCTCAGTCCGTACGCCGCTGGCTCGACAACAATCCGTCCCCCGGAGCCGCGCCCCCTCCCCGCGTCGTACGCCGCATCATCGTCTGCAACCAGAAGGGAGGCGTGGGCAAGACCGCCGTCTCCGCCGGCATCGCCCAGGCGTGGGCCGAAGAAGGCATGCGCGTCCTCCTCGTCGACTACGACCCTCAAGGCCACCTATCCCAGCAGCTCGGCGTCCCCCAGATCCCGCCCGGCCACGACAGCCTCGTCTCCCACATGTGCGGCGAATCCACCGCAGACCTCACCGACCTCATCACCGCCATAGAGGACGAGCGGTTCGGGAAGCGCCTCAACGTGCTCCCGTCCTGCTTCGACGGCTTCCTCCTCGACGCCAAGGTCGCCATAAAGGACGTCGCCGCCCGCGGCTTCCACAAGGAGCACGCCCTCGAGCGGGCCCTCGAAGGCATCGAAAACGACTTCGACATCGTCATCATCGACTGCCCTCCCAGCCTCGGCATCGCCATGGACGCAGCCCTCTACTACGCCCGGCGCCGTCCCGGCGAGCCCATCGGCAACTCCGGCGTCATCATTCCGGTACTCGCCGAAGACTCATCCGCCACCGCCTACGGCATGCTTGCCGGCCAGATCGACGACCTCGTCGTGGACCTCAGGGTGGATATCGACTACCTCGGTCTCGTCGTCAACCTGTACGACTCCCGCCGCGGCGTCATCGCCACCACCTCCCTCCAGCAGTGGGAGAGCCTCGGTGACCCGCCGGTTCTCGCCGTCATCAACGACTTGAAGGAGCAGCGCGAAGCCGTGCGCCGTCAGCAACCGCTCCTCGCCTACGCGCCCGACAGTGAGCAGGCTGAAGCCATGCGCAAGATCGCCAGGGGAGTGGCCCGATGACCAGCAAGGCCGAAGCTTTCGGCACCTCGTCCGCGTTCAACACAGCCGCTGGCCGGACCCGGCGTAGCGCACGCGCTCAGCTGTACGACGCAGCCACCGGCAAGACACACCCTGACGCCGACAACCGGCTGCCTGTGTCGGTCATCAGCCACAACCCCGACAACCCGCGCGACCACCTGCGCAACCTCGACGACCTCGTCCAGAGCGTCACCGAGGTCGACGTTGTGAACGCGATCGCCGTGTCCACCGTCGAGGCATACCTGGCCGATCGGGCCGACCGCGCCGGCGAGCTCGAGCCGGACACGCAGTACGTCGTCGTCGACGGACACCGACGCCTCGAGGCCTCCCGCCGCGCAGGACGCGACACCATCAAGGTCATCGTCGACGACAACTACGTCGCCACGGACGAGTCCCTGCTTGAGGCCGCGTTCGTCGCCAACTACCACCGCGAGAACATGACCGAGCTCGAGGAGGCCAACGCGCTGGCCACCCTCGTGCAGTACTACGGGAGCCAGACCAAAGCAGCCCAGCGACTGGGCATGGCGCAGTCGACGATCGCGTCCAAGTTGTCGTTCTTGAAGCTGACCCCGGTGCTGCAGGCCGATCTCGCGGAAGGACGCCGCAAGGCGGAGCACGTCCGGAACCTGGGCAAGAAGTCGCCCGAGGAACAGATCGCGCAGGCCGACGCCCGCCAAGAGGCAGCGGAGCAGCGTCGGCGCGCTGCGAAGCAATCCGCCCGGACTCCTGAGGTACCGGCACCGGCGTCAAAACTCAGGGCTACCGAGCAAGCCGTACCTGCGGCCGGTGAGGCCGCGGGCGGTCATACGGCCGTAGAACACGACGCTCCATCCCTGGAAGAGACGGCGTCTGAAGCACGCCCCGCCAGCCACGGCGTGCCGGAGCCGCGGCTAGAGGTCGATCCCGGGGACGATCAGCAGGATGATCCGTCGGATGCAGCCTTCAAGGACGGCCCGATCAAACTGGACTGGCGGAACGGGCGAGGGTCCATGGACATCGCTTTCGACAGATGGACGCGTGCCGTTCAGCGCCGACCCGCGCTCGCCCGCTACTTCGAGCTCGTCGGTGGGCCCGAGCGCATGGCGGCCGACCTGGCCGCCGCCATCGACCGTGAGGAGCGCGCTGCTCTCATTGAGGCGTTGAAGAAGACCCTGTAGGACGCGCACCACCCGTGGCCCTGCTCTTCCACCGCCGGTAGGGAAGCAGGGCCGTCCTCGTGCGTCCCGACAAGCTTGCCGCCCGAACGAATGCCGCAACGCCATTGCAGGCGGACTTGCCCGTGGTGCCGACGCCTGCCCACACCGCCCGCGCACTGGCGAGCCAGTGCGCGGGCCGTCGCGGCTGTGATCTGTGGGAAACGGCGCGACGAGCGGCAGGGGACGGTGACAATAAGGCGTGGAAATACGAGGACCAGGACTGGGCGAACTTCCGCTCCCTGCCAATGACGAACAGCAGCAACTGCTTACGGTGATCTGGGCAGCGGTCTGGGCGTCCGACTGACCGACGTCCGACTACGTCGACCGACGCCTGGACCAAAAGAACGGCATTGACGCTGTCTCCGTGCTGCGCACGCTTCCCGATGGTCTGATGCGGGGCTTTCCTGAGACCTCTCGACCCCGCAGAATCCGTCCTCGGCGCATCGCAGGCCCACGGTCACCCAGCGGACCGACCCGTCGTCGCTGAGCGAGAACGCGACCGCGCCTCGAACTCCTCACTCCCGCACGGGCAGCCGGCCGCACCAGGCTCGTCGTCCTCCCAGGACTCCTCGTTCCAGTACTCCTCGCTATCCGCGATGAAAGCGCGGCTCCCGCAGCCGGAACACTCCCGTTCCGCTCCGGACGCGTTGACCAGTACGAAGAACATGCGGCCGCCGCACCCACACACGGAAGGAGCGATCTTCACCGGTCGGCCGTCGACCGCATTCCGCAGGAACGCCGCGAGCTCCGCGGGGACACCCTCGCCAACCCCGTGGCGAGGAGTCGAGGACGCCAACCGCGCCTATCTGGAGTCCTATCGCCGCAACGCCGGCCTGATGGCCGCCATGGAGAAGGCCGCCGCCGTCGACCCGCAGCTCGTGCGCGTGCGGCTGGAGCGGTCGCGTATGTTCATCGACCGCAGCGCCGCCGCCATAGCCCGCCTGCAGCGCTCGGGCCTCGCGGACCCGGAGCTGGACCCGGAGATCACGGCCCGAGCCTTGAGCGATGGTCAGTCGCCTGGCGTACGCGACCTTCGCCCTGGGTGAGTCCGTGCTGCCCTTCGACACGCTGGTCGAGACCGTCACCCGGCTCTGGACGAACGCGCTGTGCATGCCGACGAGGGTCGTGGAGCGACGGGGCGGAGTGCGCCGTACGCACTCCTGCCAGCAGACGGCGCGCGCGTACTTGGCCACGGTGCGCCGGTTCAGGCCCAGCTCCCGGGCTATCGCGCTGAGCGAGCGGCCGGGAACGGAGGCAGCGCGCACCGCCTCGAACAGCCGCTTCGCGTGGCGCTGGGCGGGAGTGTCAGCCACCTCGGGCAGTTCCGCCGGCGGCGGTGATGGCGCAGCTGGTTCGGGCTCGGGGACTGACGCGGTCAGGCACCCACGATGGGCGGCGGCGATGTCCGAGACCCTTCTCGACATCCCCTGCCAGAGGTGAAAACGGTCACTGACCTGGACCGCGTCCGGGGCTCCGTCGGTGATGCCCTGCCGATATGTGAGCGAGCCGTCCCGGCATACCACTTCGACGCCGGGATGCGTGCGCAGCCAGGCGGTCAATTGCTCGGCATCGCGCCCGGACCACAGCTCGATCGGCAGCCGTGTGTCGGCATCCACGAGCAGCGTGCCGTAGACGTCCGCGTACAGCGCGAAGTCGTCCACGCCCAGCACTCGCGGCGTCGCTGCTGCCGGAAGCGACAAGCGCATCAAGTGGAACAGCACACTCGTCCGCGACAGCGGCACCCTCAAGATGTGCAGGAGCCGGGCCCCGCCACGGCCGGCGAGCAGTACCCCGGCCATCTCCACCAGATGCTGCAGCAGCGGACTGCGACGCTGGTAGCGCACCGTCAGCCCGTCCACCTGCTCGGCAAACGTCCGACGCCCGCAGGACGGGCTGTCACAGAACAACCGCCGCACCGACAGCACGATCCGCACCGGACGGCCACCGACAGCAACGTCGGCCAACGTGCGGGAATACCGACTGTGCACCCGCGCCGACCCGCGACCACAGTCCGGACACGCCACCATCAACTCATGGGTACGAGCGGCGATACGGACCACGCCGCCCGCCGACCACACCCGTTCCACCCGCACCGCATCCAGGTGCGGAGACACAGTTCGTACGAGGTCATCACACTCGCCGATCCTGCCGCTACCTGTGACGGAGCGTCACCAGCGCACAGAGGCACAACCCCGCTTCACGAAAATCTTGCCAGGGCCGAGTTCCTGCACCGCCACGTCCACCCGCGCACCGACGAGTTCATCGAGGCGGCGGCGATCCCGCGCGACGTGTGGATCGAGGCCGGCAGGACCGAGTCCGACACGACGGAGCTGTTCTTCGACAACGTCCGGGTACCACGCCCATGTCATCGGCGAAGTCGATCGGGGCTTCTGCCCCACCTTGTCGAGCTTGCGGCCCCGGGTGAACCCCTCCATCCCCGTCTTCACGCCGAACAGGGTGATGCCGTGGGCCTTCTTCTCAGGACTGGTCCGTGCGGCGACCACGACGAGATCGGCCGAGTAGCCGTTGGTGATGAAGGTCTTCGATCCGTTGAGCACCCAGGTGTCACCGTCCCGCACCGCGGTGGTGCGCAGGGCCGCGAGATCGGAGCCGCCGCCGGGCTCGGTCATCCCGATCGCCGTCACGATCTGCCCGGAGCAGAAGCCGGGCAGCCAGCGGCGCTTCTGCCACTCGGTCGTCAGATCGACCAGGTACGGGGCGACGATGTCGGTGTGGATGCCCAGGCAGGAGGAGAGTGCCGCATTCACCTTGGCCAGTTCCTCCGCCAGCACGGTGTTGTACCGGTAGTCGCGTGCCTCACCGCCCCCGTACTCCTCGGGGATCTCCAGCCTCAGGAGACCCCTGGGCCGGCTCACACTGCGTCGGGCGATCACCCAGTGCTGCCGGTCGGGCCGGCGCCATGGACGGACCTCGACCTGAGCTGTACTGAGATCTTCCCTGGCTGGTAGTTGTTCATCAACTCTGGTGATGGCTTCGGGAACTGCACCAGCAACGGCCAGGACGACTGTGGGCTCCTCGTTCCCCGCACTTCGGATCGCTATGCAAGTCGGCAGCTGACAGCACTCATTCATGCTGTCGCTCCCGTCGCATGGTCATGGCCGTGTGACGGTCGGATAACAGGCGGGCCGGCGGTGATCTGAACCGGCCCGGGAGCCGTATTACCGGACAGAGTCCCCACCGTAGAGCAGTCAGCTGGAGGGATGATGAGTCGTCAGTTCAATGCTGCGCCTAGCAAGGCAATTGAAACTCCAGCGACCGGCCGGGACCGGCACCATTCGAGTACCACGATCTGGATCGAACTGGTCCTCATCGGCTTTCATCGCTGGCCCGATGCGCCGCCCGCACGTGACTACTTGGTCAGCAGACATCGCCATACTTTCCAGGTCAGGGTCGATGTCCTGGTCGCTCACGATGAGCGTGACAGCGAATTCCACAATCTGACCGACACTGTCCGCACCTGGTGGGGGCCGACCGAGCGGGAATGGGGCGCGGCATCCTGCGAGGCGATTGCGCGAGAACTCGGCGAACACCTCATAGCCAACGGTGTGGTTGTGGAGTCAACCAGCGTAGGAGTCTTCGGCGAGGGCGGAGCCGTCGCGCGATGGGAGGCTGCATGAGTCACTCGGTGACGATACGCCACAACTTCGAAACCGCTCATCGACTACCGCAACTGGGCGGCAAATGTGTGAACCTGCACGGGCATTCCTGGTGGTGCGAGATCGAGGTGACCGCCGCGTCCATGCCAGACGATGTCGTCGTAGAGTTCGGGGCCTTCAAGCGAAAGATACGGCAGTGGATCGACATGTATCTGGACCACGGCGTGATGCTGGGGGCAGCCGATGAACTCGTGCCCGCCCTGCAATCCCATCAGTGCAAGTTGTACAGATTCGGGGCGGGCGATCCGTCGGACGCCGAGACACTGTCCCATGAACTCGCCTGGCCGACGGTCGAGAATGTGGCCATTCTCATCGGAAGAGTAGGCAGCCAGGTTATCGGGGAGCTCGACACGCGGGTCGATGTGCAAGTCAGTCAGGTGGACATCTCTGAAACACACGTGAATTCGGCGATCTGGAGACCTCATGGCCACAACTAGTGCCAATGGCATCACCCTGCTTGACGACACGTCGGCTGCCACCGAGGCGGAAGCGGTCAGGGCCGCCAGACAGCTGCTCGCTACGCTGGGCATGAAATGCGAAGACGAGTCGACTCGGGACACTCCGCGAAGACTGGCCGAGGCACTACTCGAGATGACAGAAGGCACGACGCGAGAGCCGCGACGGCATCTGCAGGTGACCTTTCCACCCGTCGGCCGTGCGTCGTTGATCATCGCCGCCGACATTTCCTTCACCTCCGTCTGTGAACATCACATGTTGCCGTTCACGGGACAGGCCGTCGTGGCCTACCTCCCGTCGCCGGGGGCGGAGATCGTCGGCATATCGAAGCTCGCCCGCATCGTTCATGAGTACGCCGCCCGCCCCCAGATGCAGGAGCGCATAGGCGAGCAGGTCGTGGATGCACTGACGGAGTGTCTCGACACGCAGGGGGCTGGCTGCATACTGCGGGCAGGCCACGCCTGCATGACGCTGCGCGGAGCGCGGGCGCACGGTGCAAAGGTCACCACCCAGCATGTGCGCGGTGTGTTCCAGACCGACGGCGTGCTGCGGAATCAGCTCATCGGCGCCATGGCCGACCGATGACGGTCAGCCCACGGCGAGTGAGGCGGCCGGGATGAGTGCCCGACGCTACCGGCCCCGACGGGCCTTGGCTGCTCCCGGTCTCTCCGCTGGCCTGAGCCGGCTGACAGACACGGTTCCACACGTAGGAAGCGTGCTGTGGCAATACGCTCGGCGCCACGTCGGAGGCCGGGATCTAGCCGAGGCCCTGGGACGTGCGGATCAACTGGTGGCGAAGGGATGCGGTGTCAGTCTGGATCTCTTCGGAGTGGAGACCGGGGAGGTGCACACGGCGCGGGTCGGCGACGCCTACGCCGATCTCGTCACCGCGACGTCCGGTCGGCGGCAGGCGGTGTGGCTGTCGGCCGACCCTTCCCACCTGGGCCTGCGGGAATCCTGGTCCACCTGTGTACGGGCACTGGAACGTATCGCGGGCGAGCTCGGGCCGGGCCGCCGGTTGCAGATCGGCGCCGAGACCGAGGACCTTGCCGAGAACACCCTGCGGGCCGTGCTCAAGGTAGCGGCTCAGGGTGCACCGGTCATGGCGACGGTGCAGGCCAACCTCCGGCGCAGTTCCGATGATGCCGCACGCCTGGCCGCGGCCGGAGTGCCGGTGCGACTCGTCAAGGGAGCCTTCACGGAGAGTCCGAAGGTGTCCTGGCCGCGGGGAGAGTGGACGGACATGTCCTTCGCCCGGATCGCCCATCGCATACGCAAGGAAGGAGGTGACGTCACACTCGCCACCCATGACCGGCTCCTGCGGGAGACCTTGCTGCTGAGCCTGGGTCCGCTCCCGTGCGAGGTGTCACTGGGCATCAGGCCGCACGACGTGGACTGCCTGCTCCGACGGGGCATCGACACGCGTGTGTACATCCCGTACGGCCCCGACTGGCTGCGCTTCTATCTGCGCCGCCTCGCCGAGACACCACCGAGGAGGCTGAGGAAGTGAGGAGGTCACGGACGGTCCGGTGAGCCGGCGACGCCGAACAGCTCGCGTCGCACCGTCACTCTGCTCACGAGCCGGCCGGCCGTGAACACCAGGCGCTCCTCCGTCGCCCGGCCGACGGCCTCGGTGAGACTGGACGCCTTGATGGCGAGCAGATCGGCGACCCGTCCGGGTACCGGCCCGGCAGGAGGCAGCCCGAGCACCTGGCGCGCCGCGTCACTGACCGCAGAGTACCCCTGCTCGACGGTCAGATGCGCCGCGGTGACCAGCAGTGACGCAGTTTCCATCGGATCTGCCCGGCCCATGGGGTTGAACGGATCCCCGACGTTGTCGCCGCCGCCGGCAACCACGACGCCCGCCGCGAGGAGCGGTTGAACCGCGGTGAGTCCGCGCGGGATCGGGCTCCGGCCGCGCCCCTGAAGATAGAGGTTTGTCAGGGGGAGGGTGACGACACCGATGCCCGCCTCCGCCACCTTGTCCACGATGGGTCCCAGACGGTCTGGCGGTACCTGCCCCAGGCTGACGCAGTGGCTCGCTGTGACCGGATGAGGGAAGTCCCGTGCGATGACCAAGTCCGCGAGCGTCGCCAGTGTGAGCGTTCCCGGATCGAGGGTTTCGTCGGTGTGGACGTCCAGGCCGACTTCGTACGCCTGGGCAAGGCCGACGAGTCTGCCCACCGCGGCTTCGGGGTCCGGCGAGCGATACGGGGCGTCGCCGAGGCGGTCGGCACCGGCCTTGACCGCAGTCTTGGCAAGCTCGTCGGGCGTATCCAGTGACAGCATGGGAACGACCTGCAGATTCACCCTGTCCCGCCATCGTTCGCGCAGCTCGATCAGAGCCTCGAGCGCGACCGGCACCTTTTCGTCGGGATGAAGGGCGACGTGCGTGCGTACCGCCGTCGCGCCATGGGCGACCAGGGCGGATAGGGTGCCTTCCGCGCGGCGGATGATGTCGGCCCGGTCCCTGCCCGCCGACCAGCGCTGCCAGGCTTCTCTCGCGTCGTTCAGTTCTCCTGTGCCACACGCCACGTCATCGAATGTGCCGGTCTTGTCCAGGTGCGCGTGCGGCTCCGTCGGCGCGCCGAGCAGCAGATAGCTGCTGAGATCCAGTCGCCTGCCGGGACGCCCGTTCGACGCGCCGGCGGCCACCACCTCGGTCACGATCCCACCGGCGATCAGTATGTCCACCCCGCGTCCGTCCACCATCTGTGCCGAGGTCAGCCATAGAGCCGATTCCGGTGCTGGTCCTGGTCCTGGTCCCGGTCCCGGTCCCGGTCCCGGTCCCGGTCCCGGTCCCGGAGATGTGATGCGCATGTCCATGGGGTGTCAACTCTCCTGTGCTGGGCGGGAAAAGGTATGACGGGCCGGCCACCAGAGCCTGGTCGGGCCAGCCGTCTCGGACCGCGGGAATCGCTACAGAGCCAGCGGGACACGCTGGCGGACTTCATCCGATGGCTTGCCGCCGACAACTCGCGCGCGATGGCCTTGGACGCGACGGCGCACCGCACCGCCCTGGCCCTGCTCGACAGCCTCCCCCTGCCGGAGCAGTGTCTCAATGCCGACCCCCAAGGCTCCGAACGGCGGCCACGCCTTCGTCGCTTTTGGCGAGCTGTTTACGTCGTGCGCCGCGCGCAGTACCAGTGCTTGCCGTTCGACTACGTCGCTTCCCACGAACAGACGGGCGCACTTGTGACGGTGTTGCTGTTGTTGTTGGAGTTCACCAAAGCTACGCGTGGGGGTCGCTACTCCACAGCCAAGCAGCGCGCCAAGACGCTTCGCGAGACCGCGCGGCCGCCGTCACCAGAGGCTCCACCGTCCGTATCGACGAGGTCAAGCCCAAGTGCCTCCCGGGCCTGACCAGCACGGTCACCGCTCAGAGGTCGTTTTTTTCCATTGTTTTATCCCGGAATCGGCTGTTTGGTCTGCGGTGTCGGGTCGCGCCAGGAGATGGTGTTCTCGCCGGTGAGGCGGCGGGCCATGAGGTCGGTCATGGCGAGGTGGATCACGGCTTCGGAGCGTGCGGGGAGTGAGCTGTACTGAGATTTGTGGAGTCCCTGATGCCAGGGTTACGGTCCTGGCGAAGGAGATCCACCAACACCATGCCTGCACCCCGTAAATACCCGGACGAGCTCCGCGAGCGCGCGGTCCGCGAGGTCCGTTCCACCGGCCGCCCGATCGCGCACGTTGCGAAGGACCTGGGCATCCATAAAGAGGCCCTGCGCGGCTGGGTCCGCCAGGCGGAGGCCGACCGTGGCGAGCGCGACGACCGGCTGACCACCGCCGAGCAGGACGAGCTCAGGCAACTCCGCAAAGAGGTGGCGGAGTTGAGGCGGGCGAACGACATCCTCAAGGCCGCGTCGGTGTTTTTTGCCCAGGAGATCGACCGTCCCCGGACGAGGCCGAGCAGGTGATCGACCATCTGCGTGACAAGGGTCTCGGGGTCGATCCCGTCTGCCGGGTGCTGGAGCTGTCGCCGTCGACGTACTTTGCCCGCAAGAAGCGGCCGAAGTCGGCCCGCCGGCTCCGCGATGAACAGCTCATGCCTGTGATCGAGTCGGTCCACGCCGAGTCGGACGGCACCTATGGAGCCCGCCGGATGACCCGTGCCCTCAAGCGCAAGGGGGTGGACGTCGCCCGCTGCACCGTCGAGCGCCTGATGGCCAAGCTGAACCTGGAGGGTGTCATTCGCGGACAGCGGCGCCGCACCACGATCTGCGAACCGTCGGCGCCGAGGCCGCCGGACCTGGTCGATCGGGACTTCACAGCCTCCCGCCCGGACGAGCTCTGGGTCGCCGACATGACTTATGTGAGGACGTGGTCGGGCTGGGCATACGTGGCGTTTGTCCTGGACGTGTACTCGCGGATGATCGTCGGCTGGCAGGTCGCGAACCACATGAGGACCGAACTGCCCCTGGACGCACTGGAGATGGGTCTGTGGAGACGCCGGATCAAGGCAGGCTCCGGCCTCATTCATCACAGCGACCGCGGATCTCAATACGTGTCAATTCGGTACACCGACCGGCTCGCTGACATCGGCGCCTCCGCGTCGGTCGGCTCCGTGGCCGACTCGTACGATAACGCGATGGCCGAGGCCCTGAACGGCACGTTCAAGGCCGAGCTGATCGAGATGCAAGGGCCGTGGCGGGACGTCGACCAGGTCGAACGGGCGATCTTCCAGTGGGTCACGTGGTACAACGAAGAACGCCTGCACTCCGCACTCGACTACGTACCGCCCGCCGAGTACGAACGCGACTTCTGACGACAACAGGAAGCCACCCCGCAGTCCGCCTGAAACAAGACCACCGGACTCTACGAAACTCGGGGCAGCTCAGTCCGGGTGATCGAGTACACCCTGGCCCGCAGCGGCGACACTGCCGTCTACCGCTTGCTGACCACCCTGCTCGACCCGAAGCAGGCACCGGCGCGGGAGCTGGCCGCGCTCTACGCCCAGCGGTGGGAGATCGAGACCACGCTGGACGAGATCAAGACCCACCAGCGCGGCCCGAAGCTCATCTTGCGCTCGAAATACCCGTGGGGCGTGGAGCAGGAGGTCTACGGCTTCCTCCTGGTGCACCACGCCATCCGGCAGCTGATGCACCAAAGCGCCCTACGTCAGGGCCTGGACCCTGACCGGCTGTCCTTCACCCGGTCCCTGCGGATCGTGCGCCGCCAGGTCCCGGCCCAGGCGGCGTTTTTCCCCCGGCCGACTCGCTCGGGCACTGGCCCGCACCCTGGCTGAGATCACCGAACGCCTGCTGCCCGCACGCCGCCACCGGGCCTGCCCCCGAGTGATCAAACGCAAGATGTCCAACTGGCCGCTCAAACGGGCCGAGCATCGCAACTGGACACCACCCGAACCGGACACCGTCACCGTCACTCGGCGGGACAGAACTTAAGTCACCGGCATTGGGCCTAGGTCGGCTCCGACGCGTGATCACATCAGACACAGCAAGATCATCTCACTCAGGACCAGCAGTTAAGGGACAGCCCTTAGCCAAGGGCAGAGGCAGTGACCACCGCATGGTTGCACCCTGCAGACCAGCAGATTTCACAAGTTCACAACTTGTGCAACGCAGTTGGCATGGCCGTCTGCACCTAGATCAGCACTGGTAGATGCATGTCGACTTGCGTGGGGATATGCGTGGCGCATTGCACGTAGATATGCATGTTAACTTGCACATGGAGACTCATTTGGAAGTGCATCTACACCTGCATGGCCATACGCGTGGCGAATTGCATCTCTGAATGTTTGGCTGCGTGTGCGGTGGCGTGCGCAGCGCAAGCGACATCGTTTCGGATCCTCCTTAGTGCGCGCAAATGGGAGCTCAGGTGCATCACTGAGTGGCCGCAAAGTCCGCCGAGTGCACGCTCTGACAGAGGTGCGCGTCACGTAGCGTTCAGACTTGCGCATAGGGGGACGCGCTTCCTTTGGTGATCCTGCTCGTAGGCTGGTATTCGATTTGGGACTTTCACCGCTTGTAGCGCGCAAACGTATTCCCTCTACCTGGCTGACCTGCTGAAGTCTCTTGGGCTCTAGGCAAGACGCTTTGCGTGCTCGTGCGACGGTGTTGACACCTTTGGAAAGTCGAGAGCATCGTTTGGCGAAGCGTGGGGGCGCAGGGTGATGCCCTAGCGGTCTGAACACCTTCCGTTTCTGCGGGGTGAGCACATGCCTTTACCCCTGGGGGACAGTCGGGGTGTTCCTGACGCCCTTCAGTCGGCGGAGCATTCCTTTGAGCTCAGGTGCTTGCGCCCACTCGTAACGGCGCCTGCTCGGGCGTCGGCAAGATGGCGTTAACGACCTTAAGGCGGCGGCGGGGCGGGGTCATGGCTTACCTACATCGACCGGAGGTGCGACCTCGCTCCTACACCGCCCCCTGTTGCAGTTCCGAGTTGCGCGCGTGCCCCACAACTGGTGCGCACAAAGGCTTGCGTCGTCAACGGCCCGAACTGCAGGCCGAGTGATGGATGAAGGCCGGCAGCGCATGGCGGGGCAGGCGTCGTGCCGAAAGTACAGGTGTCTGAGGTACCTCAAGGCAGACACGCGGGACTCACGCCACGCCTCTCGACTGCCAGGTCCGGGCACTGCTAGCCTGTCAGGAAAACTGCAGGGTGGGACAAGGGAGCAATTGGCAAGGTGGTTGTCGTAGTTAGACAAGCTATGCCCATATTGTTCAGCGCTTCCGAAGTCGTTGATCGACAACGGCGCCACGAGAGAGCTTTCCTGTCAGCACTAAATGGCATTCGCTGCTGACTGTAGCGGCGTCGTCTTCACCTTGCAGACGTGTGCACGCAAGAAGGGAAGTCCAGTGGCTGTAGTGGTGGGCATTGTGAGTCAGAAGGGAGGGCCTGGGAAGACAACGACCACCGTCAATCTCGCCAGTTCGCTCGCCCTTAACGGGTTGAAGGTTCTGGTCGTTGACTTGGATCCTCAGGCGCAGGCGGGAGTCGCCTTGGGTGTCGTGCCGCAGCCTCAGCGCTCGGCCGGGTTCGCCCTCTACGCACACCTCAATGGGATGACGCCCAATCTTGCGGACATGATCTACTCTCGCGACGAGCTACTGCAGGAGTTCGACGACGTCGGGCGTCTTGACCTGTTCGCGACCGTTCAGAGCACCATGGTGGATGCCGAGCGAAAGGTGGCGGGGGAGGGCTTCGAGGGGACCCTGGTCCTCCAACACGTCCTGCGGCCGATCCGTGATCACTACGACTTCATCCTCATCGACACGCCTCCAAGCGTGAGCGCGCTTTCAGCCGTAGCGCTGGCCGCCGCGAACTTTGTCGCTGCTGTCTGTGAACCTTTGTACGCAACCGTCCCCGGAGTCGTGGTCGTTAAGGGGCTCACGGAGGCAACCTCGGAGCGCACCCATGGGCGCGCCACGCCGCAGTTCCTCGGAACGATCATCAACAAGGCCAATCCCCCTTCGAAGCGCACCACCGAAGACACCAAGGTCGAGTCCCGTCTCGATGAACTCGGCCTGGGGCGCTTCCAGACGCAGGTGCGCCGCAACGGACTGATCTCTGCAGCTTTCGACGAGGGGCGACCGGTCTGTATCCACAGCCCCAATCACGAACCGAGCGGCACCTACAGTGAACTTGCTGTCGAGATCATTGATCGGATCAAGCAGAGGGTGGTGGCGTCGTGAGAGAAGCAACCAGCCCGGAGCCTGAGGGTGAGGCCGCGAAGAAGAAGGGCGGCAGCCGCCGGAGGGCAGGGAGCAAGGTCCAGAGCAGTGTCTTGCGTGCGTCGATGGCTGACGCGTTGAGTGGGAGCTACCTCAACTCAGGCACTGATTCAACCGCTGCGCTTCTGGCGCAGTTCAAGACCCAGGAGCAGCCTGCCTCATCCGATTCCTCGCTGAGTAACCCACCTAACCTCCCCGAGCCGGAAGCTACACAGCCTCCTGCCGCACCGTCTCCGCCGCCCTCCGATGCCGTGGAGTCTGCTGGACTCACTGAGCCGATCACGATGGCGGCGCCCGCGGCGGCGGAAGCTGTGGCGTCCCCTGCGGCACCGTCGTTGCCAGCCGTTCCGGAGGTGCGCACACCTTCGACGGAAGTGGCCCACGGGCTGCAGGATGCCGCGCCGTCGGGGAGGGACGCCTCGAACTCCGGAGCCCTCCTCACCTCGGCTCCTGCTCCCACCGCCGGCCCACAGCCATCGCCGTCAGCGGAGCCAGAAGCAGAACGTCTTCCGGCAGGTCTGCCTTTGATCAGCGAGGAGCCAGCGCAGCCAGAGCAAGCCGACTCGACGCAGGGCTCCTCGAGCCCTGCGTCGACGGAAGAAGCGCGCGAGGAAACACGGCCAAAGGCTCAGCGACTGAAGAAGGGGAAGAACTGGGCGCATGCCGCCTTGAATGAGAGCTTTCTAGACAACCGCATCAACGGTCAGACTTGGCAGACCTTCGGCTACCGGCTCGTGCCAGATGTCAAGAAGCGACTCGAAGCACGGCTCGCGGCGGACAAGAGAGCCTCGGGCAACCGGCGGTTGGCGCAAGGGCACTACGTCAACGTAGCCATGCTGCACGCCCCGTCCACCACGGAAGAACGTCTGGAGATGATCAACGAGTTCCTCCGTGAGCGCGGAGGCGTCACCGATCCGGGCCGGCCCACCAACTACCGCGTCAGCGGGCCAGCATACGAAGACTCGCGCGATCTGGACATGGAAATCACGGAGGCCGCGAAGCGCGGACTTGTCATCTTCTTCTTCTCAGCCGTGGTACAGAGCCTTCTCGACGCCCTGGACCGGGAGGGCCCTCTGGCGCGGCCGGAGATCCTGCGCCGAGTCCAGTAGCAGCGGAGTCCGGCTTCGGGCGGCTAGGAACCAGACGGTTCCTAGTACTCCAGTCTGGTTTCGCGATCTTGCTGGTGGACCCGGCTGGTAACGCGTACGGCCACCGCATGATCATCGGGGGTTGTGTGGACTCCTGAAGATCGTGCGGTGGCCGCAGGCCATAGCGTAGACCCTGCCCGCTGGCGGGCGATGTTCGACCAGGCCATGGCCCGGATCGCGGGACGATTCGGCCGAGTTGAGCCGCGGACCGCCGCCCGTGCCTATCTGCTCGGGCTGCTGTCGAACGTCGAGCGCAAGAACTGCTGGCAGCTGGCCGAGCAGGCCGGTCTCGCCCGGCCCGGGCCGATGCAGCGCCTGCTGCGCTACGCGCGCTGGGACGCCGACGCTGTCCGTGACGACCTGCGCGCCTACGTCGCCGACCACCTCGGCACCGACGACGCGGTGCTGATCGTGGACGAGACGGGCTTTGTGAAGAAGGGCCGAGCCTCGGCGGGCGTGCAACGGCAGTACACCGGCACCGCGGGACGCATCGAGAACTCCCGGGTCGGCGTGTTCCTCGCCTACGCCACCAGCCGAGGAAGGGCCCTGATCGACCGTCGGCTCTACCTGCCCGAGCATTCCTGGTGCACCAATCCGGACCGCCGTCACGCGGCCGGGATACCCAAGGAGGTGCAGTTCGCGACCAAGCCCCGCTTGGCCGGGGAGATGATCGCCGACGCGCTGGACGCGGGGCTCACCGCTTCCTGGGTGACCGGCGACGAAGCCTACGGCCAGGACCCGCACCTGCGAGCCCGCCTCGAAGGCCGTGGTATCGGCTACGTCCTGGCAGTCGCCTGCTCGGCCAGGGTGCGGATCAACCACGGCCGCACCCCCGTCCGCGCGGACACCGTCGCCGGCAGCCTGCCCGCCACCTCCTGGCACCGCCAGAGCGCCGGGAGGGGCGCGAAGGGCCCGCGCTACTACGACTGGGCCTGGATCCACATCGGCAGCGACAGCCACCGCCACCTACTCATCCGTCGCAACCGGACCACCGGTGAACTCGCCTTCTACCTGTGCTGGTCACCCACCGAGGTGCCCCTGGCGGAGCTGATCCGCGTCGCCGGTGTCCGCTGGAGCGTCGAGGAGTGCTTCCAGGCAGCCAAGGGCCAGGTCGGACTCGACCACTACCAGGTCAGGCACTGGACCTCATGGCACCGGCACATCACGCTCGCCATGCTTGCCCTGGCCTTCCTGAGCGTCGTCGCCGCCAGTGCGGCCCCGGACCGGGCCGCCGATCCGCACCACCCCACCCGCAGCCGCGAACCGATCACGCTGACCGTTTCGGAGATCCGCCACCTACTCGCCGCCTTCCACCCACCAGCCGTGTCCGCGGCCAGGCTGCTGCACTGGTCCAACTGGCGCCGAAAGCACCAGGCCACAGCCCGTCGCAGCCACTACCGACGACGATCCGCCGACGAACCCACGGGATAGATCACGAAACCGCACTGGAGTACTAGCCGCCCGAACGCGTTTCTGCGGTAGCTCGAGGCCTCTGAACTGGTACTTGCATGGCAAGCTGCACAATGATTTGCATGGGAAACTGCATGGCTAAATGTGTGGCTGCATGTTGGGCCGCACGCGCGCGGGACGCTCCAACCGGTCAGCAGCGCGAAGCCGCAGCCTCGCGCTCGAGTGAGAGCACAGCGTTTCCCTGTCAGCTTTACTCATCCGCAGGGCAATCACCGATCCCCAGAGCGCCGCAGCAACAACGACGACCCACAAGTCCCAAATTCAGGGACAAAGGCGTGTTTGTCGGACGGAGTCGCAGGTTGATGTCGACACGCCAGTCTTTCCTGACAGGAAAAATCTGGCTCGAAGTGCGCTAGGGTTTGGGTGATGATGATGTGAAAGGACGTCACCCATGCCTCCACGCACGACCCGTTGGACACTCCTGCGTCTGGCGAAACTCGCGGGAGTAGCAGTGAAGGTTGCCTACGAAGCCAGGGACCGACAGGTTCTGCACCCAGACATCCTTGGGCCGAGCGACGCTCTCCCCCTGCGGACTTTCGATGCCCTGCGGCGAGTTAGCTGGCCGACGGAACAACGCGGCAGGGCAACCCGCCAGGCAGTCCGCCTGTGGGAGTCGATTGCCATCGAGAAGTCGCGCATGGACCTCAACGACGTCGGTCACGCGACCGGGATGTATGTCCATCCTCAGGGCGCCGAGTTGGCAATCAAACCCAGCGACCACGCAGTTATGGCCCTACGCCTCGCTGAGGCTCACGTCCCGCATCTGTACTTGCCCATCGGTCACTGGGCGTCCCAGACCCTCGTCCGTCTCGTCGAGCTTTCCGATGACGGTGAGCCAGCGGCCGGCGATGACGAGACCCCGCGCGATGCAAAGGCCTGATCATCACTCCCAGGCCTTTGCATCAGACCTGCGTCGGAAAGCGAACTGGCCCAGGACTTCACATCCCGGGCCACTCGTGTTGTCGAGGAGGTGAGCGCAACCCGCATCCCTAGCTGAACACCGTCGCACTTCCGGCCTCCCTACCTCCCCAGGCGGAGCCTGTTGGCGATGAGGGTTTCCCTCGTACCTCCTCGACAGGAGCAGATCATAGCTACCAGTCAGAGGGCTGGTTCCGTCGTGCCCGAAGCCGACTCGAATCAGCCGCCTACGCCAGCCTCGCACCACGTGCCCCCAACCACTGATGCCGCTGCCGTTCCCGCAGGTCCGGGCACCACGGTCCCTTCTCTCGACGAGCCACTGCTGCTCATGCGGGGCATGCGCAGCGCGCTTGAATCTGCCATCCGCGTTCTCCTCGAGGACCCGCGAGTCGCGGGGGAGTGCGATCTGGTACGGCTTGCCGCGGTGATCCTGCTTGCGAAGGCGCCCGTGGGGTCCGCGCGGGTGGTCATGCGCTCGCGGGACCTTGCAGGGTGGTTGGGCTGCTCGGTCTCACATGTGGCCCATACTGCGATCCCTCGGCTGAAGGCGTCGCGCATCGCCTCGTGTTCGCCCGTGCGTGATGCCGCAGGGCAGACCACTGCGGTCGAACTCGAGCTTCTGCCCCTACGCGAGGCCCGGGCGGAGTCGGCCGGCCACCCGTTGGCCATGCTGAACCGCCGCGACCTGGCAACGCTGCTGCGACTGTGCGAGGCAGTGACCTGTCCGGGGTGGGCGCCCAAGGACAAGCCGGTCACGCCCGCTGGCTTCATGGCGGGCCAGCGGGGGAGGGGTGCCGCGACGGATCGGCTCGCGATGCTGCTCCTCGTGCTCCGGGCGCGTGGTGACGGCCGGGTGCGGATGGCGGCCGGCCGGGTGACGGACGGGTACGGACGCGCTGACGCCACAGTCGCCAGAGCGCTGGGCTGCCCGATCGATCAGGGAGCGGTGGTTGTCGACCGTCTCCTTGATTACGGCGCCCTGGTGCTGGATCGGACGGAGAGGTATGGCCGGGACCGTTTGCGGGTCCCGGCTATTGAGGCTGCCTCGCGCCGTGCGATGCCAGACCCTGCACCGGCCGAGTCTGTTGTGAGCCCGACTGGGACGGTCGGCGAAGCTGCCGGGGCATGCCCTCGGTGCTCCGGACAGGCCATGAGCGTCGATGAGTTGGTGCTGTCCGGTGAGGGTTGGGAGCAGCAGAGCTTCGATGATGCCCTCGCTGAGCAGTCGCTTTCTGCATTCGGGGATCAGACGAGGGAATCAGAGGCGTTTCAGCAGGTCACAATGGATCTTGCTGATGCGGAAGGACAGGACGAAGCTGCAGAGCTCCACGCCACCCACCCACCTGTGGCTACAGGCCCTGGAGTTAGTGCGGCTAATCTAGATGGCTTTTCCGGCTCCGCCGTCTCTGGCACAGGCCGTCGGCGGGAACCCGCGGGTGCGCGTGAGAATCAACCTGAACCAGCCAGCTCGGCGAACGGCTTGCCAGCTGCTCATGGCGGCCCGCTGCGCGGGGAAAAGCTCTCAACTCCGCGACGCACTGGTGAGGCAGGACACATCGGGGCTTTCCGTGGTTCTGCCGCGGTGCCCACGGACCTGCAGCACGTCCTGTCACCGATTGCGCATCTGTGGCCGATGACTGGCCGTGCGTCGACGAGATGCTGGCTGGCGCAGGCGGTACGCCGGGAACTCAGCCGCCTCGGCGGACTCGTAGGTGCGGAGCGAGCGGAGGAAGTCCTGGCCTCCCGCCTGCAGCGACGCATCGACCGTCAAGGGCCGACCACCGTCGTGTCGTTGCAAGGCTGGCTGCTGACGCGCGGGCTCCCGCAGAAGCCCGGGTGCTGGTCCCACATGTGCGACGACGGCATTCGCCTCGACACCGGGGCCAACTGTGACAGCTGCGCATGTCTCGTGGAGGACCGGCGTGCCATGCGCGCCTCCGTGGTCGCGAACGTGGCCGCCCAGCACCCCACTCTGGCCCGGGAAGAACGGCGGGCCGAAATCGAATGGCAACTGCAGGACCGTGTCGCACACGAAGCAGCCATGGCGCTCGTGCGGCGCGAGCGTACCGTCCAAGAGCACGTCGTACTGGTGGAGGCCGTACAGCGTCGACGCGAGGCACTGGCAGCCGCGGAGTCGGCACGTGCGGCAAGCCCGTGTGCGGACTGTGGAATCGCGGACGCCGGTGGACTATGCCTCACCTGCAGCAACCGACGCCGCACCGAGGCCACGGTCACCAAGGCCGTCGACCTGATCGTGGCCCTGCGCGCCGATCTCGACGATCAGAGCGCGCTTGCCGCGCTCACCGAGCAGGTCGAACGCGACACCTGGAAGGTGATCACCGAGGCCTGCGCACGTGAGGGCGCTGAAGACGACACGTCCCGCGCCTACACGGAACGACTGATCGCCGAGAGACTGCTGAACCAGCGTCGGCATGCGGCCCTCACGCACTTGGAGAGTGCCGGTCCCGCCGAGGCAGAAGCGCAGCATGCCTATCGGACAGCACTGCGGAAGGCGCTCGAGTGCCCGCCGGGCGCGAAGGACCGTAAGGCAGCCGAGGGTGCGAGCGTGAAGGCCCGCGCTCGGGCTGCTCGGCGGCTGCTCGACGACTTCCTCTCTGACCTCCACCGGGATCGGGCGGCCCGCGCGCCCGTGGCACCGCCGCGCGCGGCGTGGCGTGAGCGGTGCGCCAAACTCGCCACTCGACCGATCGATGAGCCGGTAAACAGCGGCGACAGGATCCCGGTCGGCGACGCACTGTGACCACCCGATCTCAAGCGTCGTGACAGCGGTGCTGGTTGCCGCCTGTTGTCCTTGCCCCGTGTAACGAGCGACGCTCACCGCACTGCCGGCCGACCGAGGCGACGTCGGCTCATTCGCCAGGGGGTCCACCTCTGTCGGTGTGAGGTCTCAGGACTTCCTTGACAGTTTGTCGCCAGGAGATCCTTGACGGTCCTTCTGGGTGCCCATGCCTTTGACGTAGAGCCTGGTGATCGGTCCGAGGTTCTTGCGGGGCCTGACAGCGAGTTCGTCCTCCCCGTGCAGGATCCGGTATGGGTGTCCTCAATGACGATGGTGACGATCTTTCCGGCATGCCGCGGTCCGAGCTTGATGAACTGCCCGTTGATCACGAAGCGGCCGCTCGCATGCACCTTGCGCTGAGCCCGGATTGCACCAGACGGCAGGGGCGGAGGCGGCAGCGGGGATGTCGCCGTCCGTGCCCCGTGGATCTGCCCCAGGCCGTCGGCTGGAACGGGGCAGGGCCACGTTCCCATCAGTGCGTTGTCGGCGATGGCGTGGATGAGGTGTCCGTCGAGGCGGAGGGTGATCGTGCGGCCGGCGAGGGCGAAGCCGACCTGGTAGCGGCCTCCGGCCAGGCAGACGACCCCGTCGCGATGGACCTTGCGGGCGACCTCGACCGGTTCGCTGGCGGCGAGGACGGCCGTGCCGCTGCGGGCCCTGGGCAGGGCGGTGGGTGCGGGCTCGGGACCGGCCGGGCGGGAGCCGTAGCGCATGGTCAGGTAGGCGAGATCCTCCGGCCTCAATCGGGACGGGACCGTGGTGACCAGGTGCCTGTAGAGGAGGAAGTGGACGCTGCGGTGGTTCGCCCAGACCGTCAGTGTCCTGCCGGCCAGTGCCTGGTGGATGCCAACTCGCTGCCTGCCCGTCACCAGGGTGATCTCACCGCTGGGAGGCACCCGCACCTCGAACTCGACGGCCGTCCCTGCGGCGGCAGAACCGGCGGCTCGACAACCTCGGTATGGATCTTCATGGTCCAGGGAGGGATGTCCAGGTGGGACGCAAGTCTCCGTATCCGGAGGAGTTCAGGAAGGATGCTGTCGCGCTCTACCGCGCTGCGGCCGGGAAGCGGACGTACGCGGCGGTGGCCGCGGATCTCGGCATCACCACGGAGTCGCTTCGGACGTGGGTGCGTAAGGACGAGGCCCAGGCCGTGCCCGAGGGCCGCGACGGCAGCGTGAGCGCGGCCGAGGAGCTGGCCCGGTTGCGAGCGGAGAACGTTCGGCTGCTCAAGGCCGAGCAGGAGTGGCGGCTGGAGCGCGAGATCCTGCGCCGGGCTGCTGCCTATTTCGCCCAGGAGGTGAAGTGAGCCCCCACCGCTGGGACTTCATCTCCAAAAACGGCGCCGACCTCGGCGTCAAGCGGATCTGCCGGGTGCTTGAAGCGTCCCGCGCCGGCTACTACCCGCACCTGGCCACCGAGCAGGCCCGCACCGAGCGCCGGGCCGAGGCCAAGCGGACCGTGAGCGAGATCCGCGCCATCCACGCCGAACACCAGGGCGGCCTACGGCGCCCCGCGCGCGTCATGCTGAACTGCGTGCGACAGAACGCAGGATCAACCGCAAGCGCGTAACCCGGCTGATGCGGATCAACCACATCGTCGGCCGTCACCTGCGGAAGAAGAAGAAGCGGACGACGATCGCGGACAGGACCGCGCCGCCCGCGCCGGACCTGGTGATGCGCGACTTCACCGCGGACACGCTGAACACCAGGTGGTGCGGCGACATCACATACATAGCCGTCGGCACGACGTGGCTCTACCTCGCCACGGTGATCGACATCTGCTCGAGAAAGGCGGTGGGCTGGTCGATCGCCGACCACAAGCACACCTCCCTGGTCACCGACGCGATCGAAATGGCTGCGGCCGCCCGCGGCGACCGGGTCCACAGCGTCGTTTCCACAGCGACAGGGGCGCCCAGTACAGCGCGACCGCCTTCGCCGAGGTCTCCCGCCGGCACGGCATCCGCCGCAGCATGGGCCGCATCGGCTCGAGCTATGACAATGCCCTCACCGAACCGTTCCTCCAGGGCCTCAAGCGCGAGTTGCTCCACGACCGCCGCTGGACCTCGAAGACACAGACCCGACTCGAGCTGTTCCACCGGCTGCCGAACTACAACCGGCACCGTCGGCACTCCGCGCTCGGCTACCTCACACCAGCCGAGCTCGAACAGCAACTGATCACATCAGAGCAATGCTCAGGACTTGTGGATCAGTTGAGGTGGATCACGCTGCGGGGGCCTCCTCGTCGAACGAGACGAGACCCTCGCAGCGTGATCCACCTCAACTGATCCACAGATCTCGACAATTACTCCCCCGGCGGCACGTGAGCGCCGGTGGAGCCGGCGCGGGCAAGGAACGGGCAGGTTTCAGCGCTGACCGGGCCCATTCGGGATAGCGATCCAGGTCTGATACGCCCTTGACCTAGCATTTCCCGGCTGTCGACCGGGCATGCATCGGGCAGGATCGGAGGGGCGGCAACCCTCACATGCCACGGTCCGCTCCTGTAGAAACAATGCACGACCACCACCTTGGCTTCCGACATACCACACCGCGACCGTCTCGGGCACCAACCCGGTAGGTCGATGCTCGACAACATCGACACCTGAGGTGACCAAGCAGGATCGGCTGGGTCGCCATCGCCACTTCGATTCAGCGACCCGGGCACGAGGGGCGGACACGGCAACGGTCTGCACTGTCGCCGAGAAGGGCTGCCTGGGAGCGAGGCATCAGATGGAGGGCTGCATGAGCACAACCACTCAGCGGTTTCGCGTCACGCATGATGAGAGATGTCCGCAAGCTGCGTCAGCACTCCGGACTTCCCCGTCCATCCGTGCGGGGCAAAAGCAGGTGTCAGCTTCGTGGGTGGAAGAGCACGCTGGCCTGGAGAACGGCGAATCCAGCCCTCAGAACTCTCCCACCGGAGGGACCGTGCTGCTGCTTGCCGCTACGCCGGCAGGACGGGGCCGGGTGGTCGATACCACGGCGGTGATGTCCGAGCTCAGGGCTGTGGCGCCGGATCTACTCGCCGATGCGTCACGGTCCACTGTGATTGAACTGGTCGATCCGGTCGATCCGTCGAACGTGGTGAATCGCATCAGGGCAGCTGCTGCCATGCCTGAGCCCCTGGTGTTGTACGTGATAGGTCAGCTTCATCTCGATCGTAAAGAGAAGCTCCCATATCTGGCGCTTGGACTCACCACCCCAGCAAGCATCCGCTACTCGGGCCTTTCCTGGCAGTCGCTTGCTCGCGAACTCGCTTCCCGTCAAAGGGGTTTCACCACAGTGTTGGTGGACCTTGTCGCCGACCGCAAAGCTTGGGAACGGGTCCGGGAAGAGGGGCTCCCCCTTCCCGAGGGAGTCTCCGTCTACGGACGTATAGGCCCTCCGCCGACCCGAGGCGAGACGGCGAAGCCCGGATACCTGCTCCGGTGTGTGGATCAGTGGAACGCGAATGGACGCCTTACGTTCGCCCAGCTGCACGAGCAGGCGGTGCGGTCCCCCGAGGACGCGGACGGCATCCTGCTGTGCACTACTGTGACACGGAATGTCCCCAGGTCAGCTCCGACGGCGACCACACGGGGGCTGCTCCCACTGATCCTGGCTGCGTCTCGCTCGGGCTTCCATGACGAGGCGGCCCTGCTCGCGTCGTCATGTCATGACACAGCACTAAGGGGCGCAGGAACAGGGTCGCCCGAGGTGATCTTCTGGATGGAGGTCCAAGCAGAACTGGCCCATCTTGCAGGCCATCCGGCGCGGAGTTGCAAAGCATGGATGGCCGTGGCCCGCGCACGTCTCGCTGTATGCGGCGCACAGGATGACGACGATGTCGTCGCCGCAGTGGATCGGGCGCACCACCAGTGGCTGCAAGTCCGCGACCAAGCGTTCGCGATGACGGTGGCACCGTATCTCCTTGCTCTGCGCCGACATGTGCCTGGCCGTGTGCACGGATCGGTGGCGGCCGTCGTCCGACGCCTCGAGACGTTGAGGAAGGCCGGGGTGGGAGTAGCGCAGTCGTGCCTCAGCCGCGCTGAGTCGGCCGACGTCCGTGTCGGCGCCCGAGGTGCGTTGAGCGCCTGATGCATTACCCGGCTCACCAGAGGTTGGACGGTTCCTGAGTGCCGGGTGCGAAGTTGAGAGTTTCACGGCAGTTGGTCAGGTGTGTGAGCCGTCCATCGGGTACGTGGTCCACTTCGACAGTTAGGGGAGTCTCGTGAGCAATGTCCAAGGCAGAGTCACCGCTGCCGTCCTTCAGTACAGCGCGCGACGGTACCGTCGACGGTCGCTGAAGAACGCGTCAGCTTGCCAAGCTGCGCAGCTCGCTGATATAGCGGCAGAATGCGAATGCACTTGTGGTGCGGCAGAGAAGGGGCCCGCCGCTACTTGCATGCGCCACCAGCGGATCGTTAAGGGAGCGCTCGCGATGGCGCTGGGTGCCACAGTCGTGATGGGCATCGGCGCCGGCACCGCCGCGGCGGAACCGGCACCTAGGCACGCTGGGTGGGACGGCTCCAAGTACTGGTACAAAGACGCGACAGGCTGGTGGCGCTGGACGAGCCACTACGACAAGTATCTTTCGGCAACACGGCAGGCGCGTCGTGACCCTGGCACCGCGGCGGAGCAGTCCCGCGGGGAGCCGACCTTCCCAGGCATGGCGGGGTGGGACGCGGAGGACCGGGTGTACTGGTTCCAGCACGATGGCCGTTGGAGATGGACCTCCCACCAGGACACATATGTCCGTCGCACTGGCAGGCTGGTGACTTCTACACCCTCATCGAGACCTTCGGCACTGGCGCGTCCGAATGAACCGGGATCTGTGGTCAAGGCAGCCGGCGGCCACCAAGGCAGCGGTGCCAAGTCGACCGACACGACGGTCACCGCCGACATCGCAGCTGTGATCAACTTCGCGAAGGCTCAACTGGGCGAGCCGTATCGCTGGGGCGGTTCCGGCCCGAACGCGTGGGATTGTTCCGGACTCGTCCAGGCGGCCTATCGCGCGGGGGGCATTTCCTTGCCGAGGGTCGCCAGCGGTCAGTACAGCGCGACGATTCCCATCTCCCGGGACCAGCTGCGCCGAGGTGATCTCGTATTCTGGAGTCACAACGGCACGACCTCCGGCGTTCATCATGTAGCCATCTATTTGGGTGGGGGCCAGTACCTGGAGGCTCCCAAGCCTGGCAGGAACGTCCGCGTCTCTTCGTTCAGCTCCTACAACCCCAACTTGTACGGGAGGGTTGTCAGGCAGTGACCCTTTCCGCTGGATGAAGCTTCCCCTTGATGTTGGACACCTGGAGACTGGGACGTGAGGTTCCAGAGGAAGCAGTGCCAGGTGGGAAGCAAGTACACGAAGCGGTACACCGAGGAGTTCAAGCGGGACGCGATCGCGCTCGTCGATTCCTCGGGCAAGACGGTCACCGCCGTCGCCCGGGAACTCGGCATCAGCTCCGAGTCCCTGCGCGGCTGGTACCGCCGGGCGAAGGCAGACCGGGGCGAGGGCGAGTCCGGTGAGCTGACCAGCGCCGAGCGCGAGGAACTCAAGCGGCTGCGCAAGGAGGTCCGCGAACAGCAGCAGACAATCGAGATCCTGAAAAAAGCGGCCTTAGAGGGTGTCTCACGTGGCGTTAGCCTCGCGCTTTCATGAGGCAGGGCGTCCGGTGGGTGATCAGAAACGCAGAGAGTGCTCCTGACCTGCAACGATGGGACTTGTCTAGTGTCCAGGTCGTCGCAGGAAAGAAGCACTCTCCAGGTGAAGAAGCGTATCGGGTCCTACCCGCGTGTCCGCGTCGAGGGCGGTGGCCGCGGGGTGGTGTCCCAGGCCGGTGGTGTGCTGCTGGTGGAGACGATCCGCAAGTCCGGTCTGGATCAGGCGATATCGGCGGCGCTTGAGCCGTGGCGAAGGCCGCGGGCGGTGCATGATCCGGGCAAGGTCCTGCTGGATGTGGCGCTCGCGGTCGCGCTGGGTGGGGACTGCCTGGCAGACGTCGGTCTGCTGCGGGCCGAACCGGCCATGTTCGGGCCGGTGGCCTCCGATCCGACGGTATCCCGGCTGATCGACACGCTGGCAGCGGGTGGGAAGCGTGCTCTGACCGCACTGCGGCAGGCCCGCTCTCAAGTCCGTGAATGTGTGTGGACGTTGGCCGGTGACGCGGCGCCGGACGTGTCCGGGCAGGTGGTCGTGGACCTGGGCGGGGTGCTGGTGATCGCGCATTCCGAGAAGCAGGATGCGGCCGCGACCTGGAAAAAGACGTTCGGGCACCATCCGCTGATGGGGTTCGTCGACCACGGCCGGGGCGGGTCCGGGGAGCCGGTGGCCGGGCTGCTGCGGCCCGGGAACGCGGGCAGCAACACCGCTGCGGACCACATCGAAGCCGCCAGGATCGCCCTGAAGCAGCTGCCGAAGAAGTACCGGCGCGGACGGCGGACGCTGATCCGCACCGACTCGGGCGGCGGCACCCACGAGTTCGTGGACTGGCTTTCCGCGCGCGGCCGGTGGCTGTCCTACTCGGTCGGCATGACCATCACCGATGCCATCCACCAGGCCGTCGGGAAGGTCCCGGCATCGGCCTGGACGCCGGCCGTCGAGCCCGACGGCGAGATCCGCGACGGTGCCTGGGTCGCCGAACTCGACGGCGACTGCCTGACCGGCTGGCCCAAGGAGATGCGGCTGATCGTGCGGAAGGAACGCCCGCACCCCGGCGCCCAACTGCGCTTCACCGACGCCGACGGCATGCGCCTGACCTGCTTCGCCACCAACACCAAGCATGCTCCGATCGCCGCGCTCGAACTGCGGCACCGCCAGCGCGCGAGGGCCGAGGACCGCATCCGCGCCGCCCGCGCCACCGGCCTGCGCAATTTGCCCCTGCACGACACCGCGCAGAACCAGATCTGGCTGGAGATCGTCCAGATCGCCCTCGACCTGCTCGCCTGGATGCCCATGCTCGCTCTGGCCGGCACCGCCCGGGTGTGGGAGCCCAAACGCCTGCGCCTGCGGCTGTTCTCCATCGCTGCCCAGTTGGTCACCACCGGCCGCCGCCGCATCCTCCGGCTCGCGAAACACTGGCCTTGGACCAACCTGATCACCGACGCGTGGGCACGACTCGAAGCCCTCCCCAGCCCCGGCTGACCAACACTTTCTCGTCCCTACGGGCAGCGCAAGCCCACCGGAGCAGTGGAACCCGGCGCCCACCCGACGCGACTGCCGGGGCGATGTCATGCCCGAAACCCACAGCACAGACAGAAACAGCCCGCCAGATGAACTGGCGAGCTGTCATGAAAGCCCGAGGCTAGATTCAACCGGTCAAGGCAACACTCTCGGCTGGTGTGCGGAACCCCAGGCACTTTCGCGGACGGTTGTTGAGCTTCGTCGCGATGGCGTCAAGGTCGTACTGGCTGAAGGTCGACAGGTTCGTTCCTTTGGGCAGGTACTGCCGTAGCAACTTGTTGGTGTTCTCGTTGGTGCCACGTTGCCAGGGGCTACGCGGTGCTGCGAAGAACACGTCGACACCGGTGTCAGCGCTGAGACGCTTATGGGCTGCCAATTCCATGCCGCGATCCCAGGTCAGCGTGCCGCGTAGACGGGGATCCATGCGTGCGTAGGTCTCGGCCAGAGCGGGAACGACCACGGTGGTATGGCGACTGGCGAGCTTCACGACCTTGAGAAACCGCGTCTTCCGGTCGACCAGTGTGGCGACCTGGCTGTTGTTCGAGCCGATCACCAGATCGCCTTCCAGGTGTCCGGCTTCGCTGCGGTCCTCCTCCGCCGCCTGGGGCCGCTCCTCGATCGGTCGGGCATCGATGATCTGTGAACGCCACTGTCCCTTCACCGTGTGACGCTTGTTCTTCCGGATCGGGCGGTCAGTTCGCAGGCGTTTGCACAACTCGCGGGGCACCACTTTCCATCGGGTGGTGTAGAGCGACCGGTAGATCGTCTCGTGGCTGATCCGCAGACCCGGGTCGTCACTGTGATGTAGACGCAGATGCCCGACGATCTGTTCCGGCGGCCACTCCTCCCTCAGCAGGGTCAGCACCGTCTGCCTCAACGCGGGCCTGCGGGTGAGCAGGCACTGTTTCGGACGTCGGGTGTCGGCGACGCTTGAAATGTGAGCCGATTCCGGCGGGTGAAAAATGACCCCCCGCTGCGTCAGTTGATGTTGGTCATTCCCCAGTGTTGGCCGCGGGAACCCGTCCGAGGTCGCGGCCGCGCATGCGGTAGCTGTCACCCTTCAGCGAGATGACCTCGGCATGGTGAACGAGGCGATCGATCATCGCGGCGGCAACGGTGTCGTCGCCGAAGACTTCGCCCCAGCGTCCGAAGGGCTTGCTGCTGGTGACGATCACCGAGGCGCGTTCGTAGCGGCCCGAGATGAACTGGAAGAACAGGTTCGCGGCCTCGGGTTCGAAGGGGATGTAACCCACTTCATCGACCACGATCAGCGGGATCCGGCCCAGCCGGGTCAACTCGTCGCTGAGCCTGCCTGCTTGGTGGGCTTCGGCGAGGCGGGTGACCCACTGAGCGGCGGTGGCGAAGGCGACCCGGTGGCCGGCCTGGCCCGGATGCCCAGGCCGGTGGCGAGGTGGGTCTTGCCGGTGCCGGGCGGCCCCAGGAAGATCACGTTCTCCTTCCCGACGACGAAGTCCAGCGTCCCCAGATGTGCGATGACCTCGCGCTTCACGGACCGCTGGTGATCGAAGTCGAAGTCCTCCAGCGACTTGCGAGAGGGGAAACGAGCCGCCCGGATGCGTCCCTCGGCGCCGTGGGAGTCACGGGCGGCGACCTCCCGCTGCAGGCATGCGGCCAGATACTCCTCGTGACTCCAGCCCTCGTCGCGGGCCCGCTCGGCGAGCCGGGCTGCCGCATCCCGCAGGGCCGGGGCCTTCAACGCCTTGGTCAGATAGATCAGTTCAGATTCGACGTCGCGGCTGGTCCTGGTCTGGTTCGTGCCGTTCTTCGTGCTCATCACGCCGCCCCTTCACCCGTGCTCAGCCCGCCGTCGATGACGCCGAAGATCCGGTCGTAGGTGTCCAGCGACCGCTCCTCGACCTCCGTCACGTCCACCGGCGCCGCTTTCGTGCCGGCGGCCGCCTTGCGGGCGGCCTCGGCAGCGGCCGCATGGTCCGGATCGGTGATCGTCTGGTGGCGGGCCCAGCTGCGGGCATGGCGGGCGACCTCGACGCCGGCGCAGGCCACCAGGACCTGGTCCAGATCGGCGGCGACCTCTGAGCTGTACTGAGATTTGTGGAGTCCCTGATGCCAGGGTTACGGTCCTGGCGAAGGAGATCCACCAACACCATGCCTGCACCCCGTAAATACCCGGACGAGCTCCGCGAGCGCGCGGTCCGCGAGGTCCGTTCCACCGGCCGCCCGATCGCGCACGTTGCGAAGGACCTGGGCATCCATAAAGAGGCCCTGCGCGGCTGGGTCCGCCAGGCGGAGGCCGACCGTGGCGAGCGCGACGACCGGCTGACCACCGCCGAGCAGGACGAGCTCAGGCAACTCCGCAAAGAGGTGGCGGAGTTGAGGCGGGCGAACGACATCCTCAAGGCCGCGTCGGTGTTTTTTGCCCAGGAGATCGACCGTCCCCGGACGAGGCCGAGCAGGTGATCGACCATCTGCGTGACAAGGGTCTCGGGGTCGATCCCGTCTGCCGGGTGCTGGAGCTGTCGCCGTCGACGTACTTTGCCCGCAAGAAGCGGCCGAAGTCGGCCCGCCGGCTCCGCGATGAACAGCTCATGCCTGTGATCGAGTCGGTCCACGCCGAGTCGGACGGCACCTATGGAGCCCGCCGGATGACCCGTGCCCTCAAGCGCAAGGGGGTGGACGTCGCCCGCTGCACCGTCGAGCGCCTGATGGCCAAGCTGAACCTGGAGGGTGTCATTCGCGGACAGCGGCGCCGCACCACGATCTGCGAACCGTCGGCGCCGAGGCCGCCGGACCTGGTCGATCGGGACTTCACAGCCTCCCGCCCGGACGAGCTCTGGGTCGCCGACATGACTTATGTGAGGACGTGGTCGGGCTGGGCATACGTGGCGTTTGTCCTGGACGTGTACTCGCGGATGATCGTCGGCTGGCAGGTCGCGAACCACATGAGGACCGAACTGCCCCTGGACGCACTGGAGATGGGTCTGTGGAGACGCCGGATCAAGGCAGGCTCCGGCCTCATTCATCACAGCGACCGCGGATCTCAATACGTGTCAATTCGGTACACCGACCGGCTCGCTGACATCGGCGCCTCCGCGTCGGTCGGCTCCGTGGCCGACTCGTACGATAACGCGATGGCCGAGGCCCTGAACGGCACGTTCAAGGCCGAGCTGATCGAGATGCAAGGGCCGTGGCGGGACGTCGACCAGGTCGAACGGGCGATCTTCCAGTGGGTCACGTGGTACAACGAAGAACGCCTGCACTCCGCACTCGACTACGTACCGCCCGCCGAGTACGAACGCGACTTCTGACGACAACAGGAAGCCACCCCGCAGTCCGCCTGAAACAAGACCACCGGACTCTACGAAACTCGGGGCAGCTCACCAGCCGGTAACCGACCTCGGGAAACAGGCACATCGCGAGCACGAAGTACACCCCGACCCGGGAGGGCAGGTCCCGCAGCCTGCGCTGCACACTCCGGGTCTCTTCCAGGACCGCGTCGACCAGCTCGAACGGCAGAACCTGGGTCAACTCGCCCAGATGGCCGGGAGCGAAGCGGCCCCCGGCCACGGTGAGGCTTCGGGTCACGGTCGTCAGACCGGGCGGCAGGGCGCAATGGCGTGCAGGCAACGGAGCTCCGTAACGGCAGAAGTCTTGGCGGACTACCTGCTCCAACGGGACTCCGTTGCCCTTGTTCCCCGCTCCATCACGGAACACCCGCCAACTCGCTTGCCACCAGCGCGAATCCGTTAACTACCCAGCCTTGGATCAAGGCCCACCGGCCCTCCGAGACGGCCGTGGGACTCCCCGGATCCTGCGGCAGCCGGTCCGTGCCGCCCGCCGTGACGACATCCTCCCTTACCGGGGTGGCCTGATCAGTCGGCCGGCAGGCCCTACGGCAGCAAGACCTTGAGGTCAGCCCAGCTTCGCGACGATGTCGGCTACCCGGCCGGGCATCGACAAGAACGGCGAGTGAGAGGAGTCCAGAGCCACGACGGCGGTCGGATTTTCCGGGAAGGCGGCATCAGCGTCGGCAATGAACTTCTGCTGGAGGGCCGGGCGGATCGCCATGTCCCGTGCACAGGTGACGTAGGTGCGAGGAACGGAGCCCCAACCGTCGCTGGTCAGACTGGTGGCACCGAGCGCGATACCGGCCGGAGCGTCGGGCGTCAGCAGCCCGATGGCGGCGTCGGAGACGGCCGGGTCGACGTCACCGAAGAACGCATCCCGAAGCTGCTGACGGTAGCCGGCGTCGTCCGAGGTGAGGTCGAACCGCAGCGCTCCGATCGCGGTGGGATCGGCCCGAACGGACGGCGCGACGAGCTCGCCCGCGTTCTCGGGCATCTGGACGTAGGCGATCGCCGGGACGTCCGAGGCCGGCATGAAAGCGGTCAGGTACACCGCGTGAGCCACCAGCTCGGGCGCCTGCTGCGCCGCCCGCGTCAGCACGGTGCCGCCCATACTGTGGGCCACCACTGTGACTGGGCCACTGCGGCCGAGCTGCTTGATCTGCGAAACCAGCAGGTCACCCGCCTGATCGAGGTCCACGTCCGCTACCGGCGAGACTTCGGTGGCCAGTGTCGCAGGGTCAAACGGGCGTCTGGTGAGGCACTCGGGCCGACGGGCGCGCAACCCATGCCCTGCCATGTCCACCGCGAGAGCCTTACGGCCGGCACCCGTCACCTGGGCGATGACCTCGCTCCAGCACCAGGAACCGTGCCAGTAACCGTGAACGAACAGCAGTGGGGAAGAACCAGCGGACATGGCCACTCCTTTGTGACGGTCAACATCGGGGCGAGACTCCGCCCCTATCCGAACAGGGCTTATCCGTACTCCGGAGAGATTGAGCGGATAAGAGAGCCAGATCCTCACATAAGGAACAAGACCGATCAATGCTACTTCCGTCAGGTGGAAGCGAAAGCAGCCGTTCCCCGACAGGGGCGATGCTGTCGGTGTGAGGTCTCAGGACTTCCTTGACAGTTTGTCGCCAGGAGATCCTTGACGGTCCTTCTGGGTGCCCATGCCTTTGACGTAGAGCCTGGTGATCGGTCCGAGGTTCTTGCGGGGCCTGACAGCGAGTTCGTCCTCCCCGTGCAGGATCCGGTATGGGTGTCCTCAATGACGATGGTGACGATCTTTCCGGCATGCCGCGGTCCGAGCTTGATGAACTGCCCGTTGATCACGAAGCGGCCGCTCGCATGCACCTTGCGCTGAGCCCGGATTGCACCAGACGGCAGGGGCGGAGGCGGCAGCGGGGATGTCGCCGTCCGTGCCCCGTGGATCTGCCCCAGGCCGTCGGCTGGAACGGGGCAGGGCCACGTCGGCCCGTCACCCGATCAGTGGCCACTCTGAAAACGCTCCTTACCTTCTTGGCGGGTCGGTTCCGCTCATTCGTACGATCGGGAGGCCCAGGGACGTCGGGTGTGGCTCAAAAAGCTCATGCCGAGGGTGTGGCTTTCAGTGATTGGCCGCCCGGCGCCCCGCGACGACACGGCCACTCATTGGGATGCGCGAACCTCATCGCTTCGTAAGGACACGTCGGCGTGGTCGTCTGCCGGGACCAGGAACACGGATCCTCAAGGGAGGCACGAGTGCCGCAGCTGTGGGCGGGAACGGACGCGGGCAAGAGCGAGCATCACTGCACGGCTGCGCGCCCAGCTCCTGGAGTACTTCCCCGCCCTGGAACGCGCCTTCAACTACAGCACCTCCAAGGCCGCGCTGGTCCTGCTGACCGGCTACCAGACACCGGCCGCCCTGCGCCGGATCGGCCGGTCCCGCCTGAGCACCTGGCTGGCGAACCGCAAGGTGCGAAACGCCCAGGCGGTGGAGTTCACCGCGCTGGAGGCGGCGCAGGCCCAGCACACGGTGATTCCCGGCGAGAGGACCGCAGCAGCCATGGTCCGCACCCTGGCCGCCGCGGTGATGGCCCTGGACGAGGAGATCGCCCGCACCGACGCGCTGATCGAGGCACGGTTTCGCGAGCACGCGCACGCTGCGGCGATCACCAGCATGCCGGGCATGGGCAGCCTCCTCGGTGCCGAGTTCATCGCCTGCACCGGCGGAAACCTGGACGCCATCGGCAGCTCCGGCCGCCTGGCCGGCATCGCAGGCCTGGCCCCCGTCCCCAAGGACTCCGGACGCATCAGCGGCAACATGCGCCAACCGCACCGCTACCACCGCCGCCTCCTGCGCGTCTTCTACCTGTCCGCCCAGGTCGCCGCCCGGTGCTGTCCGACATCCAGAGCCTTCTACGAACGCAAGAGGAGCGAGGGCAAGTCACACAAGCAGGCCATCCTCGCCCTCGCCCGGCGCCGCCTCGACGTCTTGTGGGCCCTCATACGCGACCAGCGGACCTTCACCGTCGAGCCACCTCAACGCGGCCTCGCAGCGGCATAACACGGTCACCGACCGCTACCACAGCCCTTGACAAACCTGATTGGGAATCACTGAGAAGCGGAGGTGATCGGTTGTCCCTCTGCCGCGTTGTTTGCAAGGGGATGACAAACGAAGAGAATTTGTTACAGGAAAGGAAGATCCTTTGGGTCATCGAAATATCCTGACGCGGCAGACGAAACACATCACCGGCCATGCAACGACTGACCGGCTCCCCGGACGGTTGAGTATTTTGTGTGGCGCTGGTATCGCTCCTGTCTCCTTGAGGTCATATTTCTTCTACGGCATTACAAAGAAGCGTGCTGGGCGCTTATCATGCGAGGCATGCCAAGTGCCGTGATACGCAGATTCACAGCGGTTGTCGTGACTGCCGCTTTCTCGCTTCCGGTGACCGCGTCCTCGGCTCTCGCCGCGCCGACGGCGGACGACCCGCCACCGGGTTCTGTGACGCTGCTGCCCCCGCTGCCCGTACGCCTCGGAGACGACGCGCCGTGCACCCAGGCATCGGACAAGACTGCGGCCAGCAGCTCGTGGATGCGGCAGGTTCTCGGGCTTCCGAAGGCGCAGCAGCTCACGAAGGGCGCCGGCACGACTGTGGCAGTGATCGACACTGGCGTTGCGGACCAGGTCCCAAGCCTTGCCGGTCGCGTGACGGCCACTAAGGGCGCGGGCCGGGACTGCGTCGGCCACGGCACCTTCGCGGCCGGGATCATTGCTGGGGCACGGATCGAGGGCAGCGCGGTGATGGGTATCGCGCCCGAAGCCGAGATCTTGGCCATCCAGGGCACGGACGACCGCGGGGTGCCAAGCGCTCAGAAGATTGCCAAAGGCATCCGGACGGCTGCTGACCGCGGGGTTGATGTCATCTACGTAGGCCATGCCCTGAACGGTGGACGGGCGGAGCTGATAGCAGCGGTCACCTATGCCGCTGCCCGCGACGCGCTCGTTGTCGCGCCCGCCGCCCCCGACGTGGTTCCCCCGGAGGGAAAGGGGCTCGATGGTGAACAGCCCACCGGCCCCTACTGGCCGGCCGCGGCACCCGGAGCGCTGGCCGCCGTGGACTTCGGCCCGAACGGGCTGAGGCAGCGCAACGCTCCGCCTGCATACAAGCCTGACCTCGCCGCGCCCGGCAGCGCGATGGTCAGCGTCGGACCCAGCGGCACAGGGCACTACATCGGCTCCGGAGCCTCCCTGGCCGCAGCTTGCGTCGCCGGCGCGGCTGCCCTGGTGCGGGCCCGATACCCCGAGGTCTCCGCCGAGGAGCTGCGCCGACGGCTGATTGACGCCGCTTACCCGACGGACACTCCGCGGCTTGATCCGTTCGCCGCCATGTCGCTCGTGCGTGGGCGCGGAGCAGACCGGGCCTCGGCACCGGCCGCACATTACCCGCCACCCGCCCGCACGGCGCATGTCACACAGGCCCTCGCGGTCGCCGGTGCGGCCCTCGGGCTGGTGCTGCTGATCGCTGCCGCCGCGGTGGTCATTCCCCGAGGGCGCGCCAGGGGCTGGCTTCCGCCGGGCACTCAACACCGGGGCACGTCTCAGAGGTCGTAAAGACGTCACGCGTCACCGTCCTCGAGCAGCGGAGTCTGTACCTGGGTCGTCTTGCGCCGGGCGATGCGTACAGCACGGCCGGGGATGAGTTCGCGTCCCTTGAGGTTGCCGAACAGGTATCCTTCACTCGGCGGACACGACATCAGCAAGGCTGGTGTGTTGACTTCCTGGAGCTTGCGGAGCAAGGCCTCGTTGAGGCCTCGTCCGGCTCCTGCCGCGGCGCGTGCCACGATCACATGGAGGCCGATCTCGTGGCCGAGCGCCAACACGTCGAGCAGCGGCATGAATGGCTGGGTCATCGGTCCGCCGCTGACCATGTCGTAGTCGTCGACCAGGATGAACAGCCTCGGTCCTTCCCACCAGTCGGCGAGTCTCATGCGCGCCGGTGCTATGTCCGGCCCGGGCACCCGGTACTTAACGGCCTGGGCTGCGCCCTGAATGAGTTCATTCAGCGAGTCCAAGGAGACCGCGTGCCCGAGTTGGTAGGGCTCGGGTACCGCAGAGATCAGATTCCGGCGGTAGTCCACCGTCATGATGCGGGCCTCGGCTGGTGAGTAGCGGTCGGTGATGCCCTTGACAATCACACGCAGAAGGTTCGTCTTGCCGCACTCGGTGTCGCCGACCGCGATCATGTGCGGGTTTTCTGTGAAGTCGTGCCACACGGGGAAGAGTTCGTTCTCCTCTAGACCGACCGCGATCCGCAGGCCACCGTCCCGCTCGACAGCGGGCAGTTCCTCGACGGTGAGCCGGGTTGGCAGCATGCGCACGGGGGGAGCGGGTGGACCCGCCCAGCTTTCGCTGATCGCGGCGACGAGGCCGGTGACTCCGTCGGCAAGGTCGTGGGCGTCCTCGACTCCGTCGAGTCGCGGGAGTGCTGTGAGGTAGTGCAGTTTGTCAGATGTCAGACCGCGGCCTGGGATGCGGGGGACCGCGCCGGCCTTGCGGGAGTCGATGTGGGAGTCCATCGGGTCCCCCATCCGCAGCTCCAGCCGGGTGCCGGCTTGGTCGCGGATGGACGCGGACAGTTCGACCCAACGCGCGGTGGTGACGATGAGGTGCACGCCGTAGTTGAGCCCGCGCCCGGCGAGTGCGTTGAACGTCGGCAGGTGACGGTCGAAGTCCTGGCGCACGGTGGCCCAGCCGTCGATGACGAGGAAGACGTCACCATGGGGTTCGTCGGGGAACTCACCGGATGCGCGGCGTCTTCGATAGGTCTGCATCGAGTCGATGCCATGTTCCAGGAAGAACCGCTCGCGCGCGCTGAGGAGCGTTGTGACTTCCGCGATCGTACGACCGACGCGCTCGGTGTCCACCCTCGAGGCGACCCCGCTCATATGGGGGAGTCCGGTCAGTCCGGACAGGGATCCGCCGCCGAAGTCGAGGCAGTAGAACTGGACTTCGCGAGGGGTATGGGTGAGGGCCAGCGAGGCGATGAGCGTGCGCACCAGGGTGCTCTTGCCGCTCTGCGGCCCGCCTGCGATGGCGACGTGCCCGCCGGCGCCCGACAAGTCGACCGTCAGCAGTTCGCGGAGCTGGTCGAAGGGCCGGTCGACGATGCCCACGGGTACGGTCAGCCGACCTCGCAGTGGTGAGCCGACCGCGGTCAGGCCGAACTGCGGGTCCGGTCCCAGCGGCGGCAGGATCTGGTCCAGCGTGGACGGCAGATCAAGTGGTGGAAGCCAGACCTCGTGGGCGGGGGGGCCCGAGCCGCGCAGCCGGTCCAGGGCCACTGACAGAAGCGTGTCGCCGGACTCCTCGTCCTCCGCGGGGGGATCGGCGATGTCCTCATCAGCGAGGGTTTCCGTGTCCGGCAGGGTGCGCGGCACCACCCAGTCCGAGGTCCAGGGCACCACCTGACGTGCTACCTGAGCCTGGACCGCCGCGCTGCGCCGCTGGTGGTAGGTGCCGGAAACATAGGCGGCGCGGAAGCGGGTCAGTGCGTCCACACCGCTTTTGATGATGCCAAGGCCGGGTTGTGCGGGCAGCTCGTAGGCGTCCGATACACCGAGCACACCCCGGCTCTCAATCGCGGAGAAGGTGCGAAGGCCAATCCGGTAAGACAGATGGCTCTCCAGCTGGTGCATGCGGCCTTCGTCGAGCCGTTGCGAAGCGAGCAGGAGGTGCACTCCCAGGCTGCGCCCGAGCCGCCCGATCATGACGAAGAGCTCCATGAAGTCACGGTGGGCGGCCAGTAGTTCGCTGAATTCGTCGACAACGACAAAGAGGCTGGGCAGAGACCGCAACGGCACACCGGACTGACGGGCCTTCTCGTACTCATGCGCCGAGGTGTAATTGCCGGCGGCGCGCAGCAGCTCCTGCCGCCGGATGAGCTCGCCATGGAGGGCGTCCTGCATGCGGGAGACGAGGTGCACCTCGTCCGCGAGATTGGTGATGACGGCGGAGGTGTGGGGGAGTTCGTCCAGGCCGAGGAACGTCGCGCCGCCCTTGAAGTCGACCAGAACGAAGTTGAGCGTCTCGGAGGAGTTGGTGAGCGCCAGTGCGAGGACCAGGGTGCGCAGCAACTCGCTCTTGCCGGAGCCGGTCGCCCCGATGAGCATGCCGTGTGGGCCGGTGCCGCCCTGCGCGGATTCCTTGATGTCCAGTTCCACGGGCTTGCCGTCGCCGGACACCGCGATGGGCACCCGCAGGCGGCTGCTGCCGGTGTGCCGCTCCCACAGGGTCTTCGGGTCGTGCCGGTAGAGGTCGGGGATGTTCAGCAGGGTGGTCAGCTCGAGGTTGTTGGAGAGGGGGTCAGAAAGGTCACTGCCGCCCATGCCCATGCGGTAGGGAGCCATCAGCCGGGCGAGTGTCTCGGCGCTGGCCGGGCCCAGCTGGTCAGGTCTGCCGAGTGGCGTTGACTGCTCCTTGCGGTCTTTGTCGGTTCGGACCAGCGACATGACGTCGTCGTCGACCTCGAGCCGCAGCGTGGTGCGTCCGGGCTTCCAGGTGAGGCTCCCAGAGAGGTCCAGCACCACCGCGTTGCGGAAGCCCGTGCTGTCGAAGCGATGTCCTCCGGGTACGGTACAGCCGTCCAGCAGGATGATCGTGAAGGGCTCCTCCCGTTCGGGCACCGCCGCCGGGTCGGCCGCCGGACGCTCCTGGAATTCCATGCCGAGCAGGTTCTCGAGCTCAGTGAAGGTCGAGGCGACCATGCGGGCGGGACCCGCCCCGTCCTGTTCATGGGGGTGGAGGCCGTGCGGGAGCCACTTGACCCACTCCCACTGGGGCCTGACTTCGTCAGAAACGCACAGGGCGATCCACAGGTCCTCGGGTGCGTGGAAGAAGGTCAGCTGGGCAAGTATGGCGCGGGCAGCGCGTCTGATGTGCTCTTCGTCGCCGCGGAACAGCACCTTCGACCAGGCCCGCAGGTAGATGGCGACGGGTTGGTCGGGCACGACAGAGTAGGCCCGGGTGAAGCTGCGTAGCGCGCGGGCGGACAGCGGCTCCAAGTCCTCGACCGGCTTGGTGGACAGCGGTGTCAGTTTCATGGCGATGCGCTGGTCGCCCATGCCGACCCGCACTTCGGCGAAATCGTCGTCAGCCGCTCGCCGTTCCCACAGCCGGGTGCTGCGGACGAGAGTGGAGAGTGCTTCGGGATGCGGATGGCGCCACGCCAGCGCACGCTGCTGGTTCTCGATGGATGCTCGTACCTTGCGCCTAGTCTGCCCCAAATAACGCAGGTAGTCCCGGCGCTCTCCCTTGAGACGCTGCTTGCGCTCGGAGTTGCGCCGCATCACCTGACCCAGAATCATCGCCGCGGAGGCGACTAGCATCAGGCCGAGGGCGAGATACATGAACCCTCCGCTAGCGCCCCTCATGCCGGGCCGGAGGAACATCATCATCATGGATACTGACATCAGCGCCATGGGCAAGTAAGTCCATATGGCGGAACTATCGGGTACGACCTCCGGCAACGTCGGCGGTTCCTGAAGGCTCAGTTCTCCCGACGGCATTTCCGGACCACGGCGACGCGCCGGTCTGCGAAACAGGATGACGCTCAACGAATGGCCTCCTTCTCAGGACGTCCGAGTGGTTCCCACCGCGAAAAGGGCAGGAGTAATTCCATCACGCGCGTTCCGAGCTGTGGGAGAGAGTTCCGCCCACATGTGTCACGCGTTCCATTGCGAGATTGCCTGTAAGGGCGTCAGAATCTCAACGCACTCCAGCAACAGGAGTACTTGAGAATTCCCGCCCCGCGAACGCGGCCTGACAGGAAGCGAAAAAAGGCCATGACGGAAACTCAAGCGGCCAGCCTCTGCCGCCTCACCGTACGCGCCCCCGCCAGGGTTGTTGACCTGGCCGTTCCCGCCGATGTCCCCATCGCCGATCTGTTGCCCACAGTGATCAGCTATGGAGGTGACAACTTGGAGGAGTCCGGGCTCGACCACGGGGGTTGGGTCCTCCAGCGCCTCGGCGGTACACCGCTAGACCCTGAGAGTACCCTGGACTCTCTCGGCTTGCGCGATGGTGAAGCCCTCTATCTCAGGCCTCGCGACGACGCGTTGCCCGAGGTGCACCTCGACGACTTGGTCGACGGCATCTTCACCACGATGCACGGGCAGCCGCACGGATGGAGTCCGGATGCCAGTCGGCGACTGCTGCACGGCCTGGGCGCGACGACACTGCTGCTCGGCATCATCATTCTCGCGCTGCCTGGCGCCGCGGGGTGGGTCAGGGCGCTCGCGGCCGCGAGCGCCGGGCTGTTGCTCATCGCCGGTGCGGGCACGTCGACCCGGGCAGTCGGTGACTCGGGGGCCGGCGCCTTGCTCGGGATCACGGCCATTCCCTACTTCGCCCTCGCCGGCTGGCTGCTGCCCGAGGGGGCCCTCGGTGGAGCCGGGGATCACAGCGTGCTCGGCGCGCGGTTGCTGGCGGCCTCCGCCGCGGCTGCGGGCAGCGCCGTTCTCTCGCTGGCCGCGGTCGGCATGTTCCCCGCGCTCTTCCTCGGCGTGGCCGCCGTCGTCGTGACCGGAGCGATCGGCGCCGTGCTCCTGATCTTCGGTCAGACCCCGGAACAGGCGGCCAGTGTGATCGCCGTGGTGGTGGTGCTCTTCGGCGGGTTCGTCCCATCTCTGTCGTTCCGCTTCTCAGGGATGCGCATGCCGCCGCTCCCCACCAATGTTCAGCAGCTTCAAGAGGGCATCGACCCCTATTCCACTGATGTCGTGCGGGAGCGCTCGATCGTCGCCGACGAGTGGATGACGGCGTTCTACGGGGCCATCGGGCTGGTCTGCTTCCCGTGCATGGCCGCGCTCACCGTGGACCCCGAGCTCGCGGAGCTCTTCACGGTCTTCGCCCTCTCGATGCTGCTGTTGCTGCACAGCCGAGGATTGGGCAACGTCTGGCAGCGAGTCGCGCTCACGGCCGCGGGGGCATGGGGCCTTGCTCTGCTCCTTTTCGTCATCGCCCACGCCGTCGCCCCCACTCACCGGCTGACCCTGACGGCGGGCCTGCTGGCCCTGACCACCGTTATCGCGATCGCCTCGTGGACGGTTCCCGGGCGCCGGCTGGTGCCGTATTGGGGACGCGCCGCCGAGCTACTGCACTCCACGGCCGCGATCAGCATGGTGCCACTCATGTTGTGGTGCTGTGGCGCTTATGCCGCGCTACGGGGCCTCAACGGCTGATCATCGAAAGGGACTTCGACGATGCACAGCAAACGTGATCAGGTCCAAGCCCATCTCTTTGTCATGGGCCGGCTAGCTTCCGCCATGCTCAGGACTGAGCCGGACTCCCCCGAGAGCCCCTCCGGACGGACCAACCGCGGTGCCGGGATCGGAGTGATCATAGGTGTCATCATCTGCGCTGGCGCCTTTGTGTTCGGGCTCCTCAGGCCCGGTGGACAGGACTCCTGGAAAACGTCCGGCGACCTCATCGTCGACAAAAGTACCGGCGCCCGCTACCTGTACCTCGACGGACGGCTGCGTCCCGTACGGAACTATCCTTCCGCTCGCTTGATCGCCCGTGATGGGCTCGGCACCACGACCGTGGTCACGTCCTCCCTCGCCGGTACGCCACGGGGCACACCCGTCGGCATCCCCGGTGCACCGGAGGCCCTGCCCGGGCCGGGCGACCTGGACGCCGTGTCGCCGTGGCTAGTCTGCTCCGCAACGGTGCTGAAGTCGACGGGCACATCGGTCGCGTCGACCGCCCTGGCGACCGGCGTCGACACGCAGGGCATGGCGGGTCGACGCCAACTGAGCAGCAAAGAGGGATTGCTCGTCAACGGGCCTGACGGCGTCGTCCATCTGCTGTGGCAGGGAACCCGGCTGCGCCTGGACAAGGAGGCCCGTGCCGTCGAGTCGCTCGGGTACGGATCCGTCACGCCGCGGCCGGTTTCGGCGCCCTTCCTCAACGCGTTCCCGCAGGGGCCCGATCTGTCGCCCCCCACCGTCCCGGACCGCGGCAAGTCCGGGCCCACGCTGGCCGGACGGCCTACCAAGATCGGTCAGGTCTTCCGTGTCCAGGCACCGGGATCCGCCCCTCGGTACAACCTGCTCACGGCAGAAGGGCTGGTCGCCCTCACGGCGACGGACGCGACGCTCGTCCTGGGTGACCCGCTCACCCGGAAGGAGGCGTACGACGGGGCCGCGGTGACCGTTGCCACGCTTGGGGCCGACGCGTTGAGCGCCCATGTGGCTCCGACGGACGCGCGAGCGCCAGAGGTTCGCACCAAGCTTCCCGCGTCCCCGCCCGCAGCGACCGAGGTTGACGCTGGGTCCCTCGCGTGCGCCGAGGTCGACTCACTCGGGAGCAAACCGCGCATCACCGCGGCGGTGCTGCCTTCGGGGAGTTTGCCGGCGCTGGTGCAGCGGCCCGGGCCTGAGACCGAGCCGGCATGCCTCGCCGTCGACGCTATAGCCGCGCGACCGGACAAGGGAGCTCTCGTGAGGGCCGTGAGCGCCAGTGGCAGTGGGATGGGTGATACGACGTTCCTGGTGACGGACGAAGGGGTGAAGTACCGCCTGCTGTCGCAGGAAGCCATCGAAGCCCTGGGGCTTGAAGGCGGCAAGACGCGAACTCTGCCCGCGCAGTTGCTGTCGATGCTGCCGACGGGGCCGGATCTCAGCCCTGAGGCTGCTTCTCTCGGTGAGGCGCGTGTGACGCTGCGTTGCGAATGATCACCCTCTGTGAGAGCTTCTTGATGTGTGATGTGTGTCACATGCATTTCGTGTGGATGCGATGTGTGAGCGGCCGGTCGTCGAAATGTCTCCTATATCCCTATCGATTCGAGCCTTCGCTCGATTGAGCGCTGCATTTTTTGATGATTGCTCAATCGAGCATTTTCGGGCGCTGGTTGGTTAAACGGCCACCCGACAAATACTTGTCAGGTATTCGCTCCGGGTCGTACCTTGGTCAATCAAGCGTTGCGGAGTGAACTGTGTAAGGGCTTCGCGACAGCAGGTAATTCACCAGAGAGGGGGTCCCGAATGGCAATGCGGCAATCTGAAGAAGCCGCCACGCGAAGCGGCATCATGGCGCTGGAGCAGGCATATTCGGGTGTTCTGAAGTGTCAGCAGGATGTCCAGTCGACCCGGGGTAATCTCGCGTCCGGATATGGCGGAGCGGACGGTGGCCGATACGGTCAACTCCTGGACCAGTGGGACGGACAGGTGGACATCATCCTGACGAATCTGGACAGGATGGTGGACGAGCTCAACAACACGCTCCGAGAGCACGGTCTCGCGCAGGGATCGGCAAATGAAGCCATCGACCGGGAGCACACGAGGTCGACGCGCGTCTTCGACGAGCTCAACCCGGGAGCCGCCCACAGTTCCTGATCCCACAACATCACGGGACGCGCCCACCGCATGACAGTTCGAATTGCCCAGCCGCACCCCGCCCACGGGTAGCGTCCGGGCGACCTCATGACACTCGCTGAAGAGATCGAGGACACTATGGATTTCAGCGACGGCTACATCTACGTCGACTACAACCATGCTGACAACGCCGCGGAAGACATGGTCTCCCAGTCCCAGGCCATTATGAGCATCCTGGCCAACCTGGAAATGGAACTCACCGAACTCAAGAATACGTGGATCGGTGACGACCGAGATGTCTACACCGAAGTTCAGGGGAAGTGGGACCAGGCGGTCGAGAACATCAAAATACTCCTGGCCAGCCACTCCGCACTCCTCACCGAAATCTCCGGGAACTACAAGTTCAACGAGAGCAGCCTGTCGCAGAGGTGGGGTGACATCAGAATCGGAAGCCACTGAACAAGACCTGATGCCGTCGTCCTACGCTGTGCCGGGCGGGGGGCGACGGCGCTGATATAACTCATTTCACTGAGCAGGTGCCATGTCCGACCAAGGCAATACAACAGTTCTCGACAGTGAGTGGATGAAGGCATTCATCCGGGACAACATCCAGGACTTCCGCGCCGTACTGGGGAAAATTCTCAAGGATGATCCCAGTGGGCGTGCGATCAGCTTTATCGCCGACGGGGATGTCACGCCGTCCACGCTGCTCTCCAGCAAGCCGCTGGCGATCGGTCTCATGGCCGGCAACGGCGACAAGGACAACGGTGTCGGGGGCGGCGAGCTGAACAAGGCCATCCAGGAGATGGCGGCGGCTATCAGCAAGATACTCACCGACCATGATGTGATGTTCGAAGACGTGGAAGACGCCCTCTGGGAGACCATCCGAAAGATGCGGGACAGCCAGGCCAAGAGCCTGGACAAGATCTCGACCGAGTTCTTCCTCGATGCTTTCGAGGACGTGGAGAACTCGCTCGGCTCTGACAGTGGTACCCGCACGTCTTCGAACAGTACGAGCACAGAATAAGACGCCCGATGAAGAGGCTGGGAGCTGCGCCATGGCCGAAGCGCGTGACGCCGCGAAGAACAACGACGACAACTGGAAGAGAATAGTCGAGCTGCTCACCGGCTACATTCTGCCGCAGCGCAAGACGTTGTTCGACACTCTCAAGGGGAACGAGGGTATCCCCCTGATGCACGTCAGGCTGGACAAGGTCGGCGGCTCTCAGCACATGCCGGGATTCGTCCAATCAGGTGGATGGCTCAGAGACAAGACGGACTTCGTCCTCCCCTACTACCGCCTTGGAGACAGCGGGAAGGATGACCCCTCAGAGGGCAGCAACCTGGGCCACTACAAGGCGCACATCACGTTCATCGGGCGCGCGGCCGGAGACACTCCGCCCTCCGGTAACGTCGCAGTCCGCGGCGGTGAGAAGACCAGTAAGGTCCTCAAAGAGGATGGCATGTGGAACAAGGGCGACGGCGAGAAGATCAGTTGGGACGCCTTGCCGCTGATGCAGTACGTGCACGGTTCGAAGGCTGCACTGGACAAGATTGTTCTATACCCCCATAGCACCCAGGGATTCGAGAGTCGTGGGATTTCGATCCCCGACGACTCCTATGTGGACCTCCTGACATTCACCGAGGTCGCCAAGTCCCTCGACCGCGTCGTGAAGTTCTTCCAGGACAGCGCCAAGACGCTGGAAGAATGGGAAGCCAAGGACATCGGTAATGGCAGCATGTCCTGGGCCGGCACCAGTGCGAGCCTTTTCAAGCAATTGGTGCACAAGATGGCCAAGAACTATGAAGGTTACGCCGCACAGGTGGGAAATAATGAGGGCTTCGTCCCCGTAGCCTCTGCGGATGGTGAGACGATCGGTTCCGCACCTGGGCGCGCACTGATGAACGCTCAGTTCATCATTCAGCGTGAGGCAGTTAACCTCTCTGACGCCTGGAATATGTGGAAGCCGATGAGCTCGCCCCACCGCTTTTTGTGGGACATGTTGATGGACGCTCAGCTCAACATGTTCGAAAACCAGTACGAGAAGATTGACTTTGAACCGAACGGAATAGACGTACACGTCTTTGCGAAGTCTGATTTTAAGAACACCGTCACCATCTACGGAAAGGACTATGGTCCGCCCAACGAGGTGGAGACATGGCAGGCGATCGGCGAGGAGGCCGTTCGCGCCTGGAACCAGTCGGTTGACGACTGGCTCAGCATCCCGGCCGCGGATTCCATCGTCGCTATCACCGAAGCTCTGAGTGCGGCACAGAAGCCGTTCGGGAACAAGGTGCATGACGTTTCCAAGGGTTCGCTTGCCGACTTGCTGGCCAAGGAGGAGGCGAAGAAGGAGAAGGAGGAGGCGAAGAAAGAGAAGGCTGAGGCGAAGAAAGAGCACGCGGCGGCCAAGGCCGAGGCGGCCAAGGAGAAGGCTGAGGCGAAGAAGGAGCACGCGGCGGCCAAGGCCGAGGCGGAGAAGGAGAAGGCCGAGGCGAAGAAGGAGCAGCAGGCAGAGAAGGCCGAGGCGAAGAAGGAGCACGCGGCGGCCAAGGCCGAGGCGGAGAAGGAGAAGGCCGAGGCGAAGAAGGAGCAGCAGGCAGAGAAGGCCGAGGCGAAGAAGGAGCACGCGGCGGCCAAGGCCGAGGCGGAGAAGGAGAAGGCCGAGGCGAAGAAGGAGCAGCAGGCAGAGAAGGCCGAGGCGAAGAAGGAGCACGCGGCGGCCAAGCAGCAGGCCGACCAGGACCGCGCGGAAGCCCGAGCGCAGAACGACAAGGACCGGGCCGAGGCGAAGGCGGCTCAGGACGAAGCGCGCTCGCAGAACGAGCAGGACCGCGCCGAGGCCAAGAGCAGCGCCGTGGCAGCACAGGCAGCGGCCGTCAAGCAGGCCGCGCGGCAACGGGCGGAGGACAAGAAGGCCCAGGATGAGGCCCGGGCTCAGAACGAGCAGGACCGCGCCGAGGCCAAGCGGGAGCAGGAAGAGGAGAAGGAGGCCGCCAAGAAGGAGCAGGCGGCGGCCAAGGCCGAGGCGGAGAAGGAAAGGGCCGAGGCCAAGCGGGAGCAGGAAGAGGAGAAGGAGGCCGCCAAGAAGGAGCAGGCGGCGGCCAAGGCCGAGGCGGAGAAGGAAAGGGCCGAGGCCAAGGCGCAGAACGACCAGGATCGCGCTGAGGCGCAGAAGGCCCAGGATGAGGCCCGGGCTCAGAACGAGCAGGACCGCGCCGAGGTCAAGCGGGAGCAGGAAGAGGAGAAGGAGGCCGCCAAGAAGGAGCAGGCGGCGGCCAAGGCCGAGGCGGAGAAGGAAAGGGCCGAGGCCAAGGCGCAGAACGACCAGGATCGCGCTGAGGCGCAGAAGGCCCAGGATGAGGCCCGGGCCCAGAACGAGCAGGACCGCGACCAGGCCAGGCAGGACTCCCAGCAGGCCAGGGCTGAAGCGAAGGCGGAGATGGACCGCGCCAACGCCGAGGCCCGAGCCGATCGCGACGCCGCCGAACAGAAGGCCGATCAGCAAGAGGCCGAGGCCAAGCGGGAATTCGAGCGCGATAAGGCCGAGGCACAAGAACAGCGCGAGCGGGCCCAGCAGCAGGCCGACCAGGACCGCGCCGAAGCCAGGCAGCAGTTGGACCGGGATTTGGCCGACGGTCGCACGAGTGAGGCGGAGGCACGACGGGACTTCGACCGGCGGATGGCCGAAATCGACGCCGTCGAGCGCGAAGCCATCGACGAGGCCGATCGGCGGGAGGCCGAAGCCAAGGACCACTTCGATCAGCAGCGGTCGGACGCTGTGCATGAGCGCGAATCGGCGCGTGAGCAGGCGGAGCAGGCGCGCCGGGACGCGAAGGCCACGTACGATCGAAGCATCGGCGACATCCAGGCCGATCAGGACCGCTTCGGCGCCGGCGACAAGAGCATCGAAGAGCTCATCCGCCAGCGCATGGCCGATCTTCCCGAGCCGGACCTTACGCCGACGGGCGCGGCCAGCCAGTTCGCCGCCCAGTTCAGCGACAACCTCTACAACCAGGACGACCTCGCGGATGCGCTCGGCCGGGGAAGCGCGGGCGACCCCGCGTACGGAGGGGCGGGCAGCCCCTCCGGTGCCGGGGGGGCCCCGGGGATGTATCCGCCGATGATGCGAGGGACAGGCGGCGACGGCGGCGGCGGCTCCTCCGGAGAGAGGACGCGTACCGTCATCGAACCTGCCGTCAGCCGTGGTCGACGGCCGGTGTCGTCGGCCGTCGAGGACGAGGAGCACCAGGTCGTGCCGCGGGGGACCCAGTCGAGTGGCTCCATGCCGTTCATGGGTCCGATGGGGGGAGGGGGTATGCCGGGTGGTCAGGATACGGAGAGCAAGGGGGACCGGGAGCGGACCTCCTGGGTCGCGGAGGACGAGGACGTCTGGGGCACGGACGATGGCGGTCTGCCGCAGGCCCTGGGCCGCTGATGTCGGCTGAGTGCAGGGAAGTTGGTGAAGGACGCGATGAGTCAGTCGATGGACGACCGGGTGGCCAAGGCGATGGCCGATTTCAAGGTCGCCGAGAAGGTGGTGGCGGAGTTGGAGGCCGAGCTGCGGCAAGCCTCGGCCACGGCACGTTCGGTGGACCGGTCGGTGCAGGTGACCGTGGGTTCGAAGGGTGATTTGGTGAGCGTCGATTTCCTCGACGGGAAGTACAAGACCATGGCGGCTTCGCAGCTCTCCGCAGCGGTGATTCAAGCGGCCTCCCAGGCGCGAGCGGATATGGCGCGCCACATGGTCGAGAAGATGGATCCGGTGGCCCGAACAATCGCTGGTGGAGCCGCCCAGGAAGGGCGCGAGCTGGACTGGGAGAAGCTCCTCGGTCCGCTCAAGCAGGAAATGGCCGCTGACGATCATGCACCGACGCCCATGAGCCGGCTCCGCGACGAGATCGATGACGAAGAGGAGGGCAACGGCCGTGGCTGACTACTCTGCGGACGTGAACAAGATCCTCGCCAGCTCTGAGAACCTTGGCGACGCCGCGAGATTGCACAGCACGCTTGGCCCTGAATTCGAGAAGGATATGAACGGCGTTTACGGATGGTGGGGTGAGGAAGGCGTGGACGACCCGTTCGCCGACGTGGTGGGCCCTGCCTGGGTGGAGGAGCGAGACACGTCCCTCGGCATTATGCAGAAGATCTCGGACGGGCTCGACGCGCTGTACCGAGCGGTCGTCGATCAGGCCGCCGCCGTCCAGAAGCCCCAGACGGACGCCCTCGACTGGATGGGCGGCGCCGGCTCCGCCGACCCTGACGCGGGAACGAAGCGATAGCACTATGATCAACGTCCCCCCGGCTCTCGCCGAGTTCATGGAGGTCTATGTAGGCGGTAAATACTTCAGCGGAAACGAGGACGAGGGCTATAGAAGCCGGTTCCCTTTTGAGATGTCGGCGGATCAACTCCGCAGTCTCTCGTCCTTCCTGAGCCGTGGACTGTCTGAGATCGCGTATTCGCTACCGGAGAGCATCGGCGAACAGTTCAGCAGTGCGGTGCGGGTGTTCATCGACGACAACGGCAAGAACCATCTGAGCGAGTTCGCCGAGCAGCTCGACGAACGCGCCTGGGTCCAGGTGCAACGCTCGATGAAGATGGCCGAGGGCAAGGCTGAATTGATCATCGAATTCAGCTATATGATGCTGGAGATCGCGCTGATCAGCATCAGGGCCGCGCTGACCGGCGGCTTCTCGCTGTCCGAAATCCTCCTTGCGAAATATCGTACGGCTCTCGCCATGATACTCATCGCGCGACGGATAAGCCGTGAGCTGCCTATCCCGATCGCCGGAGCGATGGAGGGCCTGCAGGGGGCCTTCACCAGCTTCCTGGCGCAACTCACGTCAATGGTGGGTCCGGATAATGCTGACCGGCGGCGTACGGACTTCGACTGGACGGACATCGGTAAGTCCGCGCTCCTTGAGGCGATGGGAGGCATCGCGGGCGCCGGACTCAAGTCGATCACCAATAAGGTCACGAAGGACCTCGTCAAGGACCAGCCTAAATGGGTCAAGGAAGCGGTCGAGCTTCCCGATTCCTTCGTCAACGAGGCATTCGCCGAGACAAGCGCGAAGACTGTCTTCGACTTGATGTTCACCGGCAAGTTCAGTGTCGACCCGGACACGATGCTGAGTGCCGGCGTGAGCGGGGTCATGCATCACGCCACGGCGGGCGTAGGGGTTGCGACCGGCAAGGCGATCAACGACATCTTCAAGAACAAGATGGACTTCTTGAAGAACAAGACGGACTTGAACTCCGTTACGAACCCTGACGGGCAAGGGGCGGGCAGCGCAGGATCGGAGAGCCGCCCGCAGGTGACGTCCAGCACCTCGCACACGGCCGACGAGGTCACAACCGATGTCACGCCCGGTGTGCCCCACACTCTTGGGCACCCCAACCCGTTGGTGGCCGGAGCCGGAGCCGGAGCCGGAGCCGGAGCCGGAGCCGGAGCCGGAGCCAACGGCTCTGGAACGAAGCCGGCCTTCACCGGCTCCAGTGGCCCTGGCGCGGATCAGAGCGTCGCCCCGAGCGTCGTGGATCCGCTGGACGTACCCGACATCATCACCGACCCGGACAGTGACACGGCGTCGATCTTCAGCGATGTCAGTGACGTCAGCGCCCTGACAGACGCCAGTGACGTGCCGTCGGTGTTCAGCGATGTCAGCGACCTCACCGACCCGGACAGTGACACGGCGTCGATCTTCAGCGATGTCAGTGACGTCAGCGCCCTGACAGACGCCAGTGACGTGCCGTCGGTGTTCAGCGATGTCAGCGACCTCACCGACCCGGACAGTGACACGGCGTCGATCTTCAGCGATGTCAGTGACGTCAGCGCCCTGACAGACGCCAGTGACGTGCCGTCGGTGTTCAGCGATGTCAGCGACCTCAGTGGCGCCTCGTCTGTCACCGACTTCGAGTCCGCCGACTTCCCGCCGCCGAGAGTGGCCGGTGGCTTCACCGACGCGTCCGCCACCGTGCCGGCCATCGGCGACAGCGGCATACCGGGCAAACTGCCGGATGCCGACCTCCCCGTGGGAAGCAACGACCCGAACACCTTGGGCACGCCGGCATCGAGTACACCGGGCCTGGGCAGTTCCGCCCAGAGCCAGTGGGCTCCGCCGGCTGACTCGGCCGCCGCGGATGCCGCATCCACCATCCAGCCCGACCAGCCCAGACTTACCCCCGACCAGCCTGGGTTGCGGCCCGGCCAGGATCAGCCGGACCTTGCCGGCCCGGCTCGCCCCGATCCCCTCAGCCCTGTATCAGACAGCCCGGAACGCACGGAAAACACCACGGACTCGGGTACCAGTCCCCACCGCCCCACAGCGGACAGCGCGGTATCGCCTGCACCGGCCGTCACCGACGGGGGCACGACAACCCGTCCTCAGCCCGCCGGCACCGCACCCCACAGCGGGCAAGCCGCCGTGGCCACACCCGGATCGCCGGCCCACACCGGGACAGGCGCTCCAGCCGGCCCGACACCACCCGCGCCCACCACGAGCGCTCCGCTCGGCCAGGCTCCGACACCAACCCACGCTGACAACGCCGCCCCGGCCAAGACAGCCCCGGCCAACCCCGCTTCCACCAACACGGCCACCCCGGCTTCTGCCGCGAGCACGACACCCACAGCCAGTAAGACTCCCACCGCCGGTACGACACCCGGTACGACACCCGGTGCGACACCCACGACCAGCAAGACTCCGGTCGTAGCGACGGTCTCCACCTCGAGCGCAGACCCTGCCCAATCCACCCCGCAGACCGCATCAGCGCACGGCAGCGGTACGAAAACTGGTTCCTCGGCCATCCAGCCAGCCGGCACGTTCATCGTCCCACCCGCGAAACCGGCGCAAGGCCCGAAGAAGTACACGAAGCCGTCGAACAGCGCGTGGGCCCGTCCTCGGCTGCTCGTCAGCGCCGTCAACGACTCGAGGGGCAAACGCATAGGAGCGGTGTCCTTCAACGCCACAGACCTGTCGAGGCGTCAAGGGAACTACGAAAAGCTGTCGGAGCAGACGCACTTCGTCCAGGCGTTCCGCGACAGCCAGGGTGAGTGGGCCGGCACTTGGAAGGACCTGCCCGAGAACTTCAAGGACTCGTTCTTCCTCGGCCTGCACCACGATGAGAAGGGCTTCAGGGTCGTCGTCAGCGATGACGAGGCGGATCAGGGAACGAGTGGGACTCCCGTGAACACACGCGAAGTGATCATGAGTCCCCAGGAGCTCGGCGAGCTGCTGCGTGACCTTAAGAACAACTTCTCGGACTTCAAGGAGATCACCCTCTTCTCCTGTACGGCGGGAGCCGATCGAGTCACGAACGCGGATGCGGAACAGGTTGTCGCCGACGCGCAGATCGTCGCAGACGTCTCGGGTTTCGACATCAACGCGCCTACCGGGAAAATCGCCTTCCACAAGCCGAAGGCAGGCGGGGACGTCCGCATCACCCTGGACCACGACAAGTTCGGCAGGGCGACCGAATGGCGAAAATTCCGGCCCCGGAAAACGCCCATCGGCACCCCCACCGACGCCAAAACCGCCAGTGCCTCGCCGCCGTCGAATGTCCCCGTGGGCACGGGAGAACAGCCGGAGTCACCAGACTGGAACGCACCGGGTGAGGATGCCGCGGGTGTGGTCGGGGCGTCGGGTGACGGGACTGGCAGTGATGTGGAGATGCCGGAGGTTCCGGCCGGCGAGGGCTCCGCGGTTTCTGTCGTGTCGGGTGGCCAGGCGGCGGGTGCTGAGTGGTGGGCACCGGAGCTGCCCTCCAGCAGGGCCGCACGCAGCCACCTGCGACGGCGCGTGGGCTGGACACAGGAACAGGTGGCCACGTTCCTCGGCGTGACGGCGGACGAGGTGGGGCAGTGGGAGATCGAGGGCGGCTCCGAGCCCGGCACCGCGGTCGCCGAGGCGTATGCATGGCTGCTGCAGGGCTTCGACACCGCTCCCGCTGTGGGGTTGCAGCCTGCAGCCGGCCAGCAGGCACCGGAGCTGCCCTCCAGCAGGGCCGCACGCAGCCACCTGCGACAGCGCGTGGGCTGGACACAGGAAGAGGTGGCCACGTTCCTCCGCGTGACGACGGGCCAGGTGAGGAAGTGGGAGAGCGAGGGCAGCTCCGAGCCCGGCACCGCGGTCGCCGAGGCGTATGCGCGGCTGCTGCACGCCTTCGCGAACGCTCCCGCTGTGCCGCCGCTGCCCGCCGCGGCCGAACGTGCGGGCCTGCGGGAGAAGGCGGGCTGGACCCCGCCGGAGATGGCCGCTCACCTCTCAGTGACGAGACTCAGCGTTCTGAACTGGGAGAGCGGTCGAGCTACTCCGGCCGGCCGCGCGGGCCGGGAGTATGCGTGGCTGCTGCACGCCTTCGCGAACGCTCCCGCTGTGCCGCAGCTGCCCTCCGCGGCCGAACGTGCGGGCCTGCGGGAGAAGGCGGGCTGGACCCTGCAGGCGGTCGCCGCTCACCTCTCAGTGGCGGACAAGACGGTTGGGAACTGGGAGAACGGTCGAGCTACCCCGGCCGTCGGCCGCGCGCGCCGGGAGTATGCGCGGCTGCTGCACGCCTTCGCGAACGCTCCCGCTGCGCCGCAGCTGCCCCGTGGCGGGGAGGCTGCGGCCGGGCCGGACGACACTAGGCAGGCGCCGGCTCCCGCGGGCGGGAACGCCGGACCACAGGCGGCCGGGGATACTCCGAGCGGTGGACGTGCCGGTGGGACGGGTGCCTTCCCAGAGCTTGTGGTTCCGGTTCCGGCCGGCGAGGGCTCCGCGGTTTCTGTCGTGTCGGGTGGCCAGGCGGCGGGTGCTGAGTGGTGGGCACCGGAGCCGCCCTCCAGCAGGGCCGCACGCAGCCACCTGCGACAGCGCGTGGGCTGGACACAGGAAAAGGTGGCCACGTTCCTCGGCGTGACGGCGGACGAGGTGGGGCAGTGGGAGATCGAGGGCGGCTCCGAGCCCGGCACCGCGGTCGCCGAGGCGTATGCATGGCTGCTGCAGGGCTTCGACACCGCTCCCGCTGTGGGGTTGCAGCCTGCAGCCGGCCAGCAGGCACCGGAGCTGCCCTCCAGCAGGGCCGCACGCAGCCACCTGCGACAGCGCGTGGGCTGGACACAGGAAGAGGTGGCCGCGTTCCTCCGCGTGACGACGGACGCGGTGAGGAAGTGGGAGAGCGAGGGCGGCTCCGAGCCCGGCACCGCGGTCGCCGAGGCGTATGCGCGGCTGCTGCACGCCTTCGCGAACGCTCCCGCTGTGCCGCCGCTGCCCACCCCGACCGAACGTGTGAACCTGCGGAAGAAGGCGGGCTGGACCCGGCAGGAGATGGCCGCTCACCTCTCAGTGCGGACGCAAGTCAGCGTTCTGAACTGGGAGAGCGGTCGAGCTACTCCGGCCGGCCGCGTGGGCCGGGAGTATGCGTGGCTGCTGCACGGCTTCGACACCGCTCCCGCTGTGCCGCAGCTGCCCTCCGCGGCCCAACGTGCGGGCCTGCGGGAGCAGGCGGGCTGGACCCGGCAGGCGGTCGCCGCTCACCTCTCGGTGGCGGACACGACGGTTGGGAACTGGGAGAACGGTCGATATACCCCGACCGGCCGCGTGGGCCGGGCGTATGCGCGGCTGCTGCACGCCTTCGCGAACGCTACCGCTGTGCCGCAGCTGCCCCGCGGCGGGGAGGCTGCGGCCGGGCCGGACGACACTAGGCAGGCGCCGGCTCCCGCGGGCGGGAACGCCGGACCACAGGCGGCCGGGGATACTCCGAGCGGTGGACGTGCCGGTGGGACGGGTGCCTTCCCAGAGCTTGTGGTTCCCGGTGGCTCAGCGGGCCCGGCTGCGGCCCCGTCGTCACCGCACACTCAGCACAATCCTGCCCATCCTGCCAGTGATGACACCCAGGACGATGCTGCCAGCGCCACTGATGACAGTGATGACAGTGATGTGGAGATGTCGGATGCCGCGGGTGTGGTCGGGGCGTCGGGTGACGGGACTGACAGTGATGTGGAGATGCCGGAGGTTCCGGCCGGCGAGGGCTCCGCGGTGTACGACTTTGGTGAGAACGACTCGCACTGGCTGACTAGGGCACTGGGCGTCCGTCCGCAGGAGCAGGTCGTCCGTCCGCAGGAGCGGGAGGGCCAAGTCGGTGATGCACGGCACTTCGAGCCCTCGTCTCCGGGAATCCCGTGGAGCGATACCGGCCTCGCCGACGGGGACGAGGACGAGGAGGAGTTTGCGGTCTTGACGGGCCCGGTCGGCACGCCGGGCCGGGAGGACCCGGCAGATCCTGGGCGCTATGTGGACCCGGCCCTCTTGACGCGGGGGAAGGACCCGGCGGAGTCGGCGGGCTTCCTGGAGGAGGAGCAGGAGGAGGAGTCGGTATCGCGCGGCGTGCCGGTGGGCCACAAGGAACAGGGCAACGCGGGCTTGGGGGCGGCCGGGGATACTCCGAGCGGTGGACGTGCCGGTGGGACGGGTGCCTTCCCAGAGCTTGTGGTTCCCGGTGGTTCAGCGGGCCTGGCTGCGGCCCCGTCGTCACCGCACACTCAGCACAATCCTGCCCATCCTGCCAGTGATGACACCCAGGACGATGCTGCCAGCGCCACTGATGACAGTGATGACAGTGATGTGGAGATGTCGGATGCCGCGGGTCTGGTCGGGGCGTCGGGTGACGGGACTGACAGTGATGTGGAGATGCCGGAGGTTCCGGCCGGCGAGGGCTCCGCGGTGTACGACTTTGGTGAGAACGACCCGCACTGGCTGACTAGGGCACTGGGCGTCCGTCCGCAGGAGCAGGTCGTCCGTCCGCAGGAGCGGGAGGGCCAAGTCGGTGAAACACCGCACTTCGAGCCCTCGTCTCCGGGAATCCCGTGGAGCGACACCGGCCTCGCCGACGAGGACGAGGACGAGGAGGAGTTTGCGGTCTTGACGGGCCCGGTCGGCACGCCGGGCCGGGAGGACCCGGCAGATCCTGGGCGCTATGTGGACCCGGCCCTCTTGACGCGGGGGAAGGACCCGGCGGAGTCGGCGGGCTTCCTGGAGGAGGAGCAGGAGGAGGAGTCGGTATCGCGCGGCGTGCCGGTGGGCCACAAGGAACAGGGCAACGCGGGCTTGGGGGCGGCCGGGGATACTCCGAGCGGTGGACGTGCCGGTGGGACGGGTGCCTTCCCAGAGCTTGTGGTTCCCGGTGGTTCAGCGGGCCTGGCTGCGGCCCCGTCGTCACCGCACAATCCTGCCCATCCTGCCAGTGATGACACCCAGGACGATGCTGCCAGTGACGCCACTGATGACAGTGATGTGGAGATGTCGGATGCGGCGGGTGTGGTCGGGGCGTCGGGTGACGGGACTGGCAGTGATGTGGAGATGCCGGAGGTTCCGGCCGGCGAGGGCTCCGCGGTTTCTGTCGTGTCGGGTGGCCAGGCGGCGGGTGCTGAGTGGTGGGCACCGGAGCTGCCCTCCAGCAGGGCCGCACGCAGCCACCTGCGACGGCGCGTGGGCTGGACACAGGAACAGGTGGCCACGTTCCTCGGCGTGACGGCGGACGAGGTGGGGCAGTGGGAGATCGAGGGCGGCTCCGAGCCCGGCACCGCGGTCGCCGAGGCGTATGCGTGGCTGCTGCAGGGCTTCGACACCGCTCCCGCTGTGGGGTTGCAGCCTGCAGCCGGCCAGCAGGCACCGGAGCTGCCCTCCAGCAGGGCCGCACGCAGCGACCTGCGATGGCGCGTGGGCTGGACACGGGAAGAGGTGGCCGCGTTCCTCGGCGTGATGAAGGAGGCGGTGAGGCGGTGGGAGATCGAGGGCGGCTCCGAGCCCGGCACCGCGGTCGCCGAGGCGTATGCGCGGCTGCTGCACGCCTTCGCGAACGCTCCCGCTGTGCCGCCGCTGCCCATCGCGGCCCAACGTGTGAACCTGCGGGAGAAGGCGGGCTGGACCCGGCAGGAGATGGCCGATTACCTCTCAGTGGCGAAAGTCAGCGTTGAGCGTTGGGAGAGCGGTCGAGGTACCCCGGCCGGCCGCGTGGGCCGGGAGTATGCGTGGCTGCTGCACGGCTTCGACACCGCTCCCGCTGTGCCGCAGCTGCCCTCCGCGGCCCAACGTGCGGGCCTGCGGGAGAAGGCGGGCTGGACCCGGCAGGAGATGGCCGCTCACCTCTCAGTGACGAGAGTCAGCGTTGAGGGCTGGGAGAACAGTGGAGCTACTCCGGCCGTCGGCCGCGTGGGCCGGGCGTATGCGTGGCTGCTGCACGGCTTCGACACCGCTCCCGCTGTGCCGCCGCTGCCCTCCGCGGCCCAACGTGCGGGCCTGCGGGAGCAGGCGGGCTGGACCCTGCAGGAGATGGCCGATTACCTCTCGGTGTCGATAGCCAGCGTTGAGCGCTGGGAGAACAGTGGAGCTACTCCGGCCGGCCGCGTGGGCCGGGCGTATGCGTGGCTGCTGCACGCCTTCGACACCGCTCCCCCTGTGCCGCAGCTGCCCCGTGGCGGGGAGGCTGCGGCCGGGCCGGACGACACTAGGCAGGCGCCGGCTCCCGCGGGCGGGAACGCCGGACCACAGGCGGCCGGGGATACTCCGAGCGGTGGACGTGCCGGTGGGACGGGTGCCTTCCCAGAGCTTGTGGTTCCCGGCGGCTCAGCGGGCCCGGCTGCGGCCCCGTCGTCACCGCACACTCAGCACAATCCTGCCCATCCTGCCAGTGATGACACCCAGGACGATGCTGCCAGTGACGCCACTGATGACAGTGATGTGGCGATGTCGGATGCCGCGGGTCTGGTCGGGGCGTCGGGTGACGGGACTGACAGTGATGTGGAGATGCCGGAGGTTCCGGCCGGCGAGGGCTCCGCGGTTTCTGTCGTGTCGGGTGGCCAGGCGGCGGGTGCCGAGTGGTGGGCACCGGAGCTGCCCTCCAGGGCCGCACGCAGCCACCTGCGACAGCGCGTGGGCTGGACACAGGAACAGGTGGCCACGTTCCTCGGCGTGACGGCGGACGAGGTGGGGCAGTGGGAGAGCGAGGGCGGCTCCGAGCCCGGCACCGCGGTCGCCGAGGCGTATGCGTGGCTGCTGCAGGGCTTCGACACCGCTCCCGCTGTGGGGTTGCAGCCTGCAGCCGGCCAGCAGGCACCGGAGCTGCCCTCCAGCAGGGCCGCACGCAGCGACCTGCGATGGCGCGTGGGCTGGACACAGGAAGAGGTGGCCGCGTTCCTCGGCGTGACGGCGGACGAGGTGAGGCGGTGGGAGATCGAGGGCGGCTCCGAGCCCGGCACCGCGGTCGCCGAGGCGTATGCGCGGCTGCTGCACGCCTTCGCGAACGCTCCCGCTGTGCCGCCGCTGCCCACCGCGGCCCAACGTGCGGGCCTGCGGGAGAAGGCGGGCTGGACCCGGCTGGAGATGGCCGATTACCTCTCAGTGGCGGACAAGACGGTTAAGCGCTGGGAGAGCGGTCAAGCTACCCCGACCGGCCGCGCGGGCCGGGAGTATGCGTGGCTGCTGCACGGCTTCGACACCGCTCCCCCTGCGCCGCAGCTGCCCATCGCGGCCCAACGTGTGAACCTGCGGGAGAAGGCGGGCCGGACCCGGCAGGAGATGGCCGATTACCTCTCAGTGACGGACAAGACGGTTAGGAACTGGGAGAACGATCGATATACCCCGACCGGCCGCGCGGGCCGGGAGTATGCGCGGCTGCTGCACGCCTTCGACACCGCTCCCCCTGCGCCGCCGCTGCCCCGTGGCGGGGAGGCTGCGGCCGGGCCGGACGACACCAGGCAGGCGCCGACTCCCGCGGGCGGGAATGTGCTAACCGCCAATGCCTCGCCGCCGTCGAATGTCGCCGTGGGCACGGGGGCCAAACCTGAGTCATCGGACTGGAACGTGGGGGCCGGGCCGGAGGAGGAGGTGCGGCCCTGGCCGGAGCAGCCTGAGCTGAGGCTGTTCAGTGAGACCTACGACCTGGCCATGGGCCGGCTCCTCAACAGCGACAGGCTGCTCATCCTGCCCGCGCGAATGGCTGTCGATCGGCTCGCGGACTTTCTTTGGGACGGCTACGGCGTTGAGGAGGTCACGGGCGCGTTCTTCGCCCCAGGCTCCCCGGCTGCGCTCCCTCAGCTCCTTCGAGAGGAGCCTGACCAGAGGACGCTGGGGAGTGTGATTGAGGCGTTTGTCAACGCTGCTTATGCGAATGCATCTTCGTCTCACACGTTGGGCAGGTTGTGGGCTGCTCGTCCGGAGTTGAATGTGCGGGGTCTGCCGCTGCGTCCGGTCTCGGATGAGCCGGCGGATGTGGTGGGGTGGCTGCTGGGTGTCTACCAGGCTTTGGAGCCACTCGAGGCGGATCCGGTGGCGTTCCGTGATGCGTTGATGGGCCGGATGCTGGCTTCGGGGCGGATGTCGCTGGTGGAGTTCTTGCGGGCGGCGCAGCGGGCCGGGGTGCGGGACAGGGCTGAGCCCGATGTGGACGACGTGGATCCGATGGTGTTGTACGCGTGGGCCGACCACGCCCTGAAGCTGAACCACCGGCTGAAGAGCCCCTACCTGCCTGAGGACTTCAACGAGGATGATCTGGGTCTTCCGTACCGGCGGCTGTATGGGGAGTCGACTGCCTGGCTGACTCCGGAACTCACCGCTGGCGGCGATGGCTTGCGGTCGATCGCTGATGTAGCTGAAGTCCCAGGTCCGCTCGAGGCTTACTCCCAGTTCGCCGCGTCCGATGGCGAGGGTGCCGTCGGCGACGGGGACGGGGCCAGTGTGGGGCGGTTGGAGGCGCTGTGGTCGTGGATGTTGCGGCATGGCGATGCGGGCTTCTTGCGGAATGTTCGGGTCGAGCATGTTCCGGCGTTGTATCTGGCGACCGGTCCGGATGCGGTGCTGCTGAGGGATCCGATCACTCCTGGCGCGGATGCTTTGCGTCCGGTGGTCCGGTCGTTGGTGGAGCGTGCGTTCGCTTCTCCGGCGGAGGCGCGTTCGGTGCTTCCGTTGTTGTTCCTGCGGGATGGTGGCATCGCTGGGTTGTTGGATGCGGCTTTGGGGGTTTCGGCTCAGGCGTCTGACAGGACGGTGCAACTGGCCCAGCTGGGCCGGGATGCGGTGGCTCGTGCTGTGCAGTTGTTGGGTGGGATGGCGGGTGAGCTGGCGCAGCACCGGGAGATGGTGCTGGAGGCGGTGGAGCTGCTTCCGGCGGTGTTGGATTCGGTGTGGTGGGTGACGTGGGGGGATGAGTTCGTCACTGAGGTTCCGGCGCTGTATCGGGCGACGTCGAGCAGGGAGGCGGCGTTGGCCACCGCGGCGGCCCAGGGTGGGGGCCGGCGTGCGGTGGTGTGGGAGGTGCGGGATTCGTCGGCGCGGGATGTGGCGGTGTTCGCGCGGGATCCGGAGACCTCTCCGGTGGTGTTCCCGCGTCTGACGGAGCTCCGGGAAGTGGGGCGCGGGGAGGTTCTGGATGCCGCGACCGGGCTGCGGTACACGCATGTGGTGCTGGAGGAGGTTCCGGCACCGTTGCCGGCGAAGAAGTGGGACCGGGAGCTCATCACACGGCGCGTCCACCACTCCATCACCGGCCAAATCCTCGGCGTTAGCGCCCTCAGCGACTCCGAGGCCGGCTATGTGTACCAGAGCGGTGCCGAATCCTTCTTCGACCGACGGCAGTACTTCATCGCGGGTAAGGGCATTGAGTCCCAGAGGGGTCCCTTCGAGGTGCCGTGGGGGGACGCGGACACCGACTTCCTGTGGATGTCCCATAGCCGTGCCACGAGGGTCCATGTCGGTTCGCGTCGTGGCTTCCGGTTGGCGCGGGGTGGTGAGGTCGCACGCCATCTGAAGACCCTGTTGGAGGTCCTGCGTCCCGGAGAGCGGCTCAACCTGGTCGTGGATGCCTGTCTTGCCGGGCGGGATGTTCCGGGCATGAGCGCGTGGGCGCAGGCCGTGGCGGACGAGCATGAAGGGCGGACGGTCACGGCAGCACCCTCGCGCACCGAGATTGATCGGCGTGGCCGCAGCGTGCGCGGGGTGCTCCTCTCTGTTCCCGGCGAGCCGAAGCCGCGGTGGCTGACGTTCACATACCGGGAGCCTGCGGTGGCACAGGCGGCGGAGCGTGCGGCTCGGCGTCCCTTCACCGCAGAGCCGCACCGGTTCAGCGCCTTCTTCGGCACGGAGCGCTGGGAGGAGCTGGCCCGTGGCTACGAGGACAGCCTGGGCCGAGCGCTCGCTCGGGATCCGTGGGCGGCCGCGTGGGGGCGTGACTTCGTCCAGCGCCTGTATGACAGCGTCCTGGACCGGGTCGGGGGGGATGAGCAGAGCGCGTACCGGGAGCTGATCCCGCAGGAGGACACGGACACCTTCGACTACGCGACGCGGCTGAACGAACTGCTGGATGAGAACTCCGAGGCGACGCTTGCGGATTACGTGCACATCCTGCTCGGCAGCCTGGCTTCAGGCTCTGAAAACGGGGGGGGTGGCCCTGACAGTGCGGAATACCACAGCCTGCGTGCGCGAGGGTTCCTCACTATCGGCGAGACCGCTCAGCTGACGACCGTCTTCACGAGGATGCGGAAGGAACTGAAGCTGTTCGCCGAGGACATGGGCCGGCTGCGTGCGGTGCTGTTGGGTGGGTTGCTGCTCGGCAACGTGTTCTCCCTTTACGACATTGTGGCTGCGTGGGTGGCCGCCAGTGACGACTCTGCCCGGGGTCTGGAGTCGTGGCTGCTGCGTGGTGACGCGGTGGGTCTTTATACGTGGGCTCAGGCGGTGTTGCACCGGGAGACGGAGCCGCCGCATTGGACGATGTATTTCGAGCGCTTCGGGGGGTTGACGGCTGAGGTTACCGGGGATGGGGCCAGTCTCCAGGGCATTGTGTCGTCGCTGGCCGGTGGCGGTTTGCCGTTGAGTGGTGTGTATCGGGCTCCTGTGGTGGCCTTGTATCTGCTGGGTGGTTCCGATGGCGGGTTCATCGCCGGTAGCGGCTCGGAGGATGCACTGTTCGCGGCGGTGCGGCGGGCGGCTGATGGTGCGGGCCGGTATCCGTTCCTGCTCATGCGCGACCGGGACTTCCGTACCTTGACCCGCGAGGGCTCGGTCGAGGACCTGCTCACCCGGGCTGGTGTGCTGTTGCCGGGGTTGCGGCGGGAGGCGCTGGTGCATCGGGCGATGGCGTTGGAGGCGCTGGAGGCTCTGCCGGCATGGCCTGGTGGCTCGTCGGTGTGGGTGGCGATGACCGCGCCTGGTCCGGTGCCGGACGAGGGGGCGCTGCTGGAGGGGTTCGACACGCTGGTGCTGCCGCAGCTGTCGGCGGGCACGACGCACGAGCGGGTGGCGCTGGGTGATCTGCTGGGCTTCGAGTCCGAGCCGACTGCAGATGTGCATCGGGTGCTGGCCGAGGTGGTGTCCCCGCCTGACGGGGATGTGTCGCGGTTCTCGCCTGTCCGGGATGTGTCGTTGTTCTCGCCGGATCCGGTTCGGGGTGAGGCGCGGTACGCGGACGCGGTCACGTTGCGGGTGGTGGATCGTGAGGTGCGCGCGGACGCCGCGGGACCCTACGAGTATGTGCGGGTGACCGACCAGGCTGTGGAGGTCGACGCGTCCGAACAGCCCGAAGGCCAGGACTGGAACGCGGCTGCTGACGGCGCTGCTCCGCGCTCCGTCCCCGCATCCGACGCTCGGCTGGTCCACCGGCGGTTCCTTGATGAGCCCGCGGACAGCGACGTCGAGGGCAAGAACCGCTCGGCCCTCGCACAGGAAATCGCGGCGGCCGTCCGGGACGGACTCGCGCACGACGACCTGGTCTTCCCCGAACTCCTCATGGGGGATCAGGTCTTTAGCGCACTTGTGGCCGAGGCCCGCGCCATCGACAGTGGCCCCGACCGGGAAGCGTGGCTGGCCGATGCCGGCGAGGTGCTCCTGGAGCGGGCCGCCGCCCTCGTGGAGACGGTACGGGCCGGAATCGCCCGGTACTTCGAGTCCGAAACCCCTTCTCTGGACGACGCAGCCGTCTACGGCTCCCCCCGCTGGGACGAGCTCACCGATGAGTACGAGAACGCCGTCGCCGAGCTGCTTGCCCAGGACCCGAAGGTGCTGGCGCAGGCTCGTGCCGCGGTGGCGCGGCTCTACGCCTACCTGTCCGGGCAGCACCAGCCAGCCGAAGCCCGCCAGGCCTTCTTCGCTCCGGCCCTGGCAGGCGACCAGGTGGAAGCCGCGATGGACCGGCTGCTTCACAGCGGCTCCGACGCGACGCTGCACGAACTGATGACCGCGTTCGCCAACGCGGCCTACGCCAACCCCACCGACACTCACACGCTGAGTCGGCTCTGGCGGGAGCAGGAGAAGGGCACAGGTAGGCCGCAGCGCGTCAGCCGGTTCTTCACCGCCTCGCGGGACGCGGTGCACCGACTGTGGGAGAGGTCCACAAGACGGGCGACGCACGTCACCAGGTCGACCAACCCGGGTCCATACCCTGGCGGATCCGAGGCGAGGCGCCCGGATGAGGGATACGAACTCACCCCGGTGATGCGCACTCGAGGGCTGCGGCGTGGGCAGAGTACGGCAGCCTCCGCAGAATGGCTGATGCGAGTCCACCAGTGGCTGCATGTGCCGGACAGCGACTCCGTGGGCTTCCGCGAGGCGCTGATGGCCACGAGTGGGCACTCGCTCGCCGAAATCCTCGAGGCGTCGCATCGTGCCGGGGTCCGTGCCGACGCCGATCCGGATGTGTCCACGGCCAACGGGGCTGAGCTGTACCGCTGGGCGGGCACGGTGCTGGCATCAGCGAGCCGTATCGTCGAAACGAAGGGGACGTACGGGACAGACTCGGGGCTGCGGCCGCCGCACCTGCGGATGTACGCCGAGTTGCTCGGGCAGCAGGGGGGCGGCCCTGCGGGAGCCACACGCGCGGTCGCGTCGGGTCAGACGCTGTACGGACAGGCGCTGCGGCTCGCCGGCGGCGGCGAGAGTGCCGACCGGCTGCTCGAGGAGTCGTCGCTGCACCGCGCGGTGGTATCCGATGCCCTGGATGCCCTTCCGGAGGTGGGCGGCCCCGTGTGGTGGGCGGCCGTGGAGCCGGGACGCCCGGGAGCGGAGCGTCCCGGAGGGCCCGCCGTGTCGGTTCCACCGTTCCACGGAGCGACCACTCGGCAGGCCGAGGCCGTGGAGAGTGCCTTCGAACTGGCCCGCGCCGGTGCCGGACTCGCCGAAGGAGAGCCGCGCTACCCCGTGGTGTACCTGGTGGAGCAGTCCACCAGTCGGGACATGTCTCGCTTCGTCGCGGAGGGCATGGTGCGCTACTCCGCGCCAACCGAGTTCCGGGTGGACTCGTGGACGCGGGCGACCGACGCCGAGGGCCAGCCGTACGTCCTCGCGAAGGTGAGGGAGGTGTCGGTAGCCGAGAGGCGTCCCGTCTCGGCTTGGGCCCGCGACGACGTCAGCGCTCGAGCGGTGACCCAGAATGGCCGCCGGATCGGCGAGTTCACCCACACCACGCCGGCTCTGGCTCCGGCCATGGCACGGCGGGGACAGACCAGTCGCTGGCGGCTTCCCTCCTACCTGGAGAAGCTGAAAGCTGCCGGTACGGCACACCTGGTCAGCCCTATCGGCACCGATTGGATCGCCGAACAGATCCGCGCCCTCACCGGCAACGGGTCGCCCGACGAGATCGTGGACGAGGTCGTCGCCAGTCCCGAAGCGTTTCTCGGCCACGGCAAGCCGTACCAGATCAAGGGGGGCGACGGCTGGTACGACGTCGCGGTCTGGATGACCCGCGACCCCCAGGAGCGGCGACCACTGATCACCGCCACGGACGACCCCGAGCACGTCGGTTCCGGCAGCATCGTCTCCCGCAAGAGCGGCGCGTCCAGCGGGTTCGGGTCGAGCTACACCGGCGGCGTCGGGCTGCGAGGCAGGGGAGCGTTCCTGGTCCCGACGCCCCATCCGCTCATACTCGCCGGCGCCTCGGTCGGCGTCGAGTTTCCTCTGCGCCAGTGGAGCGTGAAGACGGGCGGGGCGCTGGGCGTCGAGGAAGGCCGGGTGGTGATCAGCGGGCGCGGTCTGGTCACGGTGCCGCGCCAGGTTCTCTGGCACCTGCGGGTACAGAAGGGCGGGGTCGCGGGCGGGCGGACGCTCCAGGGCCAGGGTTCTGTCGTGGCGCGGATCCCCGTCGATGAACTCGTACCTGACGGTGTGAAGGCACGGCCGCCGCGGATGACACCGATCGACGCCCGTACGGCGGAAGGACTGAAGCGCGCCCGGTCAATGGTGCCGCTGTCAGCCGACACGGGGAGATCGTTCGAGGGAACCGGGGGCCTCTTCGGCGCAATCAAGAAGCAGGTGCACCCTTCCGTCATCAGTCCTGGGGCGCCGGGCCGTGCGGTGGCGTTCGCAGCGGTCTCCTCGGATGCCTTCGCCCGGGCTCTGCCCCGCACCCTGGCGGGCTGGGTCCTCTCGGAAGACCTGACGAGTGAGCACGTAGGGATCAGCGGCGGGTACCGGTCCAGGGCCACGATCACCGCCCTGGCACCGATCCCCAGGCTGGGCAGCGGCCCGGGCGCGGCGACCGGAACCGCCCCCGCCCCCGCCGAGCGCGCCCCGTGGAACGGCCCGAATCCGGCTGCCACGGGTATGAGCCAGGAGTCGTCGATCGGCCACACGACGGAGATCACCAAGAAGGACGGCTGGGGCATCGCGGCCGGACCCGGCATAGGCATCGGCACGATGCTCGGCGGGCCGCGGGCTCGGTTCTTCATCACGCCCGCCGTGCAGTACAGCCGGAGCCGCTCAGTGGCTGTGGACGCTACGGCGGTGGCGGCCCAGGGCGGCGAGGTCGAGGGTAAGCAGGTCTTCTACGAGGCCCGCGTCCGCGTCGAAGTGAGCGGCACTGGGCCGCGGCCGCTCCTCAGCCGCGCCGCAGACCAGCCGACCGAGGCGGAGGTGAAGGTCTGGTTCTCCATGCGTGCGGAAGAGGCCGCCGAACTGGGCCTGCCGCTGCCCGACGGCATGCAGTCCCCCGGACCGCTGTTCCACCACCCCGGCTTCGACCGCGTCCTGCCGGCGGGGCCTCTGGGCAGCACTACGACGCTGACCGGACTGGACAGCTCCCAGCTCGTGGCGGGCCTCGAGCAGCTGTTCCGTGACAAGTCCGAACTGGACGGCTTCCTCCCCGGCTTCGATGGGTCTGACAGCCGGCCGACCTGGCGCGTGTTCAAGGCCGACGAAGTCCAGAAGCGACAGAACTACCGCGCGCTGACCACGACGCTGTCCACCACTAACTTGCAGGCTCGCAAGCGGAAGCTGCTGACCTCCGGCGTCCTCGTCCGCATGCGTCGTAAGCATCTGGACAGTACGGAAAACCTGGTCATCCGGGTCAAGGGTCGGCTACGCGATCCCCTCGACTACCGCGGTGACACCGAGGACTGGGGCGCGCTGTACGGGTCGGTACTGAGCACCGGAGTCGACGGCGTGGCGTCGAGCCAATTCGGGGTGGGCCTGCGGGGCCATGGCATGGCGAAACCGATTCCCGGACACCTGTACCTCGTCGCTGTCGGTGACATCGGCGCCTACAGTCAGCGTTCGTCCACGAGAAACCTGAAGGCCTACCGCGCCGTCGGCACCCTGCTCGACGGCCAAGCACCGATCAGCGCCTTCGAGTCGACCCTCGACTTCGACATCGAAATCACCTCTGTCCGGCGGCCGAGGCAGTGGCGGCGTTCGGTCGCCCCCGGTGCCCCGGGCCGCCACACCCCAGAGGTCGTCACACTCCTGAGGACCGACAGTTCGAATGAGGAGGACACATCATTCGAACCAGTGCCCGTCCTCTTTACCGCTCCCACCTCGCTGACGATCCGGCCGACCCGCAACGGACTACCGCCGGCAGCTGAACCTGCGGTCCCGATCGCCGTCCCCCCGGCGCTCGGCATCGCCGACATGTACGACCAGAGCTGGGCGCGACAGCCCGAGGAAACGGAGCTCACCGACTGGCTGCTGCTCGAGGACGCCGGAGTGGACAAGGCCTTGATCGAACTGGCCCAGGAGCTGCTGGCCAAGGCCGCCGGCGGCGACCGAGCGCTCGGGGTCCAAGGCCTGGACCCGGGAATGCTGGTCGAGGAAGCGCTGAGCCCGGAGGCGTTCGCGAGCGGCTTCCCGACCGGCACGCAGCACGTCTGGGTGGTGGACGGTCTGCGCTTCGACCGGCGGCTTGGCGGCCTCAAGGGAGCTCTCGGGGTCCGGTTCCACGCCGTCCGGCCCACCGTGGTGCACGTGACGGACGGGGAGAAGAAAACGCCCCCGATCGACCGGACCGACAGCGGCGGACACAAGGCGTCCATCACGCGCGGCGGCGGTCTCTCCCTATCATTCGGGGGATTCTTTCTCGGTGCCGGCGCCGCGTCGCCGCTGTGGCAGCTCGGTGGCATGGGGCTGGGCCTGGCGCGCGGCTGGTCGCGGTCGACGTCGTACGGCATCGAAGGCAGCATCGGACGGGCGGCTGCCTCCGCGCCCGGAGAGCGGATGGTGCTGGTCAAGGCAGACCGAGATGTGCTGGTGGTGGCCGAGACCAAGTTCCGCGGTGGCGCGCCCACGGTCGCCAGCGGTGGGCGCAGGGTCCCCCGCGCCGTCTCGGCATGGCTGAGTGAATCCCAGGTGCGTGCGCTTGGCCTCGGCCGGGAACTGGACGCGTACCTGAGCCGATCGACCGAGAACGCCGGCAGCGCCAAGACTCTCCCCCCGCCGCCGCTCAAGGACCCTGCGGTCCTTCTGCAGCTGCCGGACACCGGCTCGCTGGGCCTCGGCCAGATGGAGCACATACCGGACTTCAACAGGCTGCTTCCCGACCTGCGTGCCGGACTGACGGCCCTGCGCGGTGAGGACTACGCCGAGGAGCTGCTGCCGTGGCAGCTGGTCGACGACCGCTACCGCAACACACGGCGCCTCATGACCCTGCTCACCGAGGTGGGAGGCTCGTCGCTGGTTGGCGGCGCGACGGACGGCGGTACGGCCGTCACGCTCTACGAGCGGAACGGAGCGCCGGCCTACGTCGTCCGGTTCTCCGTGACCCGGGGCGCGGGCGAGTTCGACAGCCGAGCGGCCGACCGCCGGAAGTTGGAGTACACCACCAAGGCGATCTACGAGGAGAAACAGGCCAAGAGCCGCGTGGCTGCCAAGGAGCGCGCCCTAGTCGTGCTGCCCGTCATCAAGCTCAGCGATGAGAAGGAACACGACTCCGGCGGCCTCGCTCCGATGATTGTGCCCAGCGCGGGGAGCGAGCGGTCGGTGGCGCGGGAGCAGAGCCGGAAGTACCAGGCCAGTGTCCGCACGGCATCCTCGCCCGACGCCCTAGCGGTCAACATGAAATTCCCCGTGACGGCGAGGCTGGAGCTCCACGAGGCCGGCCGCCCCGCGGACGCCGCACCGGACGCTGTCGTACCGCTCGAAGCGCCGGGCCGCGGCGAGGACGACCGCTTCCTGTTGCACCGCATGCTGGAGGCGGACGTCATGGCGCTCGCCCGCCGACGGCCGAGCCGCGAAGTGACCGCACCGGCCTTGCTTCCGGCACTTCCTCAGGACCGCTCGCGTGCCCTCGAACAGTGGCGTGCGAAGGGCACGCCGCTGCCGCCGGAAGCCCAGGTCGAGAGCTTCCAGGGCACACCTGTCCTGAAGTCCGCCCTGCGGCAGCTGGCCCGCGGCCTCGGCGCGCCGCCGGAGCTGCACGCCGTCGGCACGGACGCGTCGAACATGCTGGAGGGGAACGTCTCACACGAGTGGCTGACGGCCGCGCTGCCGGGGCTCACCACCGGCGGACGGCTGCCCGACGTGTTCGTTTTCTCCTCGCTGCTGGACGGGCACCAGGACCTCGACGTTGAGCTGTACAGCCGGTTCACCGGCGGAGAGGTCCTCGGGCCGGGCGATCGGATGTCCTTCGAGATAACCGGCGACACGCAGGCGCGGCTCATCCAGCAGGGGCATGCTACGAGCACGTCCGACGGCGAGTCGGGCGGAGGGTCGCACTTCGGCGGGGGCTGGCTGCGCTTCCGGGAGGGGGACGTTCACGACCACAGGATCACTGGTGCGCCTAGCCACTCCTCGGGACTCGAGGAGGATGCTGGGAACATATCCGGCACCATTTCGCGCCCAAGGATCGTCGGCACCTCGGTACTGGTGCAGTTCGACGTAGACCTGCGGCTGGAGGCCGGACTGAACCGCCGCTTCGGCTCAAAGCGCGCCCTGGGCACCGTGGAGGCGTCGCTGCCGGTACCCGTCGTCATCCGCATGACTCTGTGGTCAGCTGCGCGCCTAGTGCAGGCCGGTGTGATCCAGGATCTGGATAACCGGCTGGGGCTGGTCCCAGACCCCCAGCTTGCGCCGGCCCCAGGCTGGGACACCCAGACACTCATCCACAGCATCCTCGACAAGAACGGCGAGAGCTTGGGCGAGGTGATGATCAGCCCGGCCGAATGGCAGCGCAGTGAGGGGACGCTGCGGCAGGCGGCCAAGGCGAGTCACTACGTCGAGTGGACCAGGACCGCGGACGGCCGCCGTACGCCGAGGCTGCTGCCGCTGCCATTGGAAGGACGGTCCCGCTTCTTCCTCGCCGGCGACGTCACGAGCGCGACGCCGCACCGTCCGAGCCTCGCCAAGCTCCGTGCCGGGACGGTCATCGTGCTGCTCGGCAACGGACCCACGGATCCCGGGGCGGGCCGCCTCGTCAGCACTTCCACCGGACTCACGGTCCTTCAGCCCCGCTGGGGCGCCACCGTCACCCCTCCGGACGGCGGCGACCGTGGATACCTCCACCTGCTGGAGGCGCCCGACGGCCAGCCGGGCAGCTGGTTGGTCCACCACCCCGGCGGCCGGACGGAGACCTACGCTGCCGCGCCCGTGTCCGACGAGGGCCGGGAGGCTCCGGCCTACCCGCCCGCGGAGCTGGTCAACAGCCCGGCGGCCGGGAGTGTCGGGCAGGCGGACCTGGCGCTTCGGACCCTGTCCGGCGAGGACGGGACGACGTTCGTCTGGACGGTGTTCACGGAGCGGGACTTCCAGCTGCGCGAAAAGGTCTACGGCCGTTTGAAGGAGGTCTCGGAGTACGAGCAGTGGAGCCTCGGTCCCGGTGGCGAGTCGGTGGCGGTGCGGGTGCCGATGCCTGCCGGAGGGAGCGGCACGGCGTTCTTCGCGATGCACGGCAAGGCGGCGGACGCGCTGGTCACAGCTCTGGCCGGGGATGGCGAGACAGCGTCGGAGTACGCCTGGGCGCGGGATCTGATGGACGGCGGACTGGTCGCAGCCGGCTTCCACACCCTGGTAATCGCGGCCTGCTCGCCCGGCGAGTCCGAGGACCGGGACGCCACGACGGCCTCCCTGCAGCGGCTCGCCGACCGGAGCGGCCTGACGATCATCAGGCCCGAGGCGCAGATCGCGATCGCCCCGCGCGGCAGCGAGGATATGACTGCGGATGTCCACCTCCTCGACGACGCGCAGGGCCGCCCGACGAGTTGGATTGTGGCGCGGCCGGGCCAACCGCCCACCCAGTCGGCGATCTCGCCCCTGACGCCTCCAGGCCCGGCCGGCGTCGATCCGCAAGCCACCGCCTGGTCGGTGACGGGCTGGCGGCCGACCGGCTCGGTCCAGAGCGTACGGTTCGCGTCGCTCTACACAGACCAGACATGGCGTCGCATGAGCGTCGAATACGAGATGAGCCTGGCGACGGCCTTGGCCCAGAATCCAGGCGCCGTCTCCGCCACGGTGCGGGCGCTGACGAGTCTCTACGGCTTCCTGGCTCGGCGTCATGGGACGCGGGCGGTGAACGAGGTCTTCTTCCCAGGGCGCAGGAGCGAGCAGGAGCCCGCACCGTCGGTGCACGAGTTCATAGCGACGGATCCCGGACTGCCCGCCTTGATGGATGCCTTCGCATACGCGGTGTACTCTGACGCGCCCGCCACGCTGGCGCAGACCGTCCCAGGCCTGATCGCCCGGCCGGTCTGGATGCCTTGGGGTGCGCACGGCGGGCCGTACCGGTTCGCGCACGACGGGCGCGGGTTCCGCCACACAGGTGGCACACGAGGTCCCGCCCTGGCGCTGATGCAGTCGTACCGGATGCTAGGAGCGGACACCGCTGAACTGCTCCAGTTCCGCAGGGCGGTCCTGGCGTGGGCGCTGGGGTCGGGCGTCCAGTCCCTCCACGAGGTTCTGCGTGACGCGCAGGCTGCCGAAGTGGGTGTGGACGACGAGGCCCTGACCACCGCGCTGTCCATGGACGCATCACGCCTGCACCGATGGGCCGCCTCCCAGTTCGGTACGAAGGGGGAGCTGCCGCACCACCGTCTCTATGCCACCCGGTACCGGTTCACCGCCCGGGACGGCTCTGTCGTACCCGACGGCGTGGAGAGGGAACTGGCCGCAGCCCTGTCCGGAGCCAAGCCTCGGGAGGGCTCCCTCGGCCGGCACGAGTTCGCGTTCAAGTGGCTGGAGCGGCACGGCGAAAGCGGGCGGCAGGCGATGCGCTCTCTGCAGCGCGCCCATCTGGCGGCGATCTACCGCTACACGTACCACGACTGGAAGCTGTTTAGTACCTACACCCAGGCCGGGCGCCTCGGCGACCGGGCCGCCAGCTGGGTGATGAAGGCCAGAATCCGTAGCCTGGCGCGAGAGTTCGCCCGCGATGGAGCTTTCGCCATACCGGAACTGCTGCTGGAAGACGCCGGGTTCCGGACCCTGGGCAGGGACCTGGACGAGCTCACGAGGGCGCCCAGCGACGACCTCAGGGCACGAGTGGACGGTGGTCTGCGGGGGGTCACCGAACGCATCCGCGTGCAGCTTCCCGTGCACATCGACATGGCGGCCGAGGCTCTCGAGCTGCTGCCGCCGTCCAATGCCGAAGTCTGGTGGGGGGCCTGGACGGCAGGTGGCCCCGAAGGAGGGAGGGACAGCGGCCCGCTGCTGACTGCGACGGTCAAGTTCGAGCCGTGGTTCCGCGGCACCACGCTCTACGAAAGCGTGGCAACCGAATTCCTGGAGTACTACCGCGTTTACGGCCGACCCGAGCTGGGGCACGTCCCACGTTCCACCGCGCCAAATATCGCCCCGTTCTCCTCCGTGCCGCAGGAGAACGAGGTGCTGTACTCGCCTACTGCGTTCCGCATCATCAAGCGGGAGGTAGCGGACCTCGGAACGGACCGGGAATACGACCGCTACACCGTGGTCGAGATGCCGCCCAGGCCGTCCCAGGCCTTGCACAACACCTTCGGCGTCTCGGATCTCTTCAAGTCCGTCCGCCCCGCACAGTCGCGGCGCCATCTCGCCATCCGGCACCTCGTGGAGAGCGGAATCCGACTGCCACCGCCGGTGGCCCAATCCGTGCGGGACGGCCACGAGTCGGTCGCCGGAGACTGGGTCGTCCGATACGCCGGAAGGGACCTGTCCGTGCGGGAGGTGCCGGGATTGGGCCAACGCATGACCGAGGCGGTCGTGCATGGTCTGGTCTACTCCGCGCCTGAGTTGCTCACCACGGACACTGGCCGCGAACTGGGCGTGAACTCCGGCCAGATGCTGGCCCAGAACACCGAGTCCGTGCTCCGCTGGGTCAGCGGCGCGGTGACCGACGCCGACATCCCTGAGGAAACGCGGCTGCTCGACCAGCGGCAGCGGGTGACCACGGACGAGCTGTCGGCCATCGGCATTCAGCTGAGCGTTCGCATCCGCACGCAGGCAGCCCTCCAGGGAGGAAAGATCACGGCCCAGGACGCCAACCTCACCCGGGCCGACCAGTTCCGGATCCTGCTGGGCCGCGAGGACATGCGGGACGGCCTCGTCAGCGAAATCGTCGCGGACCTGATGGGGCGCAGGCTCGGCTTCCGCGTCACCCTCGCGGAGCTGGACGACGCCTCATCCGTCCGCCACCTCGGTGGGGCCGCCGGCCCCAACCTCCTGCTGCTGTTGCATTACGGGCGCTACATGGTCGGCCTGGCACCGGCCGCCCCTAACCCGACCATGTCCATCGAGCTGGGTGGCCCGATCGAGGTGACGGCCGTCTCGACGCCTCCGCGGCCCTCGGAGCCGCGCACGGATGTCCGCAGGGAAGAGACGCCCGCCCGGGATAAAGCGGCCGACCTGTCACCGGCGGAGCGCTTCGCCCCCCCCGGCACAGCAGAGCTGGGGGCAGTACTCGGCCGACGCGAGGTGTACACCGACGGCACGGCCAAGCCCAAGCGCCTGGTCACCGACTACACGCTGCAGTCGTCCTTCACGGGACTGCAGGATGCGCCGGACTCCGCAAAGCTGCCCGATGCCCCGTTCTCGTATCGCTCGACCAGCCGTATCGTCCCGGCAGCGGACCCCGAGACGGCGCCGTTCCCCATCTTCAAGGCGGCGCGGCCGGTGGAGTCGGACGACCACCCCGCACTGGAAGTCTCCGGCGACGGAAACCTGGCCCTCGCCGCCCAGTCTGGGCCGAACAGGGAGTTCTTCGCCACCGAAGCCGTCGTCTCCGAGTCCCAGAAGCACATCGACCTGGCCGGTGGCAAGGTGACGCTGATCCTGGACACCTCAACGTACGTGGAGTTCGAGCACGACGGTCGGACGAAGCGACTGTACAAAGTCACGCCCGATATCAGGGGCGAGCTGGGTGCCGCGAGCCGCGACCTCTCTGAAAAGGTTCTGGGCGGGCGGCACGACTACCTTTTGCTGCACGACACCCGGCCTCTCAGGGAGGGCGGCACCGGAGCCACCGAGACCGCCCTCGCCAGCTTCAGCTACGACATGGAAATCTCCGGGCCCGCCTACCTTGCCCAGGGGCTCGCGGAGGCCTTCAACGCGCCCGAGGACCAGCCGGACACCGCACTCGGCGTGGAGTGGGGACACGACCTTCTGGGCCAGGTCTGGAACTCGATGGAGGAGGACTGGCCGGTGGTAGGGAGGGAGTACGGGCAGGCCCAGTTCCGAGCCAAGCACAACCCGGAGGCCGCCGAGCGCTGGCGGGAGCTGAACATGAGGATCGGCGTCAACCAAATGGCGATCGCACAACGGCCCGGAGAGGCCTACATCATCCAGGCGCTGCCGCACAGCGTCGACGACTCCCGGTGCTACAACCAGGACTACGCCCACGGTACGGCCGAGGACATGCCCGCATTCCAGAAGACCGCCGGCTACCACCTCGCACCAGTCGTGGCGGGCAACGAGAACCACCACATCGCGCTGCAGATGTTCACCTCCCGCCTGGCCTTCAAACAGGACATGCGCGACGCCATCGAGGCCAACCTCGCCCATTACGGAGACTCCATCCAGGACGTGGTCGAGCGGCTGGAGAAGGCGGCCGGGCCGAGTGGCCACGTCAAGAAGACCAAGCGCTACTACCTGGCCGAGGCGCTCCAAAAAGTCCACACCATCCGCCAGGAGATCGCGGCGCTGAATGCGGACCCGTCATCGGTCCCCGACTCCACCGCGGGCAGGGAGGCGTTGGTGAAACAGGAGTCGGTGGCCATGAGAACCGCCAGCCGCTTTATGAGCTTGCTGTCGGCGGACACCTATGGAGACCGGAACGAGGACTGGTTCCTCACCATGCACGGGCGTAGCCCTGGTGAGAGCTTTTACGATATGTGGGCCGGCACCGATGAATCGGTCTTCAGCAACCCGCTGGTCGCCCTGGTCAGGGGTGGTCACGTCGACAACGTCCAACAGTTCCAGGCAGGCTTCGTCGCCGAGATGCCGCAGGGCATGAAGGACGTCCACCGGAACCGGCTGAACAAACTCACCGACGGGCTCGCCAAGGTTGGACTGTGGCGTGTCAGTCAAGGCATGCGACCGCCGCAGATCCATTTCACCGCCCAGATTCACGAGGACGAAGACCTACAGGTCGCCGCCGAACGGGTCGAGTCCACACTGAACTTCTTCCAGCAGGCGCTTGCCACGAGCCTCACCTCACGGCAGGACAGGGACCCCCTGCCAGGCGACGCCACCCTCGGCACACACCACTTCGAACTGGTGCAGAACTTCGAGCTGCGTTCCGACCGCGAGGTCTGGCAGGGCAGCACCGACGGCTCACTGGATACGCAATATGAATTTCACATCACGACGGAGAGGTCCTTCGACGGAACTCTCTCCCTCACCATCGGGCAGCTGGTCGAGTTGGCCAAGGACATCCGTCTGCACAGGGCCCCGCACTCCCTGTTCCGCCCGCGCGAGGACAAGCCCGTCAGCCCCCGGGAGGCTCTTCGTACGAAGGAGCTCATCCACTTCGTGCGCGAGGCCATACAGGACAACGGGATTCCGGAGAAGCGCCGCCTGATCGTTGGCCGGCAACTGAGCAACATTCTGCGGAAGGAGTTCGGTCACACCGGACCGCTACGGGTGGAGCACCTGGATCACCTGATCCGCAGGGTGTTCCGCCTGCCCTCGGACGCCCTGGTGAGTGACGGGCACCGGTTGGAGCTCTTCGAACTGGCCGAGTCGGCCAAACTCAAGCATGTCGCACTCAGTTCCATGCAATTGCGCCTGGCGCGCCTTGCAGCGACAAGCGTGACCACACAGCACCAGACCGTCCCGGAGTCGTCGATCGTCGCCACCGTTGCTCCCACCCCCTCCGACCACCCTGTGCAGGGCCCGAACGAGCCAGTTCCCGGGATCGACGCTCTGAACATCTCGCCAATCGACTACACAACCTCCCAATGGCTGGCGGGCGAGACAGCCCTTCGGCCTGTGGCTCACCGCAATCTGTCCGAGGGAAGCGTCCCCTCGTACAAGCCCGAGATAGTCCAGGTGCCGGCGGAAGTGATGTCGCAGGTCGAGTTCATGTCGGTGTCAGAGGGCTACACGGAGCGGGTGCTGGGCATCCCCAGAATGAACCAGGCGAAATTCCAGCGGATGGCCGACGAACGCAACGTCGTCCTCGAGGTCCGGCCCACCAACCCGGACTCCGTGCCCCATCTGTACGCCGGGGCGCTGCCCAAACCCATGGACATCAAGGCGAAGACGATCGGTGAGGAGGACCTCTGGCTCGGCGCCCGGGCCGAGGACCGGGGCTTGGTCGGCTTCTTCCTGCCGGGTCCGCTGGTGCGAACCGAGGAGATGGACGCGGTTCCAGGGCTCTTCGAACGCGTTCAGGCGCGCCATCGGCAGCGGACTGCCGAGTACCACGATCAGCTTCCGAATATGCGGCAACTGGAGGAGACCGGGCGCTTCTGGGTCGTCGACGGAGTCGTCTGGGGCCTCAACGAGCAGGGCGAGGAGAAGCCGGTCGCAGGCGACCACGATGTGTTGGACATCCACGACCCAGACGGTTTCCGGCTCACCGATGAGGAGTACGCCGCGATCGAGAGCGACATGGTCGAGCGGGCCATGGGCGTGATGCACGGTGCGCATATGTTCTGGAAGCCGCAGACCGATTCCGAACAGACGGTGTTCGCGGAGATCGCCAGCTCCCATGGGCCGGAAGGGACGCCACTGATCAGGTTCGTGCCGGGCCTGAGCCGGCCGATTCTGAGCTACACCCAGCTTGAGGAGCATAGCCTGGGGGGACGCCCCAACCTCGGTCCCTGGGCCGGTGACCCACGACGCCACCATCCCGGCGCGGTGAGACCCGACGTAGCGCTGTATGTGACGGGGGACGAGGATGATCCGAAGCTGGACCATGGCAGCGGCTTCCAGGTCGAGACCCCGTCGGACTATCAGCACCGGATGTTCCATCGGCTTTCCGGCATGGACGAGTCCGCCGCTTTGATGGACGGCATGTTCCCCGACGAGTCGGCCTTCGACGATGCCGCATACCGGTTCGAAGCGGACCGTGACGGCGCCGGGCCGATCGTCTATCCCGTTTCTCAGCGGCAGACCTTCGCCGATCTCGCGTTGTTCTATGAGGGGTACGAGGGGAATCCCTTCGGGTCCTCCGACGTCGAGGAGGACGAGGGGAATTTCTTCGAGTTCGACGTCGAGGGGTACGAGGGGAATCCCTTCGGGTCCTCCGACGTCGAGGAGGACGAGGATCCCTCCGAGTCCGACGTCGAGGAGGACGAGGGGAATTTCTTCGAGTTCGACGTCGAGGGGTACGAGGGGAATCCCTTCGGGTCCTCCGACGTCGAGGAGGACGAGGATCCCTCCGAGTCCGACGTCGAAGACTAAACCGAAGACCGACTTTGACGGTCCCGCGGCACTCCAAGTCCGCTATGCTGAGTTGGAGTGGGGCGCTTCTTTGCGGTGCCCGGCCGGATGTGGCCGCGGGCACCCCTCGGCGCTCAATGAGTCGGCCATGGACGGCACTCCAGCAGCCGAGGTCCTTTTCGCGAGCCTGTATACGAGCCGCAGGGCCGGTCTCCCACCTAACCCAACCCTGCATCAGATGAGCAGAAAACGCTTGCGCACACGGGTAAGTGCAGTTCTGGGTACGCGATATCTCTTCCCCCAGTGAGGATGACGAATGAGCAAGAAGATCGCCGACGAGTGGACGGACGAAGACAGCGGTGCCGACGAAAGCGGCGCCACGGGCGGCGCGGCCGGTGACGGAACGCCCGGCGGTGACGGCGAGCCGGTTGCCGACGCGACCGACGACATGCCGCCCGTCCCGGACGAGATCCGCGAGGCGGGCAAGCTCGCCCCTGACCACTGGCTGGGGATGGTCGATCCGACCTGGTCGGGCGAGGGAGAACCGCCTGAGTGGGCGATGGTGGGTCGTTGGCGCTCCGGCCTGAACGGCGAGATCGAGGAGTGGCAGGACAACCCCGAGTACAAGCCGTCACCCCGGGCGCTGGGATGGCCTGAGCCGGAGGATGAGGTGGACGAGGCCATACAGCTCGCCGCGACCGGCTACGGACCGGGGGAGGCGGTGACCCAGACGCTCGTACACCGCGAAGTGGCGGTACTTGTGGCTCCCGGTGGCGGTCCACTGGCGGCTACGACACCGAACGGGGACCCCGCGATTCCGCTGTTCACGTCGCCTGTCTACCTCCACACTGCCGGACGGCTCGCGTTCGAACTGGTCGCCGTCAAGGACCTGGTGGACAAGGTTCCGGAGAAGCACCTGCTCTACCTGAACCCCTCGGGCCCGGTGAGCATGACCCTTGAACTCGACGTTGTGTGTCAGGCACTCGACGACGCGAGTTTGGTCACGGAGGCCGGCACACCCGCGGTCGAGGTTCCCACCGTCAGCGCCGCGCCGAAGCGGTCGGCTCGCAAGAAGTCAGTCACCATCTTGAGCCTTGACGGGTCCAACGCCGAAGCAGGGGAGCGATGATGCCCGGTCAGGAACCACGTGGTGAAAGCATGGCGGCGGTGCCGGCATCCGCCGGGCAGGACGCTGTGCGCCGAGCGGTGGCGCTGCCGACCGCCGCAGGGGACTTGGGCCCGGCTCCCACGGGCATTGAGCCCAACGGCAATGCGGCCCCCACCTGGCTGACGGATGCCACGCGTGAAACAGCCCCGGCTCAGGCCGAACTGGACTCGGCCGCACAGTCGACATCGGAACGGTCCGCGCAGGGAGCGACGCGGAGTGCGACGGAGCCGGAGGCCGAGGCCCGGCTGGCGACGGTGGGGGCCGACGGCGGGGCCCCTCCATCCGGCGGTGACATGCCGCCCTTCCACCGACCGAAGAAGCCACTGCTGGCCGCGGCGGGGATCGCCGGTGTGATCCTGGTGGCTGTGCCGCTCCTGGTCTTCGCCACGGACGACCGTGAGGAACGCAAGGACAAGACGGCACTGGCCGGTCAGGTGGAGCAGCCCCCCATGGACGATGAGGAGCCCCCGGCCGCCACCTACGCCCCCGAGAAGCCGAAAGTCGAACCGAAGCCCACGAAATCGACCGGCACTGCTTCTCACCATTCCGCGCCAAAGCACAAGCCGAAGCACAAGCCGACGCCCACCCAGACCGAGGTCGAGCGAAGGAAGGCGATCAAGCTCGTCCCCGCGCCGACGAAGGCCAGTCCCCCCTTGCCTAAGGTGTATCGGGTCACCAGCGCTGATACCGGCAAGTGCCTGACTGCCAGCGGTTCTGAGAGGGGTGCGCCGCTGGTGATCTGGACGTGCGACGGGTCTGCGTCGCAGAACTGGGTCTTCCACGAAGACAAGACGCTGCGCAACGGATCGATGTGCGTGCAACTAGCCCACGCGGCCACCGCGAACGGCACGTCCTTCGTCGTCGCTCCGTGCACAGGACGGCCCGAGCAACAGTTCCACCTCAACCTGACCGAGGATCTGGTCGCCCTGAAGGCGAACAAATGTGCCGACGTTTGGGAGGGAAAGGAGTCCAACGGCACACCGATCATGCTATGGCCCTGCACTGGGACAGCGAACCAGACCTGGCGGCGAGCCTGAAGGAGCTGCCTGCCAAGGCGCTGGTGATCCGGGTCCCGGGTCCGTACGCCGTATCTGCATTGGTCGACGGCACAGATACGTTCGTGGTAGCCGATCCCTCGCTCGTCGCCGACGGACGGCAAGCGGTCCTGGGGGCTCGGGTTCAGAGCGACATGCTCGCCCTGGACCTGCGGCGGCTGGGCTCCGAGACGCGGAGGGTGGTCGTCTCCGCCCTGCGGTTGGACGTCGGTCGGCAGCGGTCCGGAGCGCTCACGGTCGACGTTGCCGGCGCGGATGGTGTGCTGTACGCCCGGTTCACGGTCAAGTCTCCACGGTCGACCGGTCTGTTGCCACTCGCCGAGATCTTCAGATCGGAGGGATCCTGGTGGGTCAGGGCCTGGCCGCTGCCCGGGCGTGAACAGGTCGGGGCCGCGGAGGGCGAGGCGCAGCCGCCGCAGGACAGCATGCCCGCGCTGATGAACGCGGTTCGTTTGCGACTCGGCGTACCGCCGCTGAGTGCGGACGTACGCCTTGACGCGGCCGCACGGGCGCATGCGGCTGCCATGGCCGCCCGGGAAACGTTCGACCAGGGGACGTCCGGCGACGTGTCTCTGTTCGACCGGGTGACCGGGACCGGTTACCGGTATCTGTCGATCGTCGAGCATGTCGCGTCCGGCCCCCGTGATGTCACCGAGTTCGCCCAGCACTGCTTGTCGGTTGAGCGAACCGTACGGGCGTGGGGTGACCCGGACGTGTCACATTTCGGTTTCGGCCACAGCCCCCGCGGTCAGGGGGAGCTCTTCTGGACCGCTGTGTGGGCCCGTCAGTTCTCGACCGACGGCCTGGCGCGGATACTGTCGCAAGTTGTCGTCCTCACCAACGCCGAACGAGCGGCGGCGGGCCTCCCCGCTGTGATCGCTGACACCCACCTGACCGTGGCTGCACAGGCGCACAGCGCCGACATGGCCGCCCGCCGCTTTTACTCCCACACCAGTCCAGAGGGGTGGGGCGCCTGGGATCGAGCGGTCGCCGCCGGCTATCCGCACCAGGGGGTCGGCGAGAACATCGCCTGCGGCCAGCGCAGCGCGGCGGAGGTGGTGTGCGGCTGGATGAACAGCCCTGACCACTGCGCCAACATGCTCAGACGTGACTTTACGTGCATCGGCGTCGGGTACGCCACCGGCGGAAGGGCAGGGACGTACTGGACCCAGATGTTCGGGACGTCCGGCTGACTCCTCCGCAGCGAGGGGGAACGGCCAGAGCTACGGCGGCGGCGTGTAAGAGGGCGTGTAAGGGCCCTTTGCTAGCTTCGGAGGTCTCTGGCACGCAGCAGCGAGGGGGCGAACGACATGGGGCGAGCGCATGAGGCACCGTATCCTCCTGGGGCGATCGATGTTCTCCTGGCCGCCTCCATAGCCAGGCGGTTCTACCTCGAGCATCGATCGAAGACCGAGATCGCGGACGAGTTCGATGTCAGTCGTTTCAAGGTAGCCCGGATGCTCGACGCCGCCGTGGAGCTAGGCATCGTCCGCATCGACATCACCGTTCCAGCCAAGATCGACACCGAGTACTCCCTGGCCCTCCGTGAGCGCTTCGGCCTCAAGTACGCCACGGTGATCGACGTCGGCGTGGACGGACAGGCGGTTGACGGCGGAGAACAGATGCCTCGTTGGCTCGGTGCCGTCGCGGCCCAACTAATCTCCGAGATCGTGGATTGCGGCGATGTCCTCGGGCTGTCTTGGGGACGGTCCACGGACGCACTCTGCCAGGCCATTACCAAGCTGGCCCCCTGCGAGGTCGTGCAGCTGACCGGGACTCATCCGAACGAGTGGGCCGGTGACGAGTCGATCGCTCCCGTATGCCGGGCAGGAACGGTCGGCGGCGGCACCGCCTACCCCATCCAGGCCCCGCTGGTCGTGCCGAACGCGCTCACCGGTTCCATCGTCATCAAGCAGCCGGGCATCGCTGCGGCCGTGGCACGGTTCGACCGGATCACCAAGGCGGTTGTCGAAATCGGTGCCTGGTCCCCGACACTGTCGACCGTCTACGACGCCCTGACGGAGCCTGAGCGACGTGGGTACCGGCAGCGGGGAGTCGTTGGTGAGGTCTGCGGTCATCTCTTCGACGCCGACGGCCGTGCGATCACCGCGGGGATGGACGACCGTGTCATCTCCATCGAGATGGCGAAGCTCGCGAAGATCCCCGAGGTCATCGCTGTCGCCGGAGGGACCGGAAAGGCCGACGCGATCAGCGCCGTCCTCGCCTCCGGGCTTCTCTCCGGAATCATCACCGATGTCTCGGCGGCACGCCGCATGCTGAGCGTCGACGCCATCCGCGGGGCTGCGTGCTGATGCCCCGCCACGCACGAAAGGCGAACGAGTGAGCCGTTGGGTGTCCGCTGTCGCGCGTCTGAGCCGGAGCCGGAAGGGTATCGGGCCGGATGCTGTGCAGGAGACCGGACCCCGCCAGGGAGGCGAACGAGGGTGGGGAGCGTCCGATGTCGTGGTCGAAGACGTCGACGGCATCCTCGTCCTACGCTCCCACGAGGAGGAGTACCCGAGCCTGGCAGCTCTGTCGGAGGTGGCTCACGCCGCCCGTGGCGGTGACGGGGCCGTCACCGTGGTGGTCGGACGGGTCGACTCGGCAGGGGACGACGCCTCCGGCCACTCGGGTCCTCTAGGCGAACTCTTCGATGCTCTGCGACGCAAGGGAACCGAGAAGATCCAGCTTGTCCTGTCCGGGGCCGGAGCCGCCCTGTCCGGACAGCCCTGCCTCGCGCATCGGATAGCCGACGCCTGGAGGATGGAGGTCGTCGCGCCAGACGGGGCGGTGCTCCTTGTCCCCGGCGGTGCGCTGTTCGTTCAGGACAGCGCACAACGACCAGGCAACTGGTGGAGCTTCACCGACGGCCAGACACCCCGGCCGCTGGGCCCGCGCACTCCTCCGCCCGTGTGGCAGAGGGAGGTCAGCCGGATGCCCTCCCACACGGCCAGCGGATGCGTGCTCGAGCAGATACCCGCGGGGATACACCTGCGCCCCGCGGAAGCCGCGCGACCGGAACAGGGAGATCTGCCTTTCGCGATACCCGTCGACCAAGAGCGGCCGCTTGTACTGGTGGGGCTGGTGGGCTCCGAGGAGGTGGCGGCGGATGAGGTGGCCGAAGTACTCGCCGGGCTCCCGCCCGCTGAACGCGCCCGCGCCCGCCTTGCCCCCGGCGGCCGACATGATGTGCTCGGCCTCGCGCAGTCCATAGCCGACAGGCTGGACAGCGAGGTCGAGGTCCTCACCGGGATACCGCTGATGGCGGGGGACCCGCGCGCTGAGGACACGGTGCGGATGACGGTGGTGGGATCTGACGGCGAACCGTCCTGGCAGCCCTACGTGACCGCGGTGGCCTGCCGTCCGACGCAAGGGGACGTCTCGACTTCCGGTCCCAGGGTGGTACACCGTCAACCGTTGGACGTCGTCGACAGCCGATGGGCCGTCGACGCAACGAGGGCGGGTCTCGCGGTACGGGAACGTAGCGGCCCACCCGCCCCCATCGCGGGCCTCCCCGTCGATCCGGACATGATGACTCTCGAAGTAGGGGAGCATGGTCGGGCTATGGATGAGTCCGTGCTGCCGGTCCTCTCTCGGATCCTGATCAACCTGCCGCCCGCCAACCGATCAAGAACAACGTTGCTGGTGAGCGGCACGCTCACCGGTGGGGAGAAGGAGCTACGGCGGCTGGCGGCCCGGCACGGTATCGCGAGCGTTCGTTACCGCACACCCGAACGGCCGACGTCCGAGCCGACGCCCGTGCGGACGTCCGAGCCGGAGCTCGTGTCCACGCCCGTGCCGATGCAGTCACCCATCTCCTCTGTTCTGGAAGTTCCGGAGGCAGTCGCCCCGGAGGCGGCTCCCGTACAAGAGGAGGGCGCCATCCAGGAGGAGGTTGTCGGCGACGCGTTGGACCACCATGACCTTCCCGAGGCGTGTCGCCCCATGGAGACATCGGTTCCGGCACTCGCCGCCGAACCGGTCGCTCTCGGTGTAAAACAAGACGAACAGGAACCGCGGCCCACTCGGCCGGTTAGTGCGGAGCCAGCGAAGCCGACGGCCCATGAGGTCGCACTGGCGGTGGGGAAGGCGAAGAGGGGCGCCGGAAGCGGGACCCCTCCCGTGCGCAGACCACGGTCCGATGCGCCGGCTCCCTTCACACCCGGCCACGTCAGCACTCCCCACGAGCGAGCGGCATTCCGCGCTTTGGCGGCGGACGTATGGGAAGCGCACGGAGCGGTCGCCTCGCGGATGCTCACCCGGTCACCAGCGCTGCGCGGGCAGGAATTGGACGAGACGAGGACTGATCTGGTCGCCGTGATCGCCTACCTCACGCACGAAGAAGGCCACTTGTCCGCAGCCGAATTGACGCGCGACTTGGAAGGCGGTGGCGGAAGCCTGCTGAGCTATGGCGCGTGCCTCGCCTCCGGGCTGCGGCGGCTGCCCTCCTATCGGGGGATCGCTCTGCGGGGAGGTGAACCGTCGGCCCCCGACGACATCCCCGCGACGGGGGCTATCCTGCGGTGCCCCTGGCCCGTCAGCGCCTGGGCAAAGTCACCGCTTGTCCCTAGCGGCGCCCCGGTGCGATACGCCGTCTGGTCGGTCACTGGCCGCAACGTGCGGCACCTCACGGGTGCCGCCAACGGGTCGGGCGAAGCGGGTGAGGAGATCGTCTTCGCACCGGGCTCCGGCTTTCGCGTTCTCGGTACGCGGGAGGTGCACCGTTCACCCGTGGTTCTCCTGCGTGAACTCCCCGGGTCCGCTGCCTCGTACGCCGGCGACACCGGCGAACTCGGCCAGTTGGACCGGGTGGCGCTGGGCCATCTCGAAAGGGCGCTCCAAGAGGGCGAGTTCCCGGCGCCGGGAGGTCCGCAATGGCCGGAGCGCTGCGTCGGCCGCATATGAGTGAGGGGCTATGGCGACACGACGCGGCGATGTTGAGTGGCGGGCTCAGCGGCGTACTGAACACGCACCCGAGATCATGACCGTCACACCGTGCACGGGCCGCAGTGCTCGCTGTTCCGCGGGTGGCTTGCTGGCAGGCCGCTTGCGTGCCTCGATCCATCGCAGGGCTGCTTCGGCCCTCTCCGTCGCCTCGGCGGCGCAGAGCCTCCGACCTGCGGACCGGGCATTACCGAACTCCGTGGGCCCCAGGGCTTTCGTTGCCCGGCTGGACACCTCCTCGTCCCAGCTCTTGAACGTCGGCCACAATCCGATGTCAACGGATGTACGGAGTTTTTCAGCGGCTCCCGACAGATTGACCGCCCGATGATGATTTCCCTGGCTGCCCACGATCTGGCCGGCGACAAGAAAGGCGACTGCAAGGCCCCAGGGCGACCGCATTGCGCGGAAGTGCCGAATGCACTCGCGCAAGCTGGCCGCGGCCTGCGGGAGCTCCCCGCGCCCGTACGCCACCGCGCTGCGCACGAGAGCCAGCCAGGCCTGGCTCTCGGGGGCCGCCGTCTGTTCCACGGTCGCGCGGGTGATCAACGCTTCTGCCTCGTCAACGCGACCGCTGTCGAGTGCCCACAAGGATGTGAAGAACAGCGACCACTGTTCCAGCCACGCGTTGCCCATCGCCTGGGCTTGGGACAGCCCCCGTCGCAGCAACTCCTCCGCGCGCTCGTGCGCGCCCATGACCAGTGCTGCCAAACCCTGGTCGATTACGGCAGCTGTTGCCCCCACCGGTTCGCCCAGCTCCTCGAAGAGGTACTGGGCCTGCTCCGCGGCGGACATTCCAGCCGCGGGATCGTCTTGAACGATGGCCAGCCACGACGCCCCCAGCAATGCTCGGGCCCGCACACGAGGGGGAACCGGTCCTTGCAGAGCCAGCGCTGATGCCAGCCAGAGGCGTGCCTCGGTGAGCCGCCCAGGGACATCCCAGAACGGGGACAGGTAACCGGCGAGGCTGACGGCATCGGATGCGACGCCCTGCCCCATCGACCACCGAAGGGCGGCCCTGAAGTTGTCGAGCTCCGTGTCGGGCCGTTCTGCCCAGCCGCGAAGGGCGGGGCCGTGCGAGTCCTCCAGGGGCGGCGCTGCGAGGGCGCCGAAATAGATGGCGTGCCGGCTACTGAGCCAAGCGGTCTCCCCGCACTTCCACAACTGCCTCGACGCGTACGCCCGTGCCGCTTCCTTCAGGCGGTAGCGGCAGCCACCCTCGGCCGCCCCCTCTACCGAGACTAGTGACGCGCCCACCAACCGTGCGAGCGGCGCGGAAACAGGTTCCTCGTCCCCGCACACCGCTTGAGCGGCCTCCAACGTGAACCCACCGTCGAAGACGGCCAAGCGCCGGAATAGCCTGCGCTCAGTCCCGGGCAGAGAGTCGTAGCTGCCCTCGATCGCGACAGGCAGGCTGTAATCACTGAACGGTCCGAACAGCACGTGCGACTCCATAAGCGCCCCATGCGCGTCCAGTCGATCCGCGATATGAGCCACGTCGAAGCCCCTGACCCGCGAAGCCGCCAGCGAAATCGGCAGCGGCAGGCCGCCCAGAGACCGGCAGACGCGCGCCACATCGGCGGCATTGGCATCGGTGAGACGGAATCCGGCTCCCGCGGCCCCTGCCTGGGCCGCGAATAGTTGCGCTGATGGTGACCGGCTCACCCCGTCCGCCGTCACATCCGTCGGCTGTGGTACGGCCAGACCAGCCAGACGGAACACTTGCTCGCCGGGGAGCCCCAGGGGTTCTCTTCCGGTAGCCAGGACGTGCACCCCGTCCGTCTTGTCCAGTAACTCGTTGACGATGGGGAACACGTCTTCCAGATGGTGCTCGCAGTCGTCGAGACCCAGGAGTAGTTCCGCCCCCCGTAGCCGCTGGCTGATCAGTTGGGGTGACAGCATCGACGACGGCTCGCGTACGCCGAGCGCCGCGGCGATCCGGGAGGCCGGCGAATCTGATTCCTCCAGCCCGCCCAGAACGATCAGGACCACACCGTTGTGAAACGTGCTGCCGACAACATTGGCGACTTCCAATATCATTCGGCTCTTGCCGACGCCGCTCGGTCCGGTCACGGTGACGAGCCGCTTCAGGCGGGTCAGTCGCACGAGCTGCTCTAGCTCTGCCTCCCGCCCGACCAGGTCGTTCTGCGGCCTGGGCAGCGGTGCGTGCCGTACCTGGTACGGCTCCGCGTGCGCTGGCGGCACGTTCTGATGGAGGATGGCCGCCTGGAGATCTCTCAACTCTGGTCCGGGCTCGATGCCCATGAGATCGACGAGCTGCTGCCGGGCGGTCTGGTAGGTCTGCAGTGCTTCCCCTTGCCTCCCAGCGCGGACCAGGGACAGCATGAGGTGGCCCCAGAGACGCTCCCGAAGGGGGTGCTCGCAGGTGAGTTCCACGAGCTCGGGGATGACGTCACGGTGCAGGCCTGCTTGGATGTCCGCCTCGATCCGCGCCTCCAGCGTGTCGAGACGCAGCGACTCCAGCCGGGCCCTGATCGTTTGCGCGAACGGTTCATCGGCGAGCGTCCCGAAGGGCTGCCCCTTCCACAGGGCGAGTCCCTCCCGCAGCACGGAAGCGGCCGTCCGACTCTCGCCCCTGGCCAGCGCTCGCCGACCGGCCAGCGTCAACCTCTCGAACTGGTACGCGTCGGTCTGATCGCGATGAGCTGCCAGTACATAACCGGCCCCGCGTGTGACCACGGTGGTGTGCGGATCCACGGGTGCGACGGACAAGGCCTTGCGCAACCGTGACATGCGCACATGAAGCATCGCCACAGCTTGAGCGGGTGGGTGTTCTCCCCACAATGCCCAGATCAATTGGTCGACCGAAACGATTTCGCCTACATGCGCCAAGAGAACAGCCAGCACTGCGCGATGGCGCGGTGGTCCGAGGGAAATCTCCACTCCTGCGTGCCAGGCTTGCACCGGCCCCAGAAACCGATACTCCATTCGATTGGATGTGAGCAGCATGGGCCTCTCCGACAGGTATCCGCAGAACTAGGCACGGGATTTCACAGAATGCTCAGCCTTTTCGACCTCCTTTGAGCTAAGCAGGAATTCGAAGAGCGCTGCGGGTGGAGCTTCCCGAGAGGGGGTCCTCGACGGTTGCGCTCCAGATTCGCACGATTCGTATGTGCTCAGACCAGGCCGCTTTGTTGCGGGTCAGGTCGGGCTGGTAGGAGGTGAGGTCCATAGCGGCGAGATTCCAGGAGTTCGGGCCACAGACGGTGTCCCCGCGGATCACCGATACCCGCTCGAGCGTCGTCGGAAATTTACTGCACACCAGTGGGCGGTGGGCGTAGGCGCCGCAGCGGGCCTTGCCTTGGGCGATCTCCATGAGGAACACGCAACCGCGGGACACCGGCCGGTGGCGGAGGTGAAGGTCCAGCGTCGGCCCGTCGCGACTCAGGCGGAAGCCGTCCTGCTCGTCTTCCAGCAGACTGGTGAACTCACGGAGGTTCAGGGACATTCCGGCCGCGAGCCTTCGCATGTCACTAACGGTCACGCCGACCTTGTAGTTGCGGCAGCAGTCGCCGACGCAACCGGCGCAGCCCGCGAGGTTGGCCCCGCTTCCGTTCACGCTGCTCCCTCCTCGGGCCATGTCGCACCGGCTTCGCGGGCGGCCCGTGCCTCAAGCATGTAGCGCTGGAAGTCCTCGATGCCGTGGAGGTCGTCGGACTTCTCGGCCAGCGCTGTCCATCGTGTGACGGTTTCGTACCCATGGCGGCGGTCGGCACCCCACAGGCGCGGTGCTTGTGCCAATGCGTCCTGGTCCAAGTCGTCTTCAGTCCAGATCCGGCCCTCGGACTCGGGTTCGCCGGGTGCGGGGTACCGCTCCAGCTCGGCTTGGCGCGGAAGATGCGGTAGTCGACGGGTGCGATATCTCCGAGTCCGCAGCGGCCGTTCCTCGTCCCATCGAGCGGTTTGATCAGGAAGACGCAGCCGTGTGAGGCGTTGGAGATCCTGAGGTTCACTCGACGTCGGCCGCCGTCCAGGACGATTCCGGCCGGATCGACAGCGGAGGCGGGCGCCGTATGGGTGAAGTGCCACGGCTCAAGGGCGAGGGAGCGCCAGATGCGGACGATGTCCGTCCCGGTGACGAAGTGGGCTCCGCGGATGCAGCGCAAATCCGCCCGGCATGACCGCCATTCGGCGGCGGGCTCTGGCGCACTGTCCAGTATCAACGCTTTGTCCCTTCGTTCAGGGTGAACCTGAGGAGGGTAACGCCAATCTAGCGCAGCATGGCTGGTAGTGGCGTTGGCTTGTTGTCGGTCGAGCCAAAGGGGTCATCGGGAGTTGCCCGAACAGGCACCTGAAGGACCAGGGGATTTCCGTTTCGGTATGCGGTGTGCCCGTTTCCTGACCGCGCCGGCGTTGTTGTCGATTCATCAAGGCCTTCTGACTTGACGTTGAGGGAACTGCGTCGCTTGAATGTTTGTACGTCTCGGATGTCACACTCCCGGACGGACACGTGTGTTCACGCCAACGGTGTTGGGCTGAACTCGGAGTGGGCAAGGAAAGGCGGGAGGGTCATGGCAGCAAGCCATGGCACTCGTGCGAGCCGAGGAGGACCGAGCGTGTCACGGCAGGTACTTGTGGTCTGTCCGGAGCAACCGGACAGTTTCCGCACCATCAGTGATGCACTCGCAGCAGCGCGTACCGGAGCGGTGATCCGCGTCCGCTCCGGGCGGTACACCGAGAACCTGACCATCAGGACCCGCGTGACAATCGTCGCCGAGGGAGAACCGGGCAGCGCGGAGATCTGCCCGCGTCGCGGCTCCGCCGTCGTCCTGGTCGCGGACGCGGTGATGCTCACCGACCTAGTGCTGCGTGGTGGTAGTGAAGACGTTCCTGTCGTCGACGCTGCCCGGGGACAGCTCGCCATGGACGGCTGCACGGTGGTCGGTTCCGGATGGACGGCGGCGCTGGCACGGCAGACCGGGTCACTGGCGATGCGTAACTGCCGTATCACCAACCCCGCCGGAGCCGGCGTCGTCGATACCTCACCCACGGGCAGCGTGATCGAGGACTGTGTCATCGAGAACGTCGGCACGTCCGCGATCGTCCTCAGCGAGCAGGCCCGCTCCATTGTGCGCAACTGCCGGATGCGGGACGCCCGTGGCAACGGCGTCCTCTCCAACGGCGAGGCGACGGGCGTCGTCGAGGACTGCGAGATCGCCGCGACTGAGAAGCCAGCCATCGCGTTGGAGGGCAACAGCAGCACGCAGGTGGCGCGCATCAAGATCCGAGACGCGTCGGTGGGAGTGTTCATCACCAGTGCCTCGCGGCCGGTCCTGGAAGAGGTCACCGTCACCTCGACCAAGAGCCCAGGATTCGTCCTCTCGTCAGGTGCCGATCCGCTGCTGCGCCGCTGCCGGACCATCCGCACCAAGCACCACGGGGTGTTCATCTCAGAGCGTTCCCGCGGCACCTTCGAGGACTGTGAGTTCACAGGGGCGCAGGCGTCGGCGATCCATGTGTCGGGCAGCAGCTCGCCGTCGTTCGCCCGCACCGTCGTACGGGACTGCGCCGATCAGGCGGGTGCGGTGCTGCTGGCCGAAGAGTCGGTAGCCGAGTTCGACCAGCTGGAGGTGGCGGGCGCGGCGGGCACGGCGATACGGGTCCGCTCCCAGGCCAATCCGATGATCCGGCGAGCCCGGATCACCGCGCCGGGCGGCGCCGGAGTCGACATTGGCGACGAGGGGCGCGGACGCCTCGAAAGCTGCACCATCGACGGGGCGGGCGGCGTGGGCATACGTGTGGCTGACGGAGGTAACACACAGATCAGGGACTGCGTGCTGCGCTCGACCTCCGATGCCGCCATCTTGGTCGGCGCCCAGGGCATCGCTTCGGTGGGGGACTGCGAACTCGATGGCAGCGGCGCTTCCGCCGTCACGATCGCGGACGGCGGCGAGCTGACACTCCACCGCACGCGCATCAGCGCCGCCGGAGCACACGGGGTGCTCATCCCGTCGGGCGCCCGCGCCGAGCTGCGGTCTTGCGAAATCGTCCGTAGCGTCGGCGACGGCATCCGCGTCGACAGCGCGGAACTGGTGGAGATCGTCGGCTGCTCGGTGCGGGACAACAGGGGAGCGGGGCTGCGGCAGACGCGTGCGAGCAGCCAGCTCGAAGTGGTGGACCTGACCAGCGCGGGCAACGCCATCCCGGACGCGTGGGGAGCCGAAGCGGCAGTGCCCGGGCAGGGCGCCGGAGCCGGCGGGCCGGGCGGCGGACCCAGCGCACCCACGACCCCGCTGGACGAACTGGAGGCGCTCGTCGGCCTGGACGGGGTGAAAACCCAGGTCCGTTCCCTCGTCAACCTTAACCAGCTCGCACAGCGCCGGATACGCCTGGGCATGCCGGTGGCCACGATGAGTCGTCACCTGATATTCGCGGGGCCTCCTGGTACCGGCAAGACGACCGTGGCGCGGCTCTACGGAAGCATCCTGGCCGACCTCGGCGTACTGCGCTCCGGCCACATTGTTGAGGTCGCCCGCGCCGACCTGGTGGCGCAGGTCATCGGCGGCACGGCAATCAAGACGACCGAGGCGTTCAACGAGGCCCTCGGCGGTGTGCTGTTCATCGATGAGGCGTACACCCTCTGCCCCGAGGGGGCATCATCCAACGACTTCGGCCGCGAGGCCATCGACACCCTGGTCAAGCTGATGGAGGACCACCGCGACGACGTCGTGGTCGTCGCGGCCGGCTACTCGGCCGAGATGGAGGGCTTCCTCTCCGCCAACCCCGGAATGGCCTCCCGGTTCTCCCGCACCGTCGAGTTCGCCAATTACTCCGTCGACGAGCTGGTGACGATCGTCGAAAACATGTGTCTACGTCATCACTACGAGCTGGGCCCCGGCACCTCAGCCGCGCTCGCCGGGCAGTTCGAGAAGATGACGCGCGACGCCACCTTTGGCAACGGTCGTGCTGCCCGCCGGGTCTTCGAGGAGATGGTGGACCGCCAGGCGTCCCGTCTGGCCGGCATCGCGGACACCGCCGAGGCTGATCTGTCCCTGCTCCTGCCCGAGGATGTCGCAGACGAGGCGGCCGGCAGCGGACCGACGGGCGAGGACCGCGACGCGATGCTGGCCCGGCTAGAGTCCATGATCGGACTGGGGGCGGTGAAACGCGAGGTCAAGGACCTCGTCGGTCTCCTCACCACAGCCAAGCAGAGAGAGGCGGCCGGCCTCCCCGCCCCGAGGGTCAGCCGGCACCTGGTCTTCTCAGGACCGCCGGGGACCGGCAAGACGACCGTGGCCCGCTTGTACGCCCAACTACTCCACGTTCTCGGCGTGCTGCCCAAGGGCCAGCTCGTGGAGGTGGCCCGGGCCGACTTGGTCGGCCGGTACGTGGGACACACCGCACAGCAGACCAAGGACGTCTTCCAGAGTGCGATGGGCGGTGTGCTGTTCATCGACGAGGCGTACACCCTGACGCCCGACGGGGGCTCTTCCAACGACTTCGGCCGGGAAGCCGTCGACACGTTGCTGAAATTGATGGAGGACCACCGGGACGACGTCGTCGTCATCGTTGCCGGGTACGGCGAGGAGATGCAGCGCTTCCTGGCTTCCAACCCCGGCCTAGCCTCGCGCTTCACGCGGAATGTCGTGTTCGAGAACTACACCACGGACGAACTCGTCACCATCGTGGAGCAGCAGGCAGTGTCCACTGGATATGAGTGCGTTCCCGAGACGCTCAAGGTGCTGCGCGCTCATATCGCGCCCCTTCCACGAGACCGTTCGTTCGGCAACGCACGCCTCGCGCGCCAAGTCCTGGAGGACATGATCACCAACCAGTCACGTCGGCTCGGCTCCCACGCCGCGCCGACCGTGGAGGACCTGCGCACACTACTGCCCGAGGACCTGCCGACTGGCACGGTGGCGACCGCTGGCTGACGGAGGTAGATTCGACTCTGCGAAGCCGTGGTTTGCGGGGGCGCGCCTGGAGGGTGCTGTCAGTCTCACGTTCACCTGCGCAGGTGGAAGGGCTAGTACTCCAGTCTGGTTTCGCGATCTTGTGTCGGGCCCGGCTGGGAACGGGTACGGCCACCGCGTGATCATCGGGGGTTGTGTGGATTCCTGAAGATCGTGCGGTGGCCGCAGGTCATAGCGTAGACCCTGCCCGCTGGCGGGCGATGTTTGAGCAGGCCATGGCCCGGATAGAGGGACGGTTCAGGCGAGTTGAGCCTCGGTCCTCTGCCCGTGCCTACCTGCTCGGGCTGCTGTCGGGTGTCGAGCGGAAGAACTGCTGGCAGCTGGCCGAACAGGCGGGCCACACCCGGCCCGGGCCGATGCAGCGCCTGCTGCGCTACGCCCGTTGGGACGCCGATGCGGTCCGCGACGACCTGCGCGCCTACGCCGCCGACCACCTCGGCACCGACAACGCGGTGCTGATCGTGGACGAGACCGGCTTTGTGAAGAAGGGCCGTTCCTCGGCCGGGGTGCAGCGGCAGTACACGCACCGCCGGGGCTCGTGTCTGAATAACTGTCAGGGTTGATCTGTGCAGGTGTCGTCGCGTGATGGTAGGTGGGTTTGTAGTTGTGCGAGGGTGCGGGCGGGGGGTCCGGGTAGCGGTGTGACCTCGATGCGGTGCAGGTCCAGGACCGGCGGCTGGCCGGGGTGACGGACTACTTCACCAAGTACGAGCACGGCTGGCACATCAGCCCCTCGTGCACCGGCGCCGACGCGATCGAGGCGGTGAAGCTCGCGATCGCGGAGGCCGAACGTCTCGGCGGACGTCCGCTGGCCGAGCTGCTGCCCGCCGGTCCCGACACCGGCAAAAACCGGCGCATCAAGCTGGTCACCGACAATGGCGGAGCCTTCAAGGGCGCCGCGTTCGCCCGCTTCATCGCTACCCGCCCCGAGTTGCTGCACATCCGCACGCGGGCCAAGAGCCCCGGCCAGAACGGCGTACGCGAGCGCGCCTTCGGCTCGCTGAAGTACGAGCACCTCTACCGCCTGGAGATCGAGGACCTCACCATGCTCGCCCGCGAGGCCGAGCACTACCGGCATGTGTTCAACCACATCCGACCCCACGAGGCCCTGTCCGGCCACCGGCCGATCGAGGTCTACAACGACCCGAGCCTGCATCCCCAACTTTCAAACCGAGATCACTGAGCCAAAAACTTGACGCGGGACAGTACAACCACCGACGACTCCACGGTGAGATAGGCCACGTCCCGCCCGTCGAATACGAGAACAACCACTACCTCGCAACCACGAAACCGGTCATGTCTCCTGTAGTGGTGTAACCGTGTCGCGTTGATCTTCAGTGGGATAGATCTTGTCCATGCTGCCTTCGGGGAGGTAGCGGCGGGGGAAGGCGATCCATTCGTCGTGCATCTCGATGAGCACGGCGGTGGTGAGGCGTTCGAGGGCGCCTGGGTTGGGGAAGATCTGGACGACGTCGACGCGGCGCTTGATCTCCCGGTTGACCCGCTCCAGGGGGTTGGTCGACTGGATCTTCTTCCAATGTCGCTCGGGGAAGTCCGCGAAGGCGGTGAGGTCGACCTTGGCTTCCAGGAGCATCGCCTGCACCTTGGGGAACTGGCGTCCGAGCATGTCGGCGACGGTGTCGAGCTGGGCGCGGACGGCCTCGGCCGTGGGCTGGGCGAAGATCGTGCGGATGGTCGCGGCCGCCATCTCCGCGGCGTCCTTGGGGATCACCGCGAAGGCGTTGCGCAGGAAATGAAGCCGTAAAGAATCAACTTGTCGGTGTGTCGGTTTCTTCATCCGCGGCGGCGAGGAGTTCGGTGGCGGTGCGGTAGCGGGTGGTGGCCGGAGGTGGGAGAAGTCCGCTTTCGGCGAGCAGGGGCCGGATCTCGCGGACGACGTTCCCGATCGAGGACCTGCTCACGTCCCCCAGCACGTCGGCGAGGACGTCCAGGGTGCACAGTCTCCGCAGGTAGAGGATGGCGACGACGACGCGTTCTCTGTCGCCGAGCTTCTGCGGGAAGACGCCGCCGCGGCTGCCCGGCTGGCGATCGGTGCCCCGGCGCTGGTAGGAGGCACGTTCGACCAGGGCAACCTGGCGTGGGGCGAGGCGGCGAGCGAGTGCATCCAGTTCCGTGCGGGACATGCCGGTAAGCCGCGGATGGGACAGGCTCTCCATGATCCGGGTGCGCGGCGGGGTCTTGTCGGTGTCGAGGAAGGCCATCAGCGTGTGCGCCGTGGTGAACCGGCTGGGGAGCGTAACCGGGCTGGTGGCCGTGGTCCTCCAGGACCCGGCGGGTCTCGGCGATGAGGTGGCCGATGCAGGTTGGGGTCACCTCCAGCATGTCGCCCAGCAGCTTCATCGAGCAGACCTGGCGCTGGTAGAGGAGGGTGAGCATCACCCGGGTGGCGTCGTCGAACAGCGGCTTGGCCCGCTGATTTCCGGTTGCGCGCCGGGCGCGTCCGCCGCGCTGCTCGCTGTAGCGTTCCTGGGCCCGGGCGGCCTGCAGCGGGGCCAACTCAGCACACAGCTCTGCGAGTTCCGTGCCATTCAGCCCGGTCAGGCGCGGGTCCGCCAGACGGGCCAGAAGTTCGCGGCGTCGGCCGGCGACGCCGTGCGCCTCGCTGACAGGCAGGGCCTGTGGCGCGGAGGGTTCGGGCAGCAGGGTGTAGTTCCACTGGCCGTGAACCTCATGCCGGACCAGCGGCAGCGCGGCGAAGCGGTCCTTGCTGATCGCGATGCCGGTGGGGTAGTCACCGGGATCCAGGTGGGCCTCGACGCGCAGACCAGCCCGGGTGCGGGTGGCGGCGATCGTCTCGATAACGACTTCGTGGCTGGTCAGCGGCCTGCCACGCCAGTTGTGGGTGATGTGGGAGAACAGCCGGTGCTCGATTTTGTTCCATTTGCTTGTGCCCGGACAATGCCGTTGCTTGACTACCGAACTATCACGGGCTGTAGCGTGATGATCCGGTAGGAGAGCTTCGACGAGTACTTCGAGTCCGGACGCTTCAGATGTCGGTCCGCCTCCCGCAGGCGCCTGGCGCCGTTGTCGAGCTTACGGCGAACCTTTGCCGCCAGCACCACCAAGAACTCCTTGATCTTCGTGGGCGTGTCCGTGCACTGGCGGACCACGCTGCGCCGTGCGTGCTTGAGGACCTTGACGAAGGAGACCCGGTCCGGGGGAATCCCGGTGTCGTCGGCCAGAGCGATGATGACCTGCGTGAGGCAGTGGTGTACGACCAGATGCGCCCAGACCTCCTGGCGCACCAGATCCGGGTCACCCGAGCGCAGGACCTCGGCTGGCCCGCGCTGGAAGGTCTTGATCTGCCGGAATGCCGACTCCGCCTCCCACCGCGAGTGATAGAGCCCTGCCAACTCCGCCGCCGGATATGCGACCGGGTCCACAAGGTCGGTCAACAGCCTGACCACCTCGCCGTCATCGACGCGGTACTCGATCACGCGGACCAGCACACCTCCGGGATGCGCGCCTTTCTGCCCGGCCAGGTTCATCCTCGCCAGGTAAGTACGGGACTGCTGCATGATCGGGTGACAGCGGGGTTTATGCAGCCAGAGCTGCGGGTGGGGTCATGATGGTCTCGTACTCGACGGGGGTCAATCGGCCCAGGCGTCGTTGCCGCCGGCGCCGGTGGTAGGTCCGCTCGATCCAGGTGACGATCGCGATCCGCAACTCCTGGCGGGTGGCCCAGACGCGGCGGTCGAGGACGTTCTTCTGCAGCAATGCGAAGAAGCTCTCCATTGCGGCGTTGTCGCCGGCGGCCCCGACCCGGCCCATTGAGCCGACCAGGCCGTGCCGGGTGAGGACGGCGGCGACCTTGCGGGACCGGAATTGCGATCCGCGGTCGGAGTGCACGATGCATCCCGCAGCGGGGCTGCGGCGGGCAACGGCGGACTCCAGCGCGGCCACCGCGAGGCGGGACTTCATCCGGGCGTCGATGGAATAGCCCACGATGCGGCCGGAGTACACATCCTTGACGGCGCACAGATACAGCTTGCCCTCGCCGGTCGCGTGCTCGGTGATGTCCGTGAGCCACAACCGGTTCGGCCCGTCCGCGGTGAAGTTCCGCCGCACCAGGTCATCGTGGACCGGTGGCCCGGCTTTGGCATTCTTCCCGCGGCCCCGGCGTTTGCCGAAGGCACTCCACCAGCCGTTGTCCCGGCAGATCCGCCAGGCGGTCCGCTCGGCCATCGCCTCACCGGCGGCGTGGGCCTCGTCGAGAAGGAAGCGGTGCCCGAACTCGGGATCGTCGCGGTGCGCCTCGAACAGGGCGTTGGCCCGGTATGCCTCGGTCAGTTCCGCGTCGGTGGCAGGCCGGGCAAGCCACCGGTAGTAGGGCTGGCGGGCCAGCCCGAGCACCCGGCACGTCACCGCCACCGGCACCCGGTAAGGGGCATCGGCGGCGGCCAGCTCACGGACGAGCGGGTACATCATTTTGACGGCAGGTTCGCCTGCGACAGATACGCCGCAGCCCTCCTGAGCACCTCGTTCTCCTGCTCCAACAACCGGATCCGCTTGCGGGCCTCGCGCAGCTCGGCCGACTCACCCGACGTCGTTGCGGGCCTGGCGCCCTCATCGGTCTCGGCGCGGCGCAGCCACTTCGACAACGTGATCGGGTGGACCCCGAAGTCAGCGGCGATCTGCTCCAGCGTGACGCCGGGCTCGCGGTTGCGCGCGACCCGCACGACGTCCTCGCGGAACTCCTTCGGATACGGCTTGGGCACTGCAACATCCTTCCAGGCCGCCTCTCAGCAAGCCAGGTCAGGTGTCACTCAACCCTGCAGCAGTCCCTACCGTCGGGCAGATACTTGACCGGGCGAGCAGCAACGCTCGACCGGGCACGGATTAGCAGATGAGCCCCGGTCCCGGTGTATGCCTTCCATAGCGCCACCCCGGGAAAGCCGCGGTCCATGATGACCAGCATCCCGGCCGCCGCGTCGGCCATTTTGATCGCCAGCTCCGGCTCGCCGCCGTTGAATCCGCCCACCGCCGCGTCGATCTGTGCGTGGGTGCCGCACTCGGTCAGCGTCACCCCCCGGACCTGCGGGAAACCCGCGGGCTGGCCGTTCTTGACCGGTCCGCCGAACGCGGCCCGATTGGCCGTCGTGTCCGGCACGTCCAGCACGAACCCGTCCACTGCGGCCAGCCGCATCTCGCGATAGAAGGCGCTCTTCAAACCGACCGGAGCCAACGGCCCGGCCAGCTCCCGGAACATGGTTTCCAAGACCTGCGGTCCCAGGCGCCTTCGCGCCCGCGTGAACGAGGACTTGTTGGGGATGCTCTCACCCAACTCCGGGATACTGCCGACAAGCTGCTCGGCGACGTCGTCGTAGGAGTCCTGCTGAAACAGGGCCAGAGCGAGCGTGAAGTAGACCATGAACCCGGCCGGCAGGGCGCCGGACTTCTTGTCGCGAACCCCGCATTTCTCCAGCACTTCACCGACGAGCTCCGGGGTCACCCAGCGTGTCACCACTCCCAGCCGCACATGATCAGATATCCCCACCCATGGATGCATGCCGGGCTCAACGATCACTGTGCCCCAAACGTCACCGCGAACTGCTTGCCCTACTCAAGCAACGGCATTGTGTGCCCGGAGGAAAGTGACACACGGTGATGCTCAGTTCGGTTTCGGCGGCCAGGGCGGCCAGTTCGCTCTTGCAGACCCGGTAGCGGTAACCGTTGGAGCCGCCTGCGTCCGAGGTGATCAGCAGGCGTGACGCCTTCGGGTAGTCGAGGCTGCCGCGACAGCGCCACCAGCGGCGGATGGACTCGACCGCGAAGACCGACGTGTCGTGGTCGACACCGACGTTGACCCATCCGGTGTTGCGGACGATGTCGTAGATCCCGTATGGGATCGCCTGCTGAACGTCCGGGCCACTGAAGAAGAAGTGATGGTCCTCCACCTCGACCGGCTCGCCCCTGGGCCGCCACTCGCGGCCGGCCATGGGCAGCCGTCCGATCTGCTCCCGCTTCTTCGTGTCCACGCTGATCACCGGCTCGCCATCGGCCTGGTGCTGCTTGACCTGCTCGTTGATATAGCGGAACTGGGCATCCCGGTCGGGATGCTGGGCACCCTCGAGGGTCTTGGCGTTCGCCTGCAGGCTGAAGCCCTCCTGCTTGAGCAGCCGGCCCACCGTCGGCGCGGACACCGGGTGCCCCTGCCGGGTCAGCTCCTCGGCCAGGTTGCGCAGCGACTTCGTCGTCCACCGCAGCGGAGACTGAGGATCTCCCCGCTCGTCCGGCTCGACCAGCCCCAACAGGGCTTTGCGCAAGACCGGATCGTTCTCCTCGGCCCGCTTGCGGCCTCCGCCTGGTGCACGCACCCGGCCGTCCGGCAGAGGCCCGGCCCCCGCTTCCAGCTCCAACACTCCACGACGCACGGTCGTCTCGCTGACCTGCGCGATCCGCGCTACCGCCCGTATGCCGCCGTGCCCGAGCAGCCGGGCCTCGGTAGCCAGGGCCAGCCGCCGCTGCCGCTCGTTCAAGTACGGCAACAACACCGAGAACCTGCACTGGAGTTGGAAACAGATCTCCTCCGGAACTGCCATACCCTGACAACGAGCCTGTCCCTGTAAAGCAGCACCTTGATTCTTTACGGCTTCATTTCCTGCGCAACGTCTTCGCGGTGATCCCCAAGGACGCCGCGGAGATGGTGGCCGCGACCATCCGCACGATCTTCGCCCAGCCCACGGCCGAGGCCGTCCGCGCCCAGCTCGACACCGTCGCCGACATGCTCGGACGCCAGTTCCCCAAGGTGCAGGCGATGCTCCTGGAAGCCAAGGTCGACCTCACCGCCTTCGCGGACTTCCCCGAGCGACATTGGAAGAAGATCCAGTCGACCAACCCCCTGGAGCGGGTCAACCAGGAGATCAAGCGCCGCGTCGACGTCGTCCAGATCTTCCCCAACCCAGGCGCCCTCGAACGCCTCACCACCGCCGTGCTCATCGAGATGCACGACGAATGGATCGCCTTCCCCCGCCGCTACCTCCCCGAAGGCAGCATGGACAAGATCTATCCCACTGAAGATCAACGCGACACGGTTACACCACTACAGGGGACATGACCCAGGTCGGCTGGAGGAGCTGCAGCGCACGACGGAGTTCGAATGCCTGTCACTGAGCGTTTTCAGCGTTGACGCTCCGGAGTGAGGACGGCGGCGGAGATTGACGACAGGCGGTTGGGACTGCAACGGGCCCGGCGGAAGATCCGCCAGGACTTCAGTTGCGCGACGCTTCGTTCGACTGGCGCTCGCGCAGCTGACAGGGTTCGGTTGATCGTCTGCTGGGTCGGGTTGAGGTCCTGGCGCGGAAGCCGTCTGATCGGCGTGGTCACCCAGGAGTCGGCGCCGATGTAGGCGCGGTCGGCGAGGACGGGAACGCCTTGGCGTTCGCAGATCCGGATGATGCGGTGGGTGCGGGCCGCAGTCAGATCGTGGGTGCGCCCCGGCAGTGCGGGCGAGATCCATAGCAGCTTGCCCGCAGGGTCGGCCACGACCTGCACGTTCACGCCATGGCGGCGGTGCTTCTGGGAGAAGTCCGCCCGGCTGTCACCGACCCGGTCGCACTCGGCGAGGGTTCCGTCGAGCAGGACGTGCTCGGGATCGGTCTCGCGCAGGACACGCAGCAGGCCGGGCGCCCTGCGGGACAGGTGGCCGACGACGGTCGCGACGTAAGCGTGGGCGGTGCCGACGGATATGCCGAAGCCGGCCGCGATCTGCGACAGCGGGTCGTGCCGGCGAAGGTAGATCAGGCCGACGAGAGCACGCTGGTGAGGCGGGAGCTTGCAGCGGCGGTCACCCTCACGGGTGACGATGAGCATGGTTACCCACTCGACCAGAGCGTGAGGCAGGTCGAGTTCGGCTCGATAGGAAACCAACGAGGCTCCTGCGCTGATCAGTTGAGACGTCGAACACCTCCCTCAACGGCACAGGAGCCTCATGCGTTGCGGACGTCGGCCCGTCACCCGATCAGTGGCCACTCTGAAAATGCTCCTTACCTTCTTGGCGGGTCGGTTCCGCTCATTCGTACGATCGGGAGGCCCAGGGACGTCGGGTGTGGCTCAAAAAGCTCATGCCGAGGGTGTGGCTTTCAGTGATTGGCCGCCCGGCGCCCCGCGACGACACGGCCACTCATTGGGATGCGCGAACCTCATCGCTTCGTAAGGACACGTCGGCGTGGTCGTCTGCCGGGACCAGGAACACGGATCCTCAAGGGAGGCACGAGTGCCGCAGCTGTGGGCGGGAACGGACGCGGGCAAGAGCGAGCATCACTGCACGGTGATCGACGCCGAGGGTGAGCGAAGGCTGTCACGGCGGGTGGCCAACGACGAGACGACTCTGCTCGAGCTGATCGGTGAGGTCCTCGAGTTGAGCGAGGGCGAGCCGGTGACCTGGGCCGTCGATCTGAACGCGGGCGGTGCCGCACTGCTGATCGCGCTGTTGGCCGCCCACGGACAGAAAGTCCTCTACATCCCGGGCCGGACCGTCCACCACGCCTCCGGTTCCTACCGGGGCGACGGCAAGACGGACGCCAAGGACGCCTACGTCATCGCCGATCAGGCCCGCATGCGCCGTGACCTGCACCCCCTGCAGGAACAGGACGAGATCGCCGTCGACCTGCGGATCCTCACCGCCCGCCGTTACGACCTCACCGCCGACCGCACCCGCGCCATCAACCGGCTGCGCGCCCAGCTCCTGGAGTACTTCCCCGCCCTGGAACGCGCCTTCAACTACAGCACCTCCAAGGCCGCGCTGGTCCTGCTGACCGGCTACCAGACACCGGCCGCCCTGCGCCGGATCGGCCGGTCCCGCCTGAGCACCTGGCTGGCGAACCGCAAGGTGCGAAACGCCCAGGCGGTGGAGTTCACCGCGCTGGAGGCGGCGCAGGCCCAGCACACGGTGATTCCCGGCGAGAGGACCGCAGCAGCCATGGTCCGCACCCTGGCCGCCGCGGTGATGGCCCTGGACGAGGAGATCGCCCGCACCGACGCGCTGATCGAGGCACGGTTTCGCGAGCACGCGCACGCTGCGGCGATCACCAGCATGCCGGGCATGGGCAGCCTCCTCGGTGCCGAGTTCATCGCCTGCACCGGCGGAAACCTGGACGCCATCGGCAGCTCCGGCCGCCTGGCCGGCATCGCAGGCCTGGCCCCCGTCCCCAAGGACTCCGGACGCATCAGCGGCAACATGCGCCAACCGCACCGCTACCACCGCCGCCTCCTGCGCGTCTTCTACCTGTCCGCCCAGGTCGCCGCCCGGTGCTGTCCGACATCCAGAGCCTTCTACGAACGCAAGAGGAGCGAGGGCAAGTCACACAAGCAGGCCATCCTCGCCCTCGCCCGGCGCCGCCTCGACGTCTTGTGGGCCCTCATACGCGACCAGCGGACCTTCACCGTCGAGCCACCTCAACGCGGCCTCGCAGCGGCATAACACGGTCACCGACCGCTACCACAGCCCTTGACAAACCTGATTGGGAATCACTGATCGACTGATGAAGTGCAACGCTCCGGGAGCTACAGCGAGCTCCCGCAAATCAGAAGGGCCCCGATGACGATCGTCTACGACCGCACCAAGACCGTCGTCCGCCATCCGCGACCGGCTCCTCCCCCACTGCGAAGTGATCTCCATCAACGGCCACAGCTACCAGCTGAAGAACCGCCTCAAGAACATCGAGCGAGAGATCGAAGTGGCAACATTGAGCCTTTTCCAACCTCACTCTGAGCTGGTCAGATGAAGGGTGAGGACGGCTTGGACGATGCTGGTGATCCGGGTGGTCGAGCACCGCAGTTTGCGCAGGATCCGCCAAGACTTGAGGGCTGCGACGGCGGGCTCGACGAGGGCCCGGATCTTTGCGTGGGACCGGTTCACCGCTTTCTGGCCTTCGGAGAGGTTCTCCCACCGGCCCCGGCACGGGACGCGGACCGTGCCTCCGGCACCTCGGTAGCCCTTGTCGGCCCAGCATCGGATGCCGGCCTGCGTGAGGGCGTCGACAATGCCGTGTTCGCGGGCCGCGCGGATGTCGTGGACGGCGCCGGGCAGGGCCGGTGAGGCCCACAGCAGTCGGCCGAAGGGATCGGCGAGGACCTGCACGTTCATCCCGTGCTTCTTGTGTTTGCCGGAGTAGAACGGGCGGTCGGCGGCGATGCGGTCGATCGGCAGGAGCGTGCCGTCCAGGATCAGATATGCCTTCGCCGACGCGGTCCGCACCACGTCGGCGAGGCTCGGGGCGAGCGTGGCGAGAAGCTCGACCGCCTCGGTGACGTAGCGGTAGGCCGTTGTGGTGCCGACGCCGAATCCGGCCGCGAGCTGGGCGTAGGTGTTTCCCACCCGCAGGTGGGCGATTGTGAGCAGGGCCTGGCGGCCGGCGCTCAGACGCCGCCACCGGGAACCGATCGCGCGGCGGTGCCGCCGCAACTGCTGTGTGAGGAAGCGAAGGGCGGAGCTGGACACGTCAGCGCCCGACGGGTAGACAAGCACGTGAAGCCTCTGGTGGAGACGGTTCTCTTGGTCGAAAACCCGTCTACCAGGGGCTTCACCACGTTGTCAGCCCAACTGACGTACTCAAGAACGAGGTTGGAAAAGGCTCATTGGCAATAAGAGGATGTCTCACGTGGTGAGTTTTGCGAGCTTCTTGTAGCAGGTCAGGGCCGCCGCGAGTCCGAGGAAGGCCAGGAAGTGGCTGCCCTTTCGCTCGTATCGGACGGTCAGGCGGCGGTAGCCGAAGAGCCAGGAGATCGACCGTTCGATCTTCCAGCGGTGCCGGCCGAGACGCTCGCTGGACTCGATGCCGGGCCTGGCGATGCGCGGGACGATGCCCCGCTCGCGCAGCCACTTCAGCCTCTCGGCGGAGTGGTACGCCTTGTCGGCACGGAGCCTGCCGGGGCGGCGTCTACGGGGACCGCGCCTCGAGCGGATGGCGGGTATGCCCAGGACCAGCGGCAGCAGCGCCTGGCTGTCATGAACGTTCGCGCCAGAGACGCCAAGAGCGAGGGGTAAGCCTTGCGCGTCGGACAGTACGTGGAGCTTGCTGCCCTTCTTGCCCCGGTCGACCGGATTGCGCCCGGTCAGCGATCCCCCTTTTTCGCACGGACCGAGGCCGCGTCCACGATCGCCGAGGTCCAGTCCACCTCACCACGGGCCCCGAGTTCGTCCAGAACGGCCCGATGCAGCCGCCGCCACAGCCTGTCCTTGGTCCAAGCGGAGAACCGGCGGTGCGCGGTGGCCGGCGAGACACCGAAAGTCTCCGGCAGATGGCGCCAGGCACAGCCGCTGGTCAGCACGTACACCACAGCCGTGAACGCTGCTCGCTCATCGACCGGGGCCGTGCCTCCACCCTGCGGACGGGAAGTAAACGAAGGCAACAACGGTGCGACGAGCGACCAGAGTTCGTCAGGAACCAACCGCTGCGACAAACCAACAACCATGGCAAAGCATCATGCCGCATCCACCTAACCTCGATCTTGCATGAGGGTCCGTCAGCTTGCTGAAGGACTCTTTCGGCTCGTTCGGAGCGGAGATTTCTGCAGGTGGGCAGGCTGGTGGCCCGGCTGTCGCGTCGGGTGGGCGCCGGGTTCCACGGCTCCGGTCGGGTGGTGTTGCTCGTGGGGACGGGAAGTTGCTGGTCAGCCGGGGTTCGGCAGGGCCGCGAGCCGTTGCAGGGCGTCGGTGATCACACCAGCCCAGGGCCAGTGCTTGGCGAGGCGGAGGATGCGGCGGCGTCCGGTGGTGACGAGCTGAGCGGCCACGGAGAACAGCCGCAGCCGCAGGCGGCGGGGCTCCCACCGGCCAGCTTGTCCGGTGAGGGCGAGCATGGGCATCCAGGCGAGCAGGTCGAGGGCGATCTGGACGATCTCCAGCCAGATCTGGTTCTGCGCGGTGTCGTGCAGGGGCAAATTGCGCAGGCCGGTGGCGCGGGCGGCGCGGATGCGGTCCTCGGCCCTCGCGCGCTGGCGGTGCCGCAGTTCGAGCGCGGCGATCGGAGCATGCTTGGTGTTGGTGGCGAAGCAGGTCAGGCGCATGCCGTCGGCGTCGGTGAAGCGCAGTTGGGCGCCGGGGTGCGGGCGTTCCTTCCGCACGATCAGCCGCATCTCCTTGGGCCAGCCGGTCAGGCAGTCGCCGTCGAGTTCGGCGACCCAGGCACCGTCGCGGATCTCGCCGTCGGGCTCGACGGCCGGCGTCCAGGCCGATGCCGGGACCTTCCCGACGGCCTGGTGGATGGCATCGGTGATGGTCATGCCGACCGAGTAGGACAGCCACCGGCCGCGCGCGGAAAGCCAGTCCACGAACTCGTGGGTGCCGCCGCCCGAGTCGGTGCGGATCAGCGTCCGCCGTCCGCGCCGGTACTTCTTCGGCAGCTGCTTCAGGGCGATCCTGGCGGCTTCGATGTGGTCCGCAGCGGTGTTGCTGCCCGCGTTCCCGGGCCGCAGCAGCCCGGCCACCGGCTCCCCGGACCCGCCCCGGCCGTGGTCGACGAACCCCATCAGCGGATGGTGCCCGAACGTCTTTTTCCAGGTCGCGGCCGCATCCTGCTTCTCGGAATGCGCGATCACCAGCACCCCGCCCAGGTCCACGACCACCTGCCCGGACACGTCCGGCGCCGCGTCACCGGCCAACGTCCACACACATTCACGGACTTGAGAGCGGGCCTGCCGCAGTGCGGTCAGAGCACGCTTCCCACCCGCTGCCAGCGTGTCGATCAGCCGGGATACCGTCGGATCGGAGGCCACCGGCCCGAACATGGCCGGTTCGGCCCGCAGCAGACCGACGTCTGCCAGGCAGTCCCCACCCAGCGCGACCGCGAGCGCCACATCCAGCAGGACCTTGCCCGGATCATGCACCGCCCGCGGCCTTCGCCACGGCTCAAGCGCCGCCGATATCGCCTGATCCAGACCGGACTTGCGGATCGTCTCCACCAGCAGCACACCACCGGCCTGGGACACCACCCCGCGGCCACCGCCCTCGACGCGGACACGCGGGTAGGACCCGATACGCTTCTTCACCTGGAGAGTGCTTCTTTCATGCGACGACCTGGACACTAGACAAGTCCCATCGTTGCAGGTCAGGAGCACTCTCTGCGTTTCTGATCACCCACCGGACGCCCTGCCACGTGAAAGCGCGAGGCTAACGCCACGTGAGACACCCTCTAAAATCATTCACATTTCCGCTTTCTTCTGCCAGAAATCTGGGGACGTCCGTCGCCCAACCCCGCTGAGGGCTGATGATTCGGCTGCGCACCGAGGCCGTTGGCTCCAGTCTGCCGGATTGTGGCGGCGACCGCGACGTCGACTGCGAAGACATGCCCGACACCTGCTTTCAGGGCGGTCTTCGCGAAGCGGACGGTGCGGTGACGGTGCTCTAATCGGTCGACGCATCCACCTGAACTGGCTGCCATTCCCTTACGTTAAAAGGTCGACCTCCCTCACCGGCCTCGCACGGAGACACTATGAAAGACCGGACACAACGACACCGCTCGGCAGCGGCGGCCACAGTGATGCACAGCCTCCGGAGCCAGCGCGACGATGGGTCTTGGGCCTCCCGGCCCGTGCTACGCGTCGCCGAGACCGCCGTCGCCGCTTTCGCGCTCGCATTCGCCGGCGGACCGAGCTCTCGGACGGCCGTCGACCGCGCCCGCGACTGGCTCCTCCGCAATCACCCCCGTGCCGTGATCGAACCTCCCGCACGTCAGCTGGAAGCGGCTCTCTGGTCCCTCGGCGTCAACGACGGCGAACCCGTCACACTCCCGCCGCTGCCATTAGGACCCGGCTGCGACTCATCGTCACCGACGCTGCCTTCGACACCCTCCGCTGGTGACTGGGACTGGCAATGTCTCCTCGTGCAGGTGCTCGCCCTCCACGGCGATCGCCCGATAATCGGGGGAATGTCACTGAAGGAGCTGCGCGGAGCCATCAGTGATATCAGCGACTGGGCCGCTCGCGCACCGGCGGACCCAGCCAGTACCGTCGAGGCACTCGCCGCCCACATACTTCTGGAACGTCCACAGCATGCCGGGCAGGCAGGCTGGCCGGCACTCGAACATCTCATGGCTAGGCAGTCCCCCGACGACTCGTACGGCGACGTTATAGCCGCCGCATTCACCATGCTGGCACTCAGCAGCGTGGGAGCCCGCGGAGGTGCCTGGAGCCGGAGTCTCGATTACCTGATTCGCGTGCAGCGGAGCGATGGTTCCTGGACCGATCGAACCGCCGACGTGGTCGAAACAGCCCTGATCACCCGGGCACTTCGCGATGATCCCGCCTTTGCGGAGCATGCCCTGCCCGGCGCACTCGCGTTCCTCTGCTCGGCCCAGCGCCACGACGGGGGTTGGGGCGCGACGGTGCAAGCCCCCTCAGACGTTTCTCTCACCGGACTCGTCCTCAGCGCCGTTGCCGGGCTGCCGCTGCCCCGCCATATATCGGAACGCGCGTGCGCCTATCTCATGTCCCGGCAAACACCCGACGGCCTCTGGGGCCACGGCAAGCCGTGCGAGGAGACCGTCGCCCACGTGGTGGCGGCCCTGCGCCAGCACGTCGGGAGGCACCACGTCCCGTACGACAAGGCGGAGAGATGGCTCGCGGCACGGGTACGTAACGCCTCGGGGCTGGCGCATGGTACAAGCCATATCCTCGGCCTGCCGTACGCCGTCCACCAGATGACTGAGGCACTCGGCTGCTCGGCACCCGAGAGCGTGGAGGCGGCGCGCACCCTGGCGTCGCTGCAGAACCCAGACGGCGGCTGGCCGGAGCAGTTGGACGGGCCGAGTACCCCGGCAGCCACCGGCATCGCCCTGGTTGTTCTGCGACAATGCGGCCTGCTGACCGCGGAGCGCCGCGCCCCCGCGCTGGACCATCTGGTGAGCGGATTAGGCGAACAAGGCACCTGGCGGGGCAGCCTGCCAGAGATGGCCAGGATTTGGCCGCTGCCGGTCCAACTATCCGGTGTCACCCACGCGCTCGCTGCATGGGGGCTCCACGCAGCGCTGCGTCCCGCAGAAGCTGCAGCCTCGAGTTGATGCCGCACCCGAGCAGGGTAGGGGCCGTGCCCGTGACACGGCCCGCTCGTCGCTCTGTTGGGGTGTCGATCCTCAGGTAGGCGGGACATCGTCGGTCACACCTGCCGTCAGGCGGTGGCTGCTGCTCCCCGCCACCGCGGGGCCGTGTGCGGTCGGCGGGCCTGTTGTAAGGGGATTAAGACCAAATACTGGTGATTTAGGTGCTTTTCTGGCGTCTGCTGGTTGGTTTGGTGGGTGGGATCAGTGTGACTGCGACGGCCGGTGGCCGGGGTGGGTTGCGGTGGTGGGTGTGTTTGAGGTGCCAGTTGGTCATCTTGCGTTTGATGACACGGGGGTTGGAGCGCTGCCTGCGGTGTCGCGCGTCAGACTTTCTGGCACAGGGGTTTGTTGAGCCCTGACGAGCTGAAGGAGAGCCTGATGAGCCGTCCGCCGCAGTTCCCGGTGGAGGACAAGATACGGATCGTGCTGTCGGTCCTGGCTGGTGAGATGACCGTCGCTGAGGCGGCCCGCCGGAACAAGACGTCGCAGACGTCGGTGGCCAAGTGGCGGGACCAGTTCCTGGAGTCCGGGAAGGCTGGCCTGACGGCCGGAACATCGAAGCAGGCCTCCAGCCGGGAGGCGATGCTCGAGGAGCAGATCGAGGACCTCAAGGCCGCGCTTGGTGAGGCCCATGTCGAGCTGCGGGTGTGGAAGAAGTCCGCTGAGGGCCGCCTGGCCCCTTCGAGGACCTCGAGGTGATCCGCACCGAAGCGGCGATGCCGACCTCGAGGTTCTGCGAGCTTGTCGGCATCCCGCGCCGCACCTGCACCCGCTGGCAGGCCCGCGCCCGCCGTGGCCAGAGTGTGGTCAAGGGCCCGTGGCCGGCGCCGGTGGTCGACCAGCTCGAGCCGATCGCCGCGAAGTACGCCGCGGACTGGCCGGCCTGGGGCCACCGCAAGATCCACTGGATGATGCGAGCCGACGGCCACGACGTGTCTGCATCCTCCATCGAACCGGCTCTGCGCAGAAGGGATTTACTCCAGCCGGTCGACTACCAGGGCATACGCCGCGAGCCGGCCAAGGCCCGCAAGGCCGCCTTCGCCCAGCCGCCGACGAGCCCGAACGAAGTATGGCAACTGGACTTCTCCGAATACGAGACGTCCGGAGGCGGGATCTGGCAGCTGGCCGGGGTGACGGACTACTTCACCAAGTACGAGCACGGCTGGCACATCAGCCCCTCGTGCACCGGCGCCGACGCGATCGAGGCGGTGAAGCTCGCGATCGCGGAGGCCGAACGTCTCGGCGGACGTCCGCTGGCCGAGCTGCTGCCCGCCGATCCCGACACCGGCAAAAACCGGCGCATCAAGCTGGTCACCGACAATAGCGGAGCCTTCAAGGGCGCCGCGTTCGCCCGCTTCATCGCTACCCGCCCCGAGTTGCTGCACATCCGCACCCAGGCCAAGAGCCCCGGCCAGAACGGCGTACGCGAGCGCGCCTTCGGCTCGCTGAAGTACGAGCACCTCTACCGCCTGGAGATCGAGGACCTCACCATGCTCGCCCGCGAGGCCGAGCACTACCGGCATGTGTTCAACCACATCCGACCCCACGAGGCCCTGTCCGGCCACCGGCCGATCGAGGTCTACAACGACCCGAGCCTGCATCCCCAACTTTCAAACCGAGATCACTGAGCCAAAAACTTGACGCGGGACACGTGCAGCTCACGGGCTCGGAACTCTTGATCGGGATGCTGGTTGAAGGTGTTCACGATGGCCTGGTAGGCGGTGTTCGTCTCGGGCGGTGCGGGTTGGCCTGAAGCCGGTGCGAGTTCGGCGATGACCTTCCGGGTGGTGACCAGGTTCGCGAGTCGCGCTTCGGTCTCGGTCAGGGCGGCGGTCAAGTGCTGGATCTGGGCACGCAGTTCGTCGGCACGGGCTGCGGCCTTGTCGTGCTGGGCCTGAAGGTCGGCCAGGAGCTCGATGACGTTCACGCGGCCAGCCCGAGGGTGTCGCGCCAGGCTGGACTCGGTGTGGTGAGGCGGCGGGTCATGCTCGCGATCGAGGCCCAGTAGACGCGCGAGGCGGACGTGTCGGGCCAGTGATCGTACTCGCGGGCCAGTCGGCGGTGCAGCATCAACGTGCCGTTGACCTGCTCCACGATCCACCTCTTCGGTTGCGGGACGAAGCCTTTGCCCTGGTCAACCGGGTTGCGGCGGACGACTTCGACGTCGATGTCCAGCAGGGCACCGTGGATGAGGACCTCGTCCTTGAAGCCCTGGTCCACCAGAGCCTTCTCCAGACGCATCCCGCACCGCTCGGCGGCCTGGTCGAGCAGCGCGGTGCCGGCGGCGTTGTCGTGGGCGGATGCGGCGAGCACGACGACGCCGATGATCAGCCCCAGCACGTCGACGGCCAGTCCCCGCTTGCGGCCCGACACCTTCTTGTTGGCGTCCAGTCCCGTCGTGGTCTTCGGGACACCGGCGGCCGCACGCACGGACTGGGTGTCGATGATCACGAGGGACGGGTCCTCTAATCGCCGAGCTCTCGCCCGGACCTGGCAGCGCAGGAGTTCCTGGATCCGCTGGTCAAGGCCGTCCTGACGCCACAGCGTGAAGTAGTAGAACACCGCCGACCAGGCCGGCAGGTCATGGGGCAGTAGCGCCATAGCCCGTCCGGTTCTGGTAGAAGATCGCGTTCACGACCTCCCGCAGATCGCAGGCCCCGGGATCACCGGTCGCCGACCGCGCCACCCTCACCTGCTTCCAGGCCGTGATCATCGGCTCAATCAACGCCCAATGCTCATCCGACAAGTCGCTCGGATACGGTCTTCGGTCCATGTCCGCATCCCAGCATGCACATGGCGAACGGTCGCCTCGTACGGCGATCAGTACCACGATCGAGCGATCACGAACCAGGGAAGATCGGACTTAACGTCCACTCAGACACGGATGACCCGAGGTCCCAGCAGCGAATAACGATGGGCTTCCGTTTGGGAGAGCCGGGTGTCGGTGATGATCGCCTCGAAGGCGCCGACCTCGGCGAAACGGCAGAAGCTCACGGCCCCGAACTTAGTATACACCCCGGAGAAGATCCGCCGCCGGGAGATCCGTGTGGCCTGGCTCTTCACCTCGCTCACCAGCGGATCGGGCGTCGTCAGGCCGTACTCGCGGGAGATGCCATTGGCGCCGAGGTAGGCCAGATCGATGACGAAGCCGGACAGCATCCCGGAGGCCCACTGACCGACTGTGGCCACCGTGCCCCCCCGGACCCGACCACCCAGCAGCAGAACGCTGATGTTATCCCGGGCCGCCAGGCTCGCGGCCGTCTGGAGCGAGGCCGTGATCACAGTGAGCTGCCGGTCATGGGGAAGGGCATCGGCAATGAGCTGTGGAGTGTAGCCCTCGTCGATGAACACCGTCTCGGCATCCCCCAGGAGCTCCACCGCGGCCTTCGCGATCCGCAACTTCTCCCCGACATGCATGGTGGTCCGGAGAGCCAGCGTCGTCTCGAAGCCTGCGCTCTCCACCGGATGTGCGCCGCCGTGCGTACGCCGCACCAGGCCATGCTGTTCGAGGGTCCGCAGATCGCGCCGTACGGTCTCCTTGGCGACTCCCAGTTCCTCAGCGAGTTGCACCACGTCTACCGACCCGGCCTGACGCGCCAGATCCAGGATCTGGCGCCGGCGTTCCTCAGATTCCACTACGCACCCCTCCGATCGATGGCCAGGCCGAAGATCCTTACTGTTTCAGATCTATGACAGAACCCGGATTACTTCGTGAAAAAGCGTTCGTAGTAAGAGGTGAATGCCCGTTGCCCAGATCATACTGGAGGGGAAAATGAGTATCCAGAAGGCGACCGACCAGATGATCCGACTCGCCCGACTGGTGGAGTCCCACACGAAGGAGGCTCATTTGGCACGCTTCGTCGCTTATGCGGACAACCTCTACTGCGCTGCCAGGAACGAAATCGGAGTGGGAATCCATAGAACCTCGTCCCGTGGCGATCTTTCATCCGGTTCTGTGGAGAGTGCCGAGGTGGACGTGGAACTTTTGATCGACGCCGCACTGGATTCTACTCCACTAGGGATGGCCTATCGTGCGGTCCTGGGTCGGGCTTGGTACAAGGCGTGCGACTGACAATTTCTTTGCAGATCGAGCGTTCATTTTCATACCCGTCGGCACGTCCGGAGGTGCGGATGGACTCGTCGCATAGCGTGGGAGTCAGAGCTGGACGACCACATTGGCTCCACGGATGAGGTGCTGACTGTTGCAGGTTGCTGTCGCTTTAAGTCGAACTCGCCCGCCAGGGAGCTTGTCGCTAACGGTAGCTAGCACCTCAACTTCAGTCCCGTGGCCGTCATCCGGCACGAGCAGCGGATTCTGGAAGCTGAATTCGTAGTCGATCACGGCAGCCGGGTTTCTGGCCCACGCAGTAACCGTTCGGAGTACTTGCGCGAAGATGAGCATGCCGGGAGAATTCGTGCCTTTCAGGCCGAATTCTCGGGCTGCTGTCATGTCCCAGTGAATGGGATTGAAGTCTTTGGTCACGCTGGCGTATCGAACCACTCCTTCACGAGTGAAACGGTACCGTGCAGCCGGGAGCTGAAAGCCGACTTCGATGTCTTCAAATTTTTCCTCGGACTCTTTAATCATGTTCATTTTCCTTCCGGAGGAATGATCATTACGGCCGAGGTCGAACGTGCCACACGACTGCCGTCCCGGTCCGAGAGGGTGCATCTAAGGATGAGCACCTCGCGCGGCTTCACCACCGCAAGACGCTTCACCTTTGTGGACACAGTCAGTTCGTGTCCTGCATGGATCGGCCTGTCGTATGAGGTGTGCTGCTTCGCCTGCATGATTTGAGATCGCGGAATGTCGAAGCTCGCCAGGAGGCGCTCCAGTTCGGGTATGACAAGCGCCATGATGAACGTCGGAGGTGCGATGATGTCCGGGTGCCCCATAGAGCGAGCTACCTTGGAATCACGGTAAGCGGGATCAGGGGCACCGATCGCGTCGGCGAACTCCCGGATCTCCTCCGGAGTCACGGTGAACGGAGCTTTGGAGGGATCGGGTACCGATGCGATGAAGGTGGAGTGCACTTGCAAGGGTGGTGCCTCCTTGTGAGTTTCATTCCGGCGGATTGCCATGTTTGCGCTGAGGGAGCGGAGTCTTCTTCGTCTGCAGCATCGCAAGGGCGCGGGTGAGCGTTTTACGGGTCTCGGAGGGATTGATGACATCGTCGACGAGTCCGCGCTCCGCGGCGTAGTACGGGTGCATAAGTTCGTGTTGGTAGTGCTTGATGAGGCTGACGCGAGAGGTGTCCGGATCGGCGGATTCAGCCAACTGTTTGCGGTAGAGCACGTTAACGGCGGCTTCGGCGCCCATCACGGCAATTTCGTTAGTTGGCCAGGCGTAGGCCAAGTCGGCACCGATGGACCGGGAGTCCATAACTATGTACGCGCCTCCGTAAGCTTTGCGTATTATGAGCTGGACCCTGGGCACGGTGGCATTGCAGTACGCGTACAGCAATTTTGCGCCGTGCCGGATGATGCCACTGTGTTCCTGGTCGACCCCTGGTAGAAAGCCGGGTACATCCAGGAGGGTGACCAAAGGGATGTTGAAGGCGTCGCACAGTTGGACAAAGCGGGCCGCCTTTTCGGAAGCATCGATATTGAGGACGCCCGCGAGATGATTGGGCTGGTTGGCAACAATGCCTGCCACATGACCGCCCAGACGGGTGAGCGCACAAATGACGTTGGGAGCCCATCTCTCCTGAACTTCGAGGTAATCGCCGTCGTCGACTAGTTTTTCGATGACCGCGCGCATGTCGTACGGTTGCCGGCCATTGGATGGGACGATATCGAGCAAGGACTCGCAGGAGCGGTCGAGAGGGTCGGCCGTTGGCTCGAACGGCGGATACTCCTCGTTATTCGACGGGAGAAGCGAGAGTAGATAACGTACGTCCTCCAAGCAGCTGACCTCGTCATCATAGGAGAAGTGTGCCACTCCGGATGTTTCGGCGTGGATGTCGGCGCCGCCTAGGGCGTTGTGGGTGACTTTTTCGCCGGTCACGGCGTGGATGACGTCCGGTCCGGTGATGAACATCTGGGAGGTGTTCCGGACCATGAAGACAAAATCGGTAAGCGCCGGGGCATAGGCTGCTCCGCCGGCGCACGGACCCAGGATGACGGAAATTTGAGGGATGATGCCGGATGCCTTGGTATTGCGCTGGAAGATGCCACCGTAGCCGGCGAGAGCGGTCACCCCTTCCTGAATCCGTGCCCCGGCCCCGTCATTGAGTGAAACGATCGGAGCGCCCACCGACAGCGCCATGTCCATGATCTTATGGATCTTGGCTGCGTGGGCCTCACCGAGCGATCCGCCGAAGATCCGGAAATCATGGGCGTAAAGGAATACTGTCCGCCCTTCCACGGTGCCCCATCCGGTGACCACACCGTCGGTATAAGGTTTCTTGTCCTCGAGGCCGAAACCAGAGGCCCGGTGACGTCGGAACGACTCGACCTCGTTGAAGGAACCGGGATCGAGTAGGCGGTCGATTCGTTCGCGTGCGGTGAGTTTCCCCTTCTTGTGTTGCGCGAGGGTGGCGCTTTCGTTGGGCCCGTTGTGGGCCTCCGCGCGCCGAGCGTTGAGCTCGGCAACCAACGTGCGAGCAGACGTTGAGATGGCGGTGTCAGTCGACTGGTGCGTGGGCTCTGGGATCATCCTGGAACTCGGACTGCCGGCCACAGGTGGTTCAGCGAGGGTCATAGGGCACCCCCAGGGCGTTGAAGACCCCTTCGGCGTAGTTGGCCTCGGCGATGGGTGCTCGCAGAATGTCATTGCTCACCCCGAAGCCATCGGCGAGGAGGGCGGCGTCTGGCACGATCTCGTTGCACAGCTCGTCGACGACCTGGGGAGCGGATTCGACGAATGCCGCGGAGATCAAGCCGCGGGCGAGCAACCACCCAGAATGGTCGATGACCAGTTGCAGTCCGTACAGTGTTGCGAGCGTCCTGAGGGCCTTGCGCACGCGCTCGGTTCGTGCCCGCTCGGCGGCGTCAAGGAGGAGTTCGAGGGCGAGGATGGTGCCGTGGAGGCGAGCAGCCGTGGTGGCTTGGGTGACGACACTGTTCCACGCTTCGAAGGCCGCACCATGGCCCCTGAGCTGCTCCCGGAGGCGCTTGCCTGCTGATTCTGCGAGGTCAATCTTGCGGTGAACGAGTAGAGGTGTGAGGTCCCGGGGATCTACGCGGGCGTTGTGTGCCACGAGGCGGATGTCCGGGGCATCGTGGTGTTGTGTCAGAAGCCAGCCGGCGACTTGGCCAAGCAGTACCTGGTTGTCCCCTTCCGCAGTCACGACGCCCTGAGCGTAACCCACGTAGTCGGCGATGCGGTTCACGCCGAACATCCCCTGAGCACCGCACTGTTCGCGGCACGTGTGAATGGTGTGCGACGCTGACCAACTGGCGAGAGCCTTGGTGAGTGCGATCAGGTGGAGGGTCTTCTGGCTAGGCTGTGCCGACGCCGTAGCGTAGGCCTTCTTGGTGTGGTTGACCAGGAAAGCCATGGCGTAGCTTTCAGCGAGGCGTCCGAACAAGGTTCGCCGATAGTCCCGATACTCGATCAGCGGGACTTCGTGGTTTGCAGAGCCATAGCTGTGGCGCACATGTGCGTAGCGGATGGTCGCGTACAGGCTGGCACGCGCAGCGGCCATGATGCCTGAGGTGAGGAAGACTCTTCCGGCGTGGATGCGCGTCATGGATTCCATGAAACGGTTTCGGAGGCCGCTGATGGGGCTGCGGAACTCGCCGTCTGCGGTGACCTCCCCTAGGCCCTCACCGAGGAACGCCTCCATCGGCAACCAGACGTTGTCGAAGCGGGTCAGACCGTTGTCCAGGGCGAGGCCGGGTTTGTCGGTCAGGGGGACGGGCCGGATTCCCTCACACGGTCCTTCGGACGTACTGATGCGAACGAGGAAGGGAAAAACTCCGAAATCCTCGCCGCGCACCATGAGTCGCGCCAGCACGACCGCGATCTTGGGAATATCGCTCAGACCAGTGTTGGGCATGAACTTGTAGGCCATCGGCCCGGGTGTATTGAGAAGGAACCCGCCGCGATCTGGATCAAAGTGAGCCTCTGTCTTGAGCGCAGCCAGATTGCTCCCGTAGCCCACCTCCGTGCCTATGAACAGGCCGATCGACGTCATAGAGGTGAGTTCATCGACGTATCCTTGCAACTCCGGCCGGTCGGCGCCGAACTGCAGCAGCGTTCCCAGGCACAGGCTGTAATGGATGGATGCGAGAGCCGCGCATGTCGGGTCGACAAGTGACAGCCACTCGGCTACGGCGAACAGCTGCTGTGGGTCGGCCAGCAGTTTCTGCGCGGGGGGGAGTTTGGGCCCGGCGAACTTGAGTCGCTCGTAGGCCAGGCGTGCCGCCTGGGTGGGGGAAAGGTCTCGTGCGCGTTCGAAGATGGGATCGGCGACGAGTTCACGCAGCTCGGTGTGGACAGCGTCGAACGTACCATCGAACACCAGGTGTAGCAGCTCGTTGCGATCTTCGTCGGCACCGCTGCCTTGAAAACGGGCGGGCATGTGAAGGGCTCCTCCTGGGAGATCAGGGCGCGGCGATGGCTAGTACGGCGTTCTGGCCGCCGAAGCCGAACGACTGGCTGAGGGCCAGCTTGATCTGTTGCTGCCGAGGAGCACCGGAGACGACATCGAGACCGACGCGCGGGTCGATCCGCCTGAGGTTGGCGGTCGGCGGCACGATCCCGTCGCGGATGCTCAGCACTGTGCACGCGGCCTCTACCGCGCCGGCGGCACCGAGGCAGTGACCGAGCACGCCCTTGACCGAGGTGACCGCAGGGTGGTCACCGACAGCCTTACGGATCGCGATTGCCTCGGTCAGGTCGTTGAGCACGGTGGAAGTACCGTGTGCATTGATGTGATCCACGTTCTGAGGGTGTGCATCGGCATCGGCCAGTGCCATCTGTATCGCGGCCACGGCTCCGGCACCCTCCGGATCGGGGGCGGTCACATGATGGGCGTCGGTGGAGGCACCGAATCCTGTGATCCGGGCCAGAACGCGAGCTTTCCTGCGCTGGGCATGTTCCGGGCGCTCGAGCACGAGAACCGCGCCAGCCTCACCGAGCACCATTCCCTGGCGTTCGGCGTCGAAGGGTCTCGCCATCTGGTCGGGCGGGTCGGTCCGCTGGGCCAGGGCACCCATGCGGGCGAAGGCGGATACGTACAACGGCGTGATCGCCGCCTCGGCACCCCCCGCCAGCACCACATCGCACGCCCCGGCAAGCAGGAGCGTCCGGGCGATACCGATCGCCGTAGCCCCTGCTGCGCATGCGGTAGCCACGCCGAGGGAAGGGCCCTTGGCGCCGAATGCTAGCGCAAGCTGTGCAGCGGGCATGTTCGGCAGGAACATCGGCATAAAGTAGGGCGAGACGGCCTTGGCGCCCTTGGCCTCGAACCGACGTGCCTGTGCGGCGAACGTGGATACTCCAGCAGCCCCGGTGCCGATCACAACACCGACACGCGAACCGTTCCAGACATCCGGATCCAGTCCCGCGTCGAGCAGCGCCTCGCGGGCCGCTACCAGGGCGAACTGTTCGTACCTGTCGAGACGGTGAGAAGGCCCTTCACCCAGGAGTTCGAGCGGATCGAAGCCTGGAACCGTGCAGGAGATGTCGACGGGGAGCCCTGACAAGTTGGGGTCGACTGCCCCTGTCGATATGCCGGCGGACACGGCGCGCCAGGTCGGTTCGTTTCCGATACCACCTGGCGTCACCATGCCCATTCCGGTGACCGCGGCCCACTCCTGGGACATCAGACTTCCAGCTGGCTTGCGGCAAGCTGATTCGCGGCCTCGGCAAGCGACATGCTTTGGTCGAAACCGTCCGACCAGAGCTCAACCCCGAAGGTCTCCTCCAGTACGACTTCCAGCTCGACTACAGCGAGCGAGTCGAGCTCCAGCTCGCCGAAGAGAGCGTCCGGACGGACGCGTTCCGCGGGCACCTCCAGTTTCCCGGTGAGGATGTGGACCAGCTGGTCATACGTGGTTCCCATGGGTGGGCTTCCCTTCTGTGCGGACTAAGGAATAACGTCGATGCGCGGCGTAATCTGTGGCCAGGTCATTGCCGCGGAACCCCAGGTGAGGCCCGCGCCGAAGGCCGTCAGCACGACGCGATCGGAGGGCCGTAGTAGATCCTTAGCCGCTGAGGCGGCGAGCAGGATCGGTATAGAAGCGGTCAGGGTGTTACCGACGCGATCGGCGTTGGTGAGCCACTGCTCCTGCGGAATCCCGAGTCTCTCCCCTACGGCGCTTACAATGCGCAGGTTGGCCTGGTGCGCGGCAAGAGCATCGACCTCGTCCGGCGTCCAGCCGATCTGGTCAAGCACCTTGCGGCTGGAGGAGGTCATCCGCTTGACCGCGTTACGGAAGATCTCCGGGCCGTCCATGTGGAGGAAGTACTCGGGTGGTCGGGCGTCCGCCAACCCCTGACCGGTTGCCGCAACGAACCGCTGACGCGAGCCTCCCGCCGGCACGGCGAGCAGGTCGGCCTTGCCGCCGTCACTTCCCAGGTCAAAGGGCCCGATCTCACCTGGTTCACCCGGCTCTCCCCCACGCAGCACGACGGCGCCCGCGCCGTCGCCGAACAGCACTGCCGTGCTGCGGTCTTGCGGGTTGACCATGGTGGAGAAGGCTTCGGCACCGATCAGCAGGATATGGCCGGAGAGCCCTGTGCTCACGAGCGAGGACGCGACGGTCAACCCGTACATGAATCCGCCGCACGCCGCCGCTATGTCGAAGGCGGGTACATCGACGAGCCCGAGCCGCGTGGCGACCTCGGGAGCTGTTCCAGGGCACAGGCGGTCCGGTGACGTAGTTGCGAGCACGACCGCTCCGATGGGTGGGGAGCCGGCGGACTCGATCGCTCGTTTGCCGGCTTCCACGGCCAGGTCGGAGGTGGCCATTCCCTTGTCGACGAGGTATCGCTGCTCGATACCGGTACGACTGCGGATCCATTCATCGGACGTATCCAAGGCCGTGGTGAGTTCCTTGTTGGACACCACTCGTGGTGGCACCCAAGCTCCCAGGCCACACAGGACCGCGGCATTGCCTTCCATGGCCGACCCCCTTACGGGCAAGCTGACGCGAGGGCACCATCCGGGTCCGAACCGAATCCGAGGCACCTATAACGCCGAAAGTGGATCTGCTGACTCCGCATCAGGATCAGCAAGCCCAACGTGCTTGTCAGCATCGTTGGAGATTGTGTACCCCTTCGGTCATCGCGGACTTGCCCCAACGGGCAGCGGCTATCCGGTTTTCGCTCACCGGGGCGATTTGAGGGATGGGCTGATGCACCTCGACGCACCTGCGAGCTGTCTAGTGTCATGCGCCTGAAATCCTGAGTGTTAGAGGATGTCTCACGTGGTGAGTTTTGCGAGCTTCTTGTAGCAGGTCAGGGCCGCCGCGAGTCCGAGGAAGGCCAGGAAGTGGCTGCCCTTTCGCTCGTATCGGACGGTCAGGCGGCGGTAGCCGAAGAGCCAGGAGATCGACCGTTCGATCTTCCAGCGGTGCCGGCCGAGACGCTCGCTGGACTCGATGCCGGGCCTGGCGATGCGCGGGACGATGCCCCGCTCGCGCAGCCACTTCAGCCTCTCGGCGGAGTGGTACGCCTTGTCGGCACGGAGCCTGCCGGGGCGGCGTCTACGGGGACCGCGCCTCGAGCGGATGGCGGGTATGCCCAGGACCAGCGGCAGCAGCGCCTGGCTGTCGTGAACGTTCGCGCCAGAGACGCCAAGAGCGAGGGGTAAGCCTTGCGCGTCGGACAGTACGTGGAGCTTGCTGCCCTTCTTGCCCCGGTCGACCGGATTGCGCCCGGTCAGCGATCCCCCTTTTTCGTACGGACCGAGGCCGCGTCCACGATCGCCGAGGTCCAGTCCACCTCACCACGGGCCCCGAGTTCGTCCAGAACGGCCCGATGCAGCCGCCGCCACAGCCTGTCCTTGGTCCAAGCGGAGAACCGGCGGTGCGCGGTGGCCGGCGAGACACCGAAAGTCTCCGGCAGATGGCGCCAGGCACAGCCGCTGGTCAGCACGTACACCACAGCCGTGAACGCTGCTCGCTCATCGACCGGGGCCGTGCCTCCACCCTGCGGACGGGAAGTAAACGAAGGCAACAACGGTGCGACGAGCGACCAGAGTTCGTCAGGAACCAACCGCTGCGACAAACCAACAACCATGGCAAAGCATCATGCCGCATCCACCTAACGCCACGTGAGACACCCTCTTAGAGGGCGTTAAGTCCGTTTCTGATAGCGGCCGCGTCCGGGTTGTTCGAGGAGTCCTTGGCGGACGAGTCGTCCCAGGCGGGAGTGGGTGACGTTGATCGAGGGCTCGTCGGTGGGCAGGCCGAGGTGCTCGTGCAGATCGCGGACGCGGAACACCTTCCCGGGGTGCTCGTTGAACGTGGTCACGATGCGCTGGTAGACGGTGGCGGTGGCGGTCTCCGAGGGGGCCGTTGCGTGGTCGGGAGGGGTGAGGCCGTCGATGACCTTGCGGGTGGCGGCGAGCTCGGCCAGGCGGGCTTCGGTCTCGGCGAGGGCGGTGGTGAGCTGCTCGATCTGCTCACGCAGGTTGCCGGCTCGTGCGGCGGTCTCATCGTGTTCGGTCTGCAGCAGCCGCAGGAGTTCGCTGACGTTCACGCGGCCAGCTCCACGTCGTCCCGCCAGGTGGGGCAGGGGTGGTGAGGCGGCGGAGCATGCCGGCGGTGGAGGCCCAGTAGACGCGGGAGGCCGCGTTGTCGGGCCGGTGGTCATAGTCGCGAGCGAGGCGCCGGTGCAGCATGAGGGTGCCGTTGACCTGCTCGACCACCCACCGTTTCGGTTCCGGGACGAAGCCTTTGCCTTCGTCGTCGGGGTTGCGCCGGACCACCTCGACGGTGATGTCCTTCACCGCTCCGTGGATGATCACGGCGTCTTTGAAGCCCTGGTCGACCAGGGCTGTCTCCAGGCGCATTCCGCATCGTTCGGCCGCCTGGTCCAGCAGGGCGATGCCGGCCTCGTTGTCGTGCGCGCTCGCGGCCAGGACCACCACGCCGATGATCAGGCCTATGACGTCGACGGCGAGCCCCCGCTTCCTGCCGGGCGTTTTCTTGTTCATCCAGTCCCGTCGTCTTCTTCGGCACCCCGGCCGCCACGCGGACGGACTGGGTGTCGATGATCACCAGGGACGGGTCCTCTAATCGTCTGGACCGCTCCCGCACCTGGCAGCGCAGGATCTCCTGGATCCGCTGGTCAAGGCCGTCCTCGCGCCACAGGGTGAAGTAGTAGAACACCGCCGACCAGGCCGGGAGGTCGTGTGGCAGGAGCCGCCACTGACAGCCAGTCCGGTTCTGGTAGAGCAGCGCGTTCACGACCTCACGCAGGTCGCAGGAGCCCGGGTCCCCGGTCGCCGACCGCGCCACCCGCTCCTGCTTCCACGCGGTGACCAGCGGCTCGATCAACGCCCACTGCTCGTCGGACAAGTCGGTTGCGTACGGCATCCGTTCCATGCCCGCGACCCCATCATGCACACGACATGAGGCGACGGCAGAACCGTCCCATCACCCACGAACGGGCGACACCACATCATCAGGAACGGGACTTAACGCCCTCTTAGTACTCCAGTGCGGTTTCGTGATCTATCCCGTGGGTTCGTCGGCGGATCGTCGTCGGTAGTGGCTGCGACGGGCTGTGGCCTGGTGCTTTCGGCGCCAGTTGGACCAGTGCAGCAGCCTGGCCGCGGACACGGCCGGTGGGTGGAAGGCGGCGAGTAGGTGGCGGATCTCCGGGACGGTCAGCGTGATCGGTTCGTGGCTGCGGGTGGGGTGGTGCGGATCGGCGGCCCGGTCCGGGGCCGCGCTGGCGGCGACGACGCTCAGGAAGGCCAGGGCGAGCATGGCGAGCGTGATGTGCCGGTGCCATGAGGTCCAGTGCCTGACCTGGTAGTGGTCGAGTCCGACCTGGCCCTTGGCTGCCTGGAAGCACTCCTCGACGCTCCAGCGGACACCGGCGACGCGGATCAGCTCCGCCAGGGGCACCTCGGTGGGTGACCAGCACAGGTAGAAGGCGAGTTCACCGGTGGTCCGGTTGCGACGGATGAGTAGGTGGCGGTGGCTGTCGCTGCCGATGTGGATCCAGGCCCAGTCGTAGTAGCGCGGGCCCTTCGCGCCCCTCCCGGCGCTCTGGCGGTGCCAGGAGGTGGCGGGCAGGCTGCCGGCGACGGTGTCCGCGCGGACGGGGGTGCGGCCGTGGTTGATCCGCACCCTGGCCGAGCAGGCGACTGCCAGGACGTAGCCGATACCACGGCCTTCGAGGCGGGCTCGCAGGTGCGGGTCCTGGCCGTAGGCTTCGTCGCCGGTCACCCAGGAAGCGGTGAGCCCCGCGTCCAGCGCGTCGGCGATCATCTCCCCGGCCAAGCGGGGCTTGGTCGCGAACTGCACCTCCTTGGGTATCCCGGCCGCGTGACGGCGGTCGCGATCGGTGCACCAGGAATGCTCGGGCAGGTAGAGCCGACGGTCGATCAGGGCCCGTCCCCGGCTGGTGGCGTAGGCGAGGAACACGCCGACCCGGGAGTTCTCGATGCGTCCCGCGGTGCCGGTGTACTGCCGTTGCACGCCCGCCGAGGCTCGGCCCTTCTTCACAAAGCCCGTCTCGTCCACGATCAGCACCGCGTCGTCGGTGCCGAGGTGGTCGGCGACGTAGGCGCGCAGGTCGTCACGGACAGCGTCGGCGTCCCAGCGCGCGTAGCGCAGCAGGCGCTGCATCGGCCCGGGCCGGGCGAGACCGGCCTGCTCGGCCAGCTGCCAGCAGTTCTTGCGCTCGACGTTCGACAGCAGCCCGAGCAGATAGGCACGGGCGGCGGTCCGCGGCTCAACTCGGCCGAATCGTCCCGCGATCCGGGCCATGGCCTGGTCGAACATCGCCCGCCAGCGGGCAGGGTCTACGCTATGGCCTGCGGCCACCGCACGATCTTCAGGAGTCCACACAACCCCCGATGATCATGCGGTGGCCGTACGCGTTACCAGCCGGGTCCACCAGCAAGATCGCGAAACCAGACTGGAGTACTAGGGTGTCGGCGGCGCCGGAGGATTCGGCGCCCGCTCCGCTACACCCGGCGAGCAAGGCCGCTGCGATGAGCGAAGCCCCTACGGCTCTGAGCCGGGAAGCTACCATGCACGTGCTGGTGACTTGTCCTGGTTGCTGGAGGGACATAGCTTCTCCTCATGCGTGTGTCGGCGGGTAGGGTGCGGGGAGGTGTGCGCCTCCAGGTGGAACGGGACGGTGCTTCACACCCGGACGACCCGGGGGCCGAGCACCGAGTAGCGCTGGACCTCGGCCGCCGGTAGACCGCCGTCGGTCACGATGGCCTCGACGTCGCGGACGTCGGCGAAGCGGCAGAAGCTGACGGCGCCGAACTTGGTGTGCACTCCCGCGAAGATTCGCCGCCTGGCCCCGCGGACGGCTTGTGCCTTGACCTCGCTGACGACTGGGTCGGGAGTGGTCAGCCCGTACTCGCGGGAGATGCCGTTCGCCCCAACGTACGCCAGGTCGATGACGAATCCGGCGAGCATCCGGGTCGCCCAGTGGTCGACGGTGGCCATGGTGCCGCCGCGTAACCGGCCGCCCAGCAGCAGTACGGCCGTGTTCTCTGCGTCGGCCAGAACGTGCGCCACGGCGAGGGAGGCGGTGACCACTGTCAGCCGCCGGTCCCGGGGCAGTGCCGCCGCGATGAGCTGCGGTGTGTAGCCCTCGTCGATGAAGACGGTCTCTGCCTCTCCGAGCAGCCCGGCGGCGGCGGCGGCGATCCGGGCCTTCTGCGGTACGTGCTGCCTGGTGCGGACGGCGAGGGTCGTCTCGAAGCCCGCGCTCTCGACCGGGTAGGCCCCACCGTGCGTGCGGCGGACCAGCCCGTGCTGCTCCAACACATGGAGGTCCCGGCGAATCGTCTCCTTGGCCACCGCGAGGTCCGCGGCCAGTGCTGTGACAGTCACGGAGCCGGTGCGCCGGGCGAGTCGGAGGATCTCTCGTCGGCGTTCATCGATGTCCACGACATTCATCCCTGTCTCTGCTATGGGCCGGCTCCGTTGGGTCGGCGTGGCTCGTTTGTACAGCGCGAAGGCTGCGGTGAACAGACTGATGTCCGATGTGATCGGGCCCGCATCTGCCCGCGAGGCAGTCTGCATATCCGCTGGTCAGCCAGCCGTTTCGGGTTTCCCGCGACCGTCTTTGCTGCCCGATGCGGGATTAGCGGGGTCCATTCCTTGCCCGTTCGTGTCGACTGCCGCCCTCTCGTGCGTTGGAGCGGCCTGCTCCCGTCCGTTCGGAGCGGGAACGGGCAGCCGTGCTGGCGCAACCGGGCACGAGAAGACGGCGGCGACCGGTCAATCGAGCATGTGAGCCTGTGTATTGGAGTTCCGGGAAACGGTCACATTCGGCCCGAATGCATGCCGGTGCGGGCCGACTGAGGCCCCGCCTACGCCGGTACAAAGTCATCAGACCCGCTACGTTGCGCGTGCAGGGCCGCTCCTTGGGACCGCTCGCGCAGACAACACTCCCTGCTGCATACAACCAGTTGACTGGGGGCTCTCTCATGCGCGACCTACTCCTCACCACCCACGACGTTCTCCCCACCGACGAGGCACCGCGTCCCACATCCTCGGATTCGGAACCGGCCGAGGCCTTCCTCAAGGCGTTGTACGAACGCCACGGCTCCCTACTGCTTTGCTACGCGGCCCGGTTGCTTGGCGGTGACTGGCACCGAGCCGAGGACGTCCTGCAAGAGGCGGCCATCCGCGCCTGGCGCAACGCCGCCAACCTGGGTGATCCGACGGCTGAGACCGTACGTCCCTGGCTGTTCACCGTGGTTCGCAATCTGGTCATCGACGGCCATCGAGCCCGGCAAGCACGGCCTCCGGAGGTCGCTGAACCGGAACTCCCAAGCATCCCCGTACCCGACTGGATCGATCGCGTTCTCACCAAGCAGGCGGTGGTCGAGGCCATGAGAGAACTCCCGCCGATCCAAAGAGAGGTGCTGCTACACGTGTACTTTATCGGTCGGAGCACCAGTCAGACGGCCACGGTACTGGGTGTGCCTCGAGGCACCATCAAGTCGCGCACATACTACGCAGTGCGCGCGCTGCGCGAGATACTGCAGAGCCGTGATCTGCTCGTCGACTGACTGGTCGAGTCCCGTTCCACAGGGCTTTGTTCTTGCGCCAGGTCGCCTGCTAGGGCCCGTGTGATGTCGTGATCATCTTGCCGATCCGGATCTGCCTGGAAAGCGGATCCGGTAGAAGAGGATCGTGACGTGCAGACAACTCACCGACGAGCAATGGAAGTTGATCGAGCCGTTCCTGCCGATAGGCGAGTACGGCCCCTACCCCGAGCGGCTGCGAGATCAGTTCGAGGGGGTGATCTGGCGGTTCAGGACAGGCGCGCAGTGGCGGGAGATGCCGGGCGAGTTCGGGCCCTGGCCAACCGTCTACGGACGCTTCCGGGTCTGGCGGAACGCCGGTGTCTTCACTGCCCTGCTGGAGGGTCTGATCGCCGAAGCCGCCCGCCAGGGCAAGACAGACCTTTTCCTGGTCAGCGTGGACTCCACCACCGCCCGCGCGCACCACGACGCGGCCGGGATGATCGTCGACAAGGACGTCATGGAGGCTCTCGAGGAAGCCGCCGCAGAGCAGGAACAGGCCCGGCAAAAAGGGGCGATGAGGCGGAACAGAACGGGCGGGGGTGCGGAGATGAACCTGAGCGGGTCGAACGCCGACGCGTCCGCCGCCGACACAGACTCCGTCTGGGGGCAGCCCTGCTCGGAAGATCCCGCGGCGGGCTGACCAGCAAGATTCGCCTCGCTGCTGACCGCAAGCGCCGACCGCTGTCGTTCGTTCTGACCGCCGGGCAGGCCGCGGACAGCCCCCAGTTCATCCCCGTGCTGAAGAAGATCCGCGTCCGTCTGCCGGTCGGCCGGCCCCGCACCCGGCCGGGCGCGGTCGCCGCAGACAAGGCGTACTCGTCCCGCGCCAACCGCGCCCACCTGCGCAAACGCCGCATCAAGGCAGTCATCCCGGAGAAGAAGGACCAGGCCGCCAACCGCAAGAAGAAGGGCAGCCGGGGCGGTCGTCCCGTCAACTTCGACGCCGAGCTTTACCGCGAGCGCAACACCGTCGAGCGCGTGATCAACCGGCTGAAGGACTGGCGCGGCATCGCCACACGCTTCGACAAGACGCCCGAGAGCTACCTCGCCGGCCTCGAACTGCGCGCCTCGATGATCTGGATCGGAGATCTGTTGCAGGCAACTGATTGATCACAACATCACACGGGCCCTAGTAGGCTGTGCGCCCACCGACTCCCGGCATAATGATCTTGAAGTTGCTCGTCGTCGGCGTGGCTCGCTGGAGCGGCCGAAGCTGGTCTGCTTCCACCACGCGGGCGCGGGTTCTTCGGCCTTCGCCTCGTGGCAGAAAATCATCGGTGAGGCCGCTGAGGTTGTTCCCGTAACCCTGCCGGGGCGTGACCAGCGCAAGGCGGAGCCAAGGATCACCGATGCCGACCAGCTCATCGAAGAACTCCACACACAGCTCGGTGATACCCTCAACACTCACCCCTACATCCTTTACGGGCATAGCATGGGCGGCCTGGTGGCCTATAACTTCGCACGCGCCCGGGAACGGGCCGGCCTTCCCTCCCCGGCACTGGTCGTCATCGGGGCCACTCAAGCCCCTCACCTGGCCTCTCCCTTGCAGACCGGTCTGGAACTGCCCGACCGTGAACTGCTGCAACTGCTGGTCGCCCACCAGACCCTGCCACCCCAAGCCGCCCAAGGCGGCCGGCTGTGGGAACAACACGTACTCCCCGTCGTGCGAGACGACCTACACCTCGCCCAAGCACTCCTTACCGCTGAACGAACCCCACTCCAAGCCCCACTCCTCGCCCTGGCCGCACGCCGGGACACCATCTCCCCCCTGCACGGCATCATCGAATGGGCCGACTACGCCCCCGCCGGCTTCACCGTGCGCACCGTCGAAGGCGACCACCTCTTCGTACACGGCAACAAGACACCCCAAATCCTGCGCGAAGCAGCCATGCGACTGCACACAGGACACATCCCCACCGAATACGACCCCCTGGCCATGTGGCGCGAAGCAAGCTAAACAAAAATCAACAGCAAACACCACCCACGCCGCCCCTTGCCAACCTGGGGTGACCGCTCCCGTGCACGCTCCAGGGCCAGTGCTTTGCCAGGCGGAGGATGCGACGGCGGCCGGTGGTGACGGGCTGGGTGGCGGCGGAAAGCAGCCGCAGTCGCAGGCGGCGGGGTTCCCGCCGGCGGGCTGCGCCGGTCAGCACGAGGGGCCCTCAGCGGGACCAGGCGCAAGGAGGGCACCCTTCAGGCCACGTAGGCTAATTGGCCACTCAGTTATTGCGTGCGATTACGTCGGCGACTGCACTCCGGGCTATGCCAACGAGCAACGCCTGGACGTCGAGTGGTTCGTCGTGGCCTCCGACGGCAAGCTGGTGATGCTTCCCCTTGATCGTGGACACCTGGAGACTGGGACCTGAGAGGGCGTTAAGTCCCGTTCCTGATGATGTGGTGTCGCCCGTTCGTGGGTGATGGGACGGTTCTGCCGTCGCCTCATGTCGTGTGCATGATGGGGTCGCGGGCATGGAACGGATGCCGTACGCAACCGACTTGTCCGACGAGCAGTGGGCGTTGATCGAGCCGCTGGTCACCGCGTGGAAGCAGGAGCGGGTGGCGCGGTCGGCGACCGGGGACCCGGGCTCCTGCGACCTGCGTGAGGTCGTGAACGCGCTGCTCTACCAGAACCGGACCGGCTGTCAGTGGCGGCTCCTGCCACACGACCTCCCGGCCTGGTCGGCGGTGTTCTACTACTTCACCCTGTGGCGCGAGGACGGCCTTGACCAGCGGATCCAGGAGATCCTGCGCTGCCAGGTGCGGGAGCGGTCCAGACAATTAGGGCCCGTGTGATGTTGTGATCAATCAGTTGCCTGCAACAGATCTCCGATCCAGATCATCGAGGCGCGCAGTTCGAGGCCGGCGAGGTAGCTCTCGGGCGTCTTGTCGAAGCGTGTGGCGATGCCGCGCCAGTCCTTCAGCCGGTTGATCACGCGCTCGACGGTGTTGCGCTCGCGGTAAAGCTCGGCGTCGAAGTTGACGGGACGACCGCCCCGGCTGCCCTTCTTCTTGCGGTTGGCGGCCTGGTCCTTCTTCTCCGGGATGACTGCCTTGATGCGGCGTTTGCGCAGGTGGGCGCGGTTGGCGCGGGACGAGTACGCCTTGTCTGCGGCGACCGCGCCCGGCCGGGTGCGGGGCCGGCCGACCGGCAGACGGACGCGGATCTTCTTCAGCACGGGGATGAACTGGGGGCTGTCCGCGGCCTGCCCGGCGGTCAGAACGAACGACAGCGGTCGGCGCTTGCGGTCAGCAGCGAGGCGAATCTTGCTGGTCAGCCCGCCGCGGGATCTTCCGAGCAGGGCTGCCCCCAGACGGAGTCTGTGTCGGCGGCGGACGCGTCGGCGTTCGACCCGCTCAGGTTCATCTCCGCACCCCCGCCCGTTCTGTTCCGCCTCATCGCCCCTTTTTGCCGGGCCTGTTCCTGCTCTGCGGCGGCTTCCTCGAGAGCCTCCATGACGTCCTTGTCGACGATCATCCCGGCCGCGTCGTGGTGCGCGCGGGCGGTGGTGGAGTCCACGCTGACCAGGAAAAGGTCTGTCTTGCCCTGGCGGGCGGCTTCGGCGATCAGACCCTCCAGCAGGGCAGTGAAGACACCGGCGTTCCGCCAGACCCGGAAGCGTCCGTAGACGGTTGGCCAGGGCCCGAACTCGCCCGGCATCTCCCGCCACTGCGCGCCTGTCCTGAACCGCCAGATCACCCCCTCGAACTGATCTCGCAGCCGCTCGGGGTAGGGGCCGTACTCGCCTATCGGCAGGAACGGCTCGATCAACTTCCATTGCTCGTCGGTGAGTTGTCTGCACGTCACGATCCTCTTCCTACCGGATCCGCTTTCCAGGCAGATCCGGATCGGCAAGATGATCACGACATCACACGGGCCCTAGAGGCAACGTCGTTCAGTTAGGCGTGGAGGTCGCTCGTCAAGGCTTGGTGAACGAGGCAGCGGAGCTGCTGTAGAAGAGGTTGTCCTCCAAGACATCCTCACTACAGGAGCTCCGCTGTTGGAACAGACTGCCATAACCAGGACGGTCGGGGTAGCGGCCGGGGTGTTCGCGCCGGGGCATATCGGTGAGCTGACCCGGATCGTTCCGTTCGAGATGGTCGACGAGGTGTTGGCCGAGACCGGTGCGGTGCAGCGCAGGATCCGGCTGGTGCCGGCGCGGGTCACGGTGTACCTGCTGCTGGCCGGAGCGCTCTTCAACGGGCTGGGCTACCAGCAGGTTTTCGACCGGTTGTGTGCCGGGCTGGCGGGCCTGCCGCTGCTCCGGCCCAGCGGCAGCGCTCTTCGCCAGGCCCGCCAGCGGCTGGGGCCGGCACCAATGAAAGCGCTGTTCAATTTGGTGAGCGGGCCCGCGGCCACGACCGCTGCCGCCGGGCGGTGGCGGGGACTGAGGGTCGTCGCGGTCGACGGCACCTTACTGCCGGTCCCGGACTGCCCGGCCAACCTGGCGGTGTTCACACGGCAGCGGCTCGGCAACGGGACCTCTGGCTACCCGCAACTGCGTCTGGCCGCGCTGGTGGCCTGCGGGACCCGGTCATTGATCGGCGCCGTATTCGGTCCCGCCACGCATGGTGAGTTGGAATACGCCCGCCCCCTGGCGGACAGCCTGCGGCCCGGAATGCTGCTGCTGGGCGACCGGAACTTCTCCTCCGCTGCCCTGCTGAACCAGCTGGCCTCCACCGGCGCCGATCTGCTGGTCCGCTGCAAGACCAATCGGAAGCTGCCCCTGGTGGCCCGCTGCCGCGACGGCTCGGTACTCACCCGGATCGGGCCGCTGACTATGCGAGTCATCGACGCCGAGATCACCATCCGCACCGCCCAGGGCGCCCGCGCCGGCCACTACCGGCTGCTGACCACCCTCACTGACCCTGCCACCCACCCGGCCGGGGAACTCATCCGGCTCTACCACGAGCGCTGGGAGATCGAGACCGCCTACGCCGAGCTGAAATCCACGATCTTGGGCGGACGCGTCCTGCGGGCCCGCACCCCCGACGGCATCGAGCAGGAGGTCTGGGCACTCCTGACCGCCTACCAGGCATTACGCACGGCAATGACCGACGCTGCCGACAGTGCCGCGGGCACCGACCCGGACCGGGCCGGCTTCACCACTGCCCTCGCCGCTGCCCGGGACCAGCTCGTCTTGGCCGCCGGCGTCATCACCGACACCGACATCGACCTCGTCGGCACCATCGGCCGCCACGTCCTGGCCCACCTCCTGCCAGCCCGGCGGGTCCGCACCAAAGACCGCATCGTCAAACGAGCGATCTCCAAATACAACGCGCGCGGACCCGCCATCGACCGCACCACCTACAAAGCCACCATTAGCATCACCATGCTCACGAGCAGCCCTTGACACCACCGAGCCCGCCTTAACTGAACGGCGTTGGCCCTAGAGGACCCGTCCCTGGTGATCATCGACACCCAGTCCGTCCGCGTGGCGGCCGGGGTGCCGAAGAAGACGACGGGACTGGATGAACAAGAAAACGCCCGGCAGGAAGCGGGGGCTCGCCGTCGACGTCATAGGCCTGATCATCGGCGTGGTGGTCCTGGCCGCGAGCGCGCACGACAACGAGGCCGGCATCGCCCTGCTGGACCAGGCGGCCGAACGATGCGGAATGCGCCTGGAGACAGCCCTGGTCGACCAGGGCTTCAAAGACGCCGTGATCATCCACGGAGCGGTGAAGGACATCACCGTCGAGGTGGTCCGGCGCAACCCCGACGACGAAGGCAAAGGCTTCGTCCCGGAACCGAAACGGTGGGTGGTCGAGCAGGTCAACGGCACCCTCATGCTGCACCGGCGCCTCGCTCGCGACTATGACCACCGGCCCGACAACGCGGCCTCCCGCGTCTACTGGGCCTCCACCGCCGGCATGCTCCGCCGCCTCACCACCCCTGCCCCACCTGGCGGGACGACGTGGAGCTGGCCGCGTGAACGTCAGCGAACTCCTGCGGCTGCTGCAGACCGAACACGATGAGACCGCCGCACGAGCCGGCAACCTGCGTGAGCAGATCGAGCAGCTCACCACCGCCCTCGCCGAGACCGAAGCCCGCCTGGCCGAGCTCGCCGCCACCCGCAAGGTCATCGACGGCCTCACCCCTCCCGACCACGCAACGGCCCCCTCGGAGACCGCCACCGCCACCGTCTACCAGCGCATCGTGACCACGTTCAACGAGCACCCCGGGAAGGTGTTCCGCGTCCGCGATCTGCACGAGCACCTCGGCCTGCCCACCGACGAGCCCTCGATCAACGTCACCCACTCCCGCCTGGGACGACTCGTCCGCCAAGGACTCCTCGAACAACCCGGACGCGGCCGCTATCAGAAACGGACTTAACGCCCTCTGAGGTTCCAGAGGAAGCAGTGCCAGGTGGGAAGCAAGTACACGAAGCGGTACTCGGACGAGTACAAGCGGGACGCGATCGAGCTCGTGCGGTCGTCGGGCCGGACGGTGACCGCAGTCGCCCGGGAACTCGGGATCAGCTCGGAGTCCCTGCGGGGCTGGGTGAAGAAGGCCAGCGCCGCCCGGGACAGCGGATCGGGACCCGGTGCCGTGCGGGCCGCCGACGGAACTGAAGCGGCTGCGGAAGCTGACCGCCGAGCAGGCGAAGACGATCGAGATCCTGAAAAAAGCGGCCTTAGCCTCGCGCTTTCACGAGGCAGGGCGTCCGGTGGGTGATCAGAAACGCAGAGAGTGCTCCTGACCTGCAACGATGGGACTTGTCTAGTGTCCAGGTCGTCGCATGAAAGAAGCACTCTCCAGGTGAAGAAGCGTATCGGGTCCTACCCGCGTGTCCGCGTCGAGGGCGGTGGCCGCGGGGTGGTGTCCCAGGCTGGCGGTGTGCTGCTGGTGGAGACGATCCGCAAGTCCGGTCTGGATGAGGCGATATCGGCGGCGCTTGAGCCGTGGCGAAGGCCGCGGGCGGTGCATGATCCGGGCAAGGTCCTGCTGGATGTGGCGCTCGCGGTCGCGCTGGGTGGGGACTGCCTGGCAGACGTCGGTCTGTCGCGCGTCAGACTTTCTGGCACAGGGGTTTGTTGAGCCCTGACGAGCTGAAGGAGAGCCTGATGAGCCGTCCGCCGCAGTTCCCGGTGGAGGACAAGATACGGATCGTGCTGTCGGTCCTGGCTGGTGAGATGACCGTCGCTGAGGCGGCCCGCCGGAACAAGACGTCGCAGACGTCGGTGGCCAAGTGGCGGGACCAGTTCCTGGAGTCCGGGAAGGCTGGCCTGACGGCCGGAACATCGAAGCAGGCCTCCAGCCGGGAGGCGATGCTCGAGGAGCAGATCGAGGACCTCAAGGCCGCGCTTGGTGAGGCCCATGTCGAGCTGCGGGTGTGGAAGAAGTCCGCTGAGGGCCGCCTGGCCCCTTCGAGGACCTCGAGGTGATCCGCACCCAAGCGGCGATGCCGACCTCGAGGTTCTGCGAGCTTGTCGGCATCCCGCGCCGCACCTGCACCCGCTGGCAGGCCCGCGCCCGCCGTGGCCAGAGTGTGGTCAAGGGCCCGTGGCCGGCGCCGGTGGTCGACCAGCTCGAGCCGATCGCCGCGAAGTACGCCGCGGACTGGCCGGCCTGGGGCCACCGCAAGATCCACTGGATGATGCGAGCCGACGGCCACGACGTGTCTGCATCCTCCATCGAACCGGCTCTGCGCAGAAGGGATTTACTCCAGCCGGTCGACTACCAGGGCATACGCCGCGAGCCGGCCAAGGCCCGCAAGGCCGCCTTCGCCCAGCCGCCGACGAGCCCGAACGAAGTATGGCAACTGGACTTCTCCGAATACGAGACGTCCGGAGGCGGGATCTGGCAGCTGGCCGGGGTGACGGACTACTTCACCAAGTACGAGCACGGCTGGCACATCAGCCCCTCGTGCACCGGCGCCGACGCGATCGAGGCGGTGAAGCTCGCGATCGCGGAGGCCGAACGTCTCGGCGGACGTCCGCTGGCCGAGCTGCTGCCCGCCGATCCCGACACCGGCAAAAACCGGCGCATCAAGCTGGTCACCGACAATGGCGGAGCCTTCAAGGGCGCCGCGTTCGCCCGCTTCATCGCTACCCGCCCCGAGTTGCTGCACATCCGCACCCAGGCCAAGAGCCCCGGCCAGAACGGCGTACGCGAGCGCGCCTTCGGCTCGCTGAAGTACGAGCACCTCTACCGCCTGGAGATCGAGGACCTCACCATGCTCGCCCGCGAGGCCGAGCACTACCGGCATGTGTTCAACCACAACCGACCCCACGAGGCCCTGTCCGGCCACCGGCCGATCGAGGTCTACAACGACCCGAGCCTGCATCCCCAACTTTCAAACCGAGATCACTGAGCCAAAAACTTGACGCGGGACAGGTCTGCTGCGGGCCGAACCGTCGGTGTTCGGGCCGGTGGCCTCCGATCCGACGGTATCCCGGCTGATCGACACGCTGGCAGCGGGTGGGAAGCGTGCTCTGACCGCACTGCGGCAGGCCCGCTCTCAAGTCCGTGAATGTGTGTGGACGTTGGCCGGTGAGGAAGCTCCGGACGCCGGCGGGCAGGTGGTCGTGGACCTGGACGGGGTGCTGGTGATCGCGCATTCCGAGAAGCAGGATGCGGCCGCGACCTGGAAAAAGACGTTCGGGCACCATCCGCTGATGGGGTTCGTCGACCACGGCCGGGGCGGGTCCGGGGAGCCGGTGGCCGGGCTGCTGCGGCCCGGGAACGCGGGCAGCAACACCGCTGCGGACCACATCGAAGCCGCCAGGATCGCCCTGAAGCAGCTGCCGAAGAAGTACCGGCGCGGACGGCGGACGCTGATCCGCACCGACTCGGGCGGCGGCACCCACGAGTTCGTGGACTGGCTTTCCGCGCGCGGCCGGTGGCTGTCCTACTCGGTCGGCATGACCATCACCGATGCCATCCACCAGGCCGTCGGGAAGGTCCCGGCATCGGCCTGGACGCCGGCCGTCGAGCCCGACGGCGAGATCCGCGACGGTGCCTGGGTCGCCGAACTCGACGGCGACTGCCTGACCGGCTGGCCCAAGGAGATGCGGCTGATCGTGCGGAAGGAACGCCCGCACCCCGGCGCCCAACTGCGCTTCACCGACGCCGACGGCATGCGCCTGACCTGCTTCGCCACCAACACCAAGCATGCTCCGATCGCCGCGCTCGAACTGCGGCACCGCCAGCGCGCGAGGGCCGAGGACCGCATCCGCGCCGCCCGCGCCACCGGCCTGCGCAATTTGCCCCTGCACGACACCGCGCAGAACCAGATCTGGCTGGAGATCGTCCAGATCGCCCTCGACCTGCTCGCCTGGATGCCCATGCTCGCTCTGGCCGGCACCGCCCGGGTGTGGGAGCCCAAACGCCTGCGCCTGCGGCTGTTCTCCATCGCTGCCCAGTTGGTCACCACCGGCCGCCGCCGCATCCTCCGGCTCGCGAAACACTGGCCTTGGACCAACCTGATCACCGACGCGTGGGCACGACTCGAAGCCCTCCCCAGCCCCGGCTGACCAACACTTTCTCGTCCCTACGGGCAGCGCAAGCCCACCGGAGCAGTGGAACCCGGCGCCCACCCGACGCGACTGCCGGGGCGATGTCATGCCCGAAACCCACAGCACAGACAGAAACAGCCCGCCAGATGAACTGGCGAGCTGTCATGAAAGCCCGAGGCTAGATTCAACCGGTCAAGGCAACACTCTCGGCTGGTGTGCGGAACCCCAGGCACTTTCGCGGACGGTTGTTGAGCTTCGTCGCGATGGCGTCAAGGTCGTGAGCTGCCCCGAGTTTCGTAGAGTCCGGTGGTCTTGTTTCAGGCGGACTGCGGGGTGGCTTCCTGTTGTCGTCAGAAGTCGCGTTCGTACTCGGCGGGCGGTACGTAGTCGAGTGCGGAGTGCAGGCGTTCTTCGTTGTACCACGTGACCCACTGGAAGATCGCCCGTTCGACCTGGTCGACGTCCCGCCACGGCCCTTGCATCTCGATCAGCTCGGCCTTGAACGTGCCGTTCAGGGCCTCGGCCATCGCGTTATCGTACGAGTCGGCCACGGAGCCGACCGACGCGGAGGCGCCGATGTCAGCGAGCCGGTCGGTGTACCGAATTGACACGTATTGAGATCCGCGGTCGCTGTGATGAATGAGGCCGGAGCCTGCCTTGATCCGGCGTCTCCACAGACCCATCTCCAGTGCGTCCAGGGGCAGTTCGGTCCTCATGTGGTTCGCGACCTGCCAGCCGACGATCATCCGCGAGTACACGTCCAGGACAAACGCCACGTATGCCCAGCCCGACCACGTCCTCACATAAGTCATGTCGGCGACCCAGAGCTCGTCCGGGCGGGAGGCTGTGAAGTCCCGATCGACCAGGTCCGGCGGCCTCGGCGCCGACGGTTCGCAGATCGTGGTGCGGCGCCGCTGTCCGCGAATGACACCCTCCAGGTTCAGCTTGGCCATCAGGCGCTCGACGGTGCAGCGGGCGACGTCCACCCCCTTGCGCTTGAGGGCACGGGTCATCCGGCGGGCTCCATAGGTGCCGTCCGACTCGGCGTGGACCGACTCGATCACAGGCATGAGCTGTTCATCGCGGAGCCGGCGGGCCGACTTCGGCCGCTTCTTGCGGGCAAAGTACGTCGACGGCGACAGCTCCAGCACCCGGCAGACGGGATCGACCCCGAGACCCTTGTCACGCAGATGGTCGATCACCTGCTCGGCCTCGTCCGGGGACGGTCGATCTCCTGGGCAAAAAACACCGACGCGGCCTTGAGGATGTCGTTCGCCCGCCTCAACTCCGCCACCTCTTTGCGGAGTTGCCTGAGCTCGTCCTGCTCGGCGGTGGTCAGCCGGTCGTCGCGCTCGCCACGGTCGGCCTCCGCCTGGCGGACCCAGCCGCGCAGGGCCTCTTTATGGATGCCCAGGTCCTTCGCAACGTGCGCGATCGGGCGGCCGGTGGAACGGACCTCGCGGACCGCGCGCTCGCGGAGCTCGTCCGGGTATTTACGGGGTGCAGGCATGGTGTTGGTGGATCTCCTTCGCCAGGACCGTAACCCTGGCATCAGGGACTCCACAAATCTCAGTACAG
>NZ_JAUSZW010000002.1:0-135150 GCF_030817975.1 Streptomyces sp. V4I23 | reverse complement strand
GTCGACCAGGTCGAACGGGCGATCTTCCAGTGGGTCACGTGGTACAACGAAGAACGCCTGCACTCCGCACTCGACTACGTACCGCCCGCCGAGTACGAACGCGACTTCTGACGACAACAGGAAGCCACCCCGCAGTCCGCCTGAAACAAGACCACCGGACTCTACGAAACTCGGGGCAGCTCACGACCTTGACGCCATCGCGACGAAGCTCAACAACCGTCCGCGAAAGTGCCTGGGGTTCCGCACACCAGCCGAGAGTGTTGCCTTGACCGGTTGAATCTAGCCTCGGGCTTTCATGACAGCTCGCCAGTTCATCTGGCGGGCTGTTTCTGTCTGTGCTGTGGGTTTCGGGCATGACATCGCCCCGGCAGTCGCGTCGGGTGGGCGCCGGGTTCCACTGCTCCGGTGGGCTTGCGCTGCCCGTAGGGACGAGAAAGTGTTGGTCAGCCGGGGCTGGGGAGGGCTTCGAGTCGTGCCCACGCGTCGGTGATCAGGTTGGTCCAAGGCCAGTGTTTCGCGAGCCGGAGGATGCGGCGGCGGCCGGTGGTGACCAACTGGGCAGCGATGGAGAACAGCCGCAGGCGCAGGCGTTTGGGCTCCCACACCCGGGCGGTGCCGGCCAGAGCGAGCATGGGCATCCAGGCGAGCAGGTCGAGGGCGATCTGGACGATCTCCAGCCAGATCTGGTTCTGCGCGGTGTCGTGCAGGGGCAAATTGCGCAGGCCGGTGGCGCGGGCGGCGCGGATGCGGTCCTCGGCCCTCGCGCGCTGGCGGTGCCGCAGTTCGAGCGCGGCGATCGGAGCATGCTTGGTGTTGGTGGCGAAGCAGGTCAGGCGCATGCCGTCGGCGTCGGTGAAGCGCAGTTGGGCGCCGGGGTGCGGGCGTTCCTTCCGCACGATCAGCCGCATCTCCTTGGGCCAGCCGGTCAGGCAGTCGCCGTCGAGTTCGGCGACCCAGGCACCGTCGCGGATCTCGCCGTCGGGCTCGACGGCCGGCGTCCAGGCCGATGCCGGGACCTTCCCGACGGCCTGGTGGATGGCATCGGTGATGGTCATGCCGACCGAGTAGGACAGCCACCGGCCGCGCGCGGAAAGCCAGTCCACGAACTCGTGGGTGCCGCCGCCCGAGTCGGTGCGGATCAGCGTCCGCCGTCCGCGCCGGTACTTCTTCGGCAGCTGCTTCAGGGCGATCCTGGCGGCTTCGATGTGGTCCGCAGCGGTGTTGCTGCCCGCGTTCCCGGGCCGCAGCAGCCCGGCCACCGGCTCCCCGGACCCGCCCCGGCCGTGGTCGACGAACCCCATCAGCGGATGGTGCCCGAACGTCTTTTTCCAGGTCGCGGCCGCATCCTGCTTCTCGGAATGCGCGATCACCAGCACCCCGCCCAGGTCCACGACCACCTGCCCGCCGGCGTCCGGAGCTTCCTCACCGGCCAACGTCCACACACATTCACGGACTTGAGAGCGGGCCTGCCGCAGTGCGGTCAGAGCACGCTTCCCACCCGCTGCCAGCGTGTCGATCAGCCGGGATACCGTCGGATCGGAGGCCACCGGCCCGAACATGGCCGGTTCGGCCCGCAGCAGACCGACGTCTGCCAGGCAGTCCCCACCCAGCGCGACCGCGAGCGCCACATCCAGCAGGACCTTGCCCGGATCATGCACCGCCCGCGGCCTTCGCCACGGCTCAAGCGCCGCCGATATCGCCTGATCCAGACCGGACTTGCGGATCGTCTCCACCAGCAGCACACCACCGGCCTGGGACACCACCCCGCGGCCACCGCCCTCGACGCGGACACGCGGGTAGGACCCGATACGCTTCTTCACCTGGAGAGTGCTTCTTTCATGCGACGACCTGGACACTAGACAAGTCCCATCGTTGCAGGTCAGGAGCACTCTCTGCGTTTCTGATCACCCACCGGACGCCCTGAACCGTTCCGGGTTCGGTAGGGACTCGATCATTTGAGAGGATCGAGTCATGGCACGTCCTTCCCAGTACCCGCTTGAGCTGCGCCGTCGGGCGGTGCGGATGGTCGCCGAGGTGCGGCCGGAGTACGACACCGAGTGGGCCGCTATGAAAGCGGTCGCCCAGAAGCTGGGCATCGGCACGACCGAGACCCTGCGGAAGTGGGTACGGCAGGACCAGATCGACGCTGGGACCCGGCCGGGGACGACGACGGAGGAGTCCGCCGAGCTGAAGCGGCTGAAGAAGGAGAACGCCGAGCTCAAGCGGGCGAACGAGATCCTCAAAGCCGCGGCGTCTTTCTTCGCGGCCGAGCTCGACCGGCCACACACACGCTCGTAGCGTTCATCGACGAGCACAAGGACCGCTTCGGCGGCGTCGAGCCGATCTGCCGCGTGCTGACGATGCACGACTGCAGGATCGCCCCCTCCACCTACTATGCCCACCGCAGACGCCGGACCGCGCCGTCCGCCAGGACCGTGCGGGACGGCGAGCTGAAGGAACTGATCCAGCACGTCTACGACGCCAACTACCGCGTCTACGGGGCGAGGAAGATCTGGCGGGAGCTGAACCGGCAGGGCCAGGCCGTGGCCCGCTGCACCGTCGAACGCCTGATGCGCGAGCTCGGCATCACCGGCGCGGTCCGCGGCAAACGCGTGATCACCACGCTTCCCGGCGGCCAGGCCGGGCGGGCTCCCGACCTCGTGGACCGCAACTTCGTCGCCGGCGCCCCGAACCGCTGCTGGGTCGCGGACTTCACCCATGTCAGAACGTGGGCCGGCGTCGTCTACGTCGCCTTCGTCGTGGACACCTTCTCCCGCCGGATCGTCGGCTGGTCGGCCGCCACCGTGAAGGAGACGGTCTTCGTGCTGGACGCCCTGGAGATGGCGATCTGGCAGCGCGACCGTGATCAACATCCAGTCCAGCCAGGTGAGTTGATCCATCACTCCGATGCCGGGTCGCAATACACGAGTTTCCGGCTCGCCGAGCACCTGGACGCCGCCGGTATCGCCGCCTCGATCGGCTCGGTCGGCGACGCCTACGACAATGCCCTGATGGAGAGCACGATCGGGCTGTTCAAGACCGAGCTGATCAAGCCCCGACGGCCGTGGAAGACGCTGTCCGACGTCGAGCTCGCCACCGCCGAGTACGTCGACTGGTACAACCACCGACGACTCCACGGTGAGATAGGCCACGTCCCGCCCGTTGAATACGAGAACAACCACTACCGGGCAACCACAAAACCCCAGGTCACAACCAACAACTGAGATCTCTACCGAACCCGGAACGGTTCACCCTGCCTCGTGAAAGCGCGAGGTTAGGAGGCGGTCGCCGCCGCGACGCACGCACCCGGTGCGGCCCGGCATCGCACCGTCAGATCAGGCCGGCGCGCACCGCGTAGGAGACTGCGTGCGCGCGATTGCGCACGTTGAGCAGTCTCATTACGTTGTGGAGCACGTGCTTCACCGTACGTTCGGAGTAGGGGAGCTGCGAAGTGATTTCTGCCAGCGTGCAACCGTCCGCCACAAGGCGTAGAACGGCGATTTCCCGCTCCGTCAGACAGGGATCGATCAAGCGGTGCGGGGCCAGCACGTCACGCCGCATTCGCTGAACTTCGTCGAGCAGCTTTCCCTGCAAGTCAGGGGGCAGGTCGGCCCCGCCCTGCCCGACCGCGGTAATTGTCGATATGAACTTCGCGGGAGTGAATTCTGATCGCCAAATTACCCCTCGCAAGCCGCAATCGACAGCGGTGTGCAGATCGATGTACCAGCGCCTGCTGACGATGAAGATGCCTCTGGCATGCGAACGGCTCATGGTTCGGAGGACGTCTAGTGCGACGCGATCCGCGTCCTCCACCGCTATCACGGTAACGTCAGCCATTTGACTCCGATCGGAACCAATCGGAATCAGACGAAGGTCCTCATTCAGATGACTGGACAGAGCGAGTTCGGTGATAGGATCAGTGGCATAGACTGCTACGGTGAAGGTGCGTTGAGGGCATCTTCCGGCGGGCTGAGAGGAGCTGCGCACTGCAGACTTCCTCGGGCCCGGTGGAACAACGGTCGCGCTATGGCGAACGGCCAGTTCGGGGGATTTTACCGGCACTGATCACTCCTCATGCTCGACTATTATCAATTTCAGCGCTGGTCAGCTAGTTGGCCAGCGACGTTCTTAAGTACGCAAAGCCATGGCGCGGTGACAGGCCCCCCGGAACTGCGGGTCGCAGCAGCCGATGGGGAGGGGGCCAGAGCCTCGATTGGGGGCGAGGATCGTCAGGGCGGTTAGGGCGATCGCCGCTAAATCAAGCCGCTCCTAATGGCAAAGGAGACGGCCTGGGCGCGGTTGCGGAGATTCAGGTGTTTTATGGTTCTGTGCAGTATGTTCTTCACCGTTCGTTCGGAATAGCGAAGCTTCTCGGACATCTCCTCCAAGGTGTACCCCTCCGCTACAAGCCGCAGGACTTCGAGTTCTCGTTCGGCCAACCCGCTGGCGGTCAGGCCCTGCGGCGCCAGAACCTCGCGGTAGGTGCGCTGCAACTGATCGAGCAGTTCCCCCTGGAGGACCAGTGGCAGGTCACCACGCCCCTCGCCAATGGACACAATGGCACTGGTGAACTTGGCGGGGGTGAATTCGTCGCGCCAGATAACAGCGCGCACGCCGCACTCGACCACCCTGCGTGGGTCCACAGGCCGGCGGTGATCGACGATGAAGAGGATGCGTTGGTTCGAGCGCGAGAGCTTCCGCAGCATCTCGATTGCGGCAGTACCCGCGTCCTCAACCGCCACCACCAGGACGTCAGCGCTCCCGGATTCCTCTGTGACCGCCGCAATCCGAGGTTCCTGCTTGATCTGACTGAGCAAACCGATCTTTGTGATTGGATCGGCCGCCTGCACCGCTACCTTGATCGTGCCCATCTTCGTCTCCCTGCCTGCAGCCATGCTCTTGATCTGATCAACGATCGGTGAAGGGATCAGCGTGCGGAAACAGAAAGGTCATCGCACCTCCGGATGTCATGAAGGGCGACCGGGGAACCCAAGCAAGCAACTGCTACGGGAGCAGTTGAGGAAATGCTGTGACAGGTCGGGTCAGTCCGCGCGGCGTCGGTTTGGTTGCCGACCGTCCCCGTTCGCAGGGGTCAGGGGTTGTTACCCCTGCGGCGTCGGGCCGTGCCGCACCGGCGAGACGATGGAACGCGGTGTCCCCGAGCGCACACCGATTCTTGCTTCATCTTGACGCCTCTTCAGTTGGAGTCAGCTCCGACGACGTGGCCAACGGAGCGATCCGCCAGGAGTATGGCTGTTTCATCGTGGAGTGTCTTCAGGTGGGCACGGGTCAGGGCTTCGGCTGAGCCTGAGTCGCCGTGCCGCACTGCCTCGAATATCGCCCGGTGCTCCTCGTGGCTGCGACGCCGAACAGACGCCGTGAGGCGATGCATCGTCTGCTCAGGGTCTCGCAGCGAGAGGAGGGAGTCGAGTAGTTCGTACACGAGGCGGTTTCCACAGCCAGCTGCAAGCTCGCGATGAAAGTCGAAGAGCGGATCGACCTGCGAGGGATCATGCTGCCAGGTCTCGACGGCCGACTTCATTCGTGCAAGCGCATCCTCGGTACGGTGCAGCGCGCACAGCGCCGCGATGCCCGGCTCGATAATGAGGCGTGCCGCCACCGTCTCAAGAACTAACTCGTCTTCCATCGGTGCCGAGTTTGGGTTAGGCATCAGTGCACGGTAGACACCGTTGCCCACGTACACCCCGGAGCCGTGGCGAAGTTCCACCGTATCGGTTGCCTGCAGCCTACGGAGGGCCTCTCGCATCGTCGGTGCCGTGACGGAGAACTGCTTCGCTAACGCCTTGACGGTCGGCAAGGCCTCGCCCGGCTTTAGCGACTGCTCAACGATCAAGTTGAGCAGGCCGGCCGCAAGCCGCTCCGACAAGGTCAAAGGGCGACCTACCGGAGCATGCGGTGGGGTTGCTGGTGTTGTGTCTGAAAGGCCTCGCCTCATGAGCTCTCTCCCACCGTGCCGGCCGCGCTTCTAAGTGACTAAATCACTACACGAGTCAGCTCGTCAACACAACGAAACCGATTGGCTACAGGGCGCCAACCAGCGAGTTGACCGACAGCCCTCCCTCGTCCAGCGACGCTTGAACTGTGGTTCAAGATCACTCTTCCCGTCGGGCTGACGGCAAGTGCGAACATTCACTCGCAGGGCGAAAACCGGCCCATCCGGTGATCCGGGACAAGATCGTCCGCGTTCTCCATAGCAAGGGGGCAGTGCTCCTGAAGGAGATGAACGATGATCCACAAAAGCATCGAGGTCCACAGCCACGCACTTCGCGGCCTGCCCAGGACGGGCGACCCGGAGTGGGACCACGTGATCGACGAGATCCAGCACCCCGAGACGACGAAAGCTTTCTACCTGCTAGCTCTGTGCTGTCACCCCACCAACGGTGAGTGCGCCAGCGATCGTTCCGAGGGGCTGGCACGGTCAGAGGCAAGGCCTGACTTTGCTGGTGATCCCGGGGCATGTGGCCCTCACATGGCTGACACAGTGTCGAGTGGGACCGAGCCAGGGGGTGGGGGCCCTGCGGCTGAGGAGTACCCGGCGGATTCCACAACAGACGGTGCGGACGGCACGAGCTAGCCTCAACACCGGTAACTTAGGTGTAATCCGGTCGTTGTTGTTGGTGTGCCAAGAGCAGGTCAGCTGAAGTCATCTGGTGAGCGGCTGTCGGACCGGGTCGCGGTAGGGGTCCGGGACTGCTGCAGGGTTGAGTGACACCTGACCTGGCTTGCTGAGAGGCGGCCTGGAAGGATGTTGCAGTGCCCAAGCCGTATCCGAAGGAGTTCCGCGAGGACGTCGTGCGGGTCGCGCGCAACCGCGAGCCCGGCGTCACGCTGGAGCAGATCGCCGCTGACTTCGGGGTCCACCCGATCACGTTGTCGAAGTGGCTGCGCCGCGCCGAGACCGATGAGGGCGCCAGGCCCGCAACGACGTCGGGTGAGTCGGCCGAGCTGCGCGAGGCCCGCAAGCGGATCCGGTTGTTGGAGCAGGAGAACGAGGTGCTCAGGAGGGCTGCGGCGTATCTGTCGCAGGCGAACCTGCCGTCAAAATGATGTACCCGCTCGTCCGTGAGCTGGCCGCCGCCGATGCCCCTTACCGGGTGCCGGTGGCGGTGACGTGCCGGGTGCTCGGGCTGGCCCGCCAGCCCTACTACCGGTGGCTTGCCCGGCCTGCCACCGACGCGGAACTGACCGAGGCATACCGGGCCAACGCCCTGTTCGAGGCGCACCGCGACGATCCCGAGTTCGGGCACCGCTTCCTTCTCGACGAGGCCCACGCCGCCGGTGAGGCGATGGCCGAGCGGACCGCCTGGCGGATCTGCCGGGACAACGGCTGGTGGAGTGCCTTCGGCAAACGCCGGGGCCGCGGGAAGAATGCCAAAGCCGGGCCACCGGTCCACGATGACCTGGTGCGGCGGAACTTCACCGCGGACGGGCCGAACCGGTTGTGGCTCACGGACATCACCGAGCACGCGACCGGCGAGGGCAAGCTGTATCTGTGCGCCGTCAAGGATGTGTACTCCGGCCGCATCGTGGGCTATTCCATCGACGCCCGGATGAAGTCCCGCCTCGCGGTGGCCGCGCTGGAGTCCGCCGTTGCCCGCCGCAGCCCCGCTGCGGGATGCATCGTGCACTCCGACCGCGGATCGCAATTCCGGTCCCGCAAGGTCGCCGCCGTCCTCACCCGGCACGGCCTGGTCGGCTCAATGGGCCGGGTCGGGGCCGCCGGCGACAACGCCGCAATGGAGAGCTTCTTCGCATTGCTGCAGAAGAACGTCCTCGACCGCCGCGTCTGGGCCACCCGCCAGGAGTTGCGGATCGCGATCGTCACCTGGATCGAGCGGACCTACCACCGGCGCCGGCGGCAACGACGCCTGGGCCGATTGACCCCCGTCGAGTACGAGACCATCATGACCCCACCCGCAGCTCTGGCTGCATAAACCCCGCTGTCACCCGATCATGCAGCAGTCCCTCCTGACTGAACCGTTCCGGGTTCGGTAGGGACTCGATCATTTGAGAGGATCGAGTCATGGCACGTCCTTCCCAGTACCCGCTTGAGCTGCGCCGTCGGGCGGTGCGGATGGTCGCCGAGGTGCGGCCGGAGTACGACACCGAGTGGGCCGCTATGAAAGCGGTCGCCCAGAAGCTGGGCATCGGCACGACCGAGACCCTGCGGAAGTGGGTACGGCAGGACCAGATCGACGCTGGGACCCGGCCGGGGACGACGACGGAGGAGTCCGCCGAGCTGAAGCGGCTGAAGAAGGAGAACGCCGAGCTCAAGCGGGCGAACGAGATCCTCAAAGCCGCGGCGTCTTTCTTCGCGGCCGAGCTCGACCGGCCACACACACGCTCGTAGCGTTCATCGACGAGCACAAGGACCGCTTCGGCGGCGTCGAGCCGATCTGCCGCGTGCTGACGATGCACGACTGCAGGATCGCCCCCTCCACCTACTATGCCCACCGCAGACGCCGGACCGCGCCGTCCGCCAGGACCGTGCGGGACGGCGAGCTGAAGGAACTGATCCAGCACGTCTACGACGCCAACTACCGCGTCTACGGGGCGAGGAAGATCTGGCGGGAGCTGAACCGGCAGGGCCAGGCCGTGGCCCGCTGCACCGTCGAACGCCTGATGCGCGAGCTCGGCATCACCGGCGCGGTCCGCGGCAAACGCGTGATCACCACGCTTCCCGGCGGCCAGGCCGGGCGGGCTCCCGACCTCGTGGACCGCAACTTCGTCGCCGGCGCCCCGAACCGCTGCTGGGTCGCGGACTTCACCCATGTCAGAACGTGGGCCGGCGTCGTCTACGTCGCCTTCGTCGTGGACACCTTCTCCCGCCGGATCGTCGGCTGGTCGGCCGCCACCGTGAAGGAGACGGTCTTCGTGCTGGACGCCCTGGAGATGGCGATCTGGCAGCGCGACCGTGATCAACATCCAGTCCAGCCAGGTGAGTTGATCCATCACTCCGATGCCGGGTCGCAATACACGAGTTTCCGGCTCGCCGAGCACCTGGACGCCGCCGGTATCGCCGCCTCGATCGGCTCGGTCGGCGACGCCTACGACAATGCCCTGATGGAGAGCACGATCGGGCTGTTCAAGACCGAGCTGATCAAGCCCCGACGGCCGTGGAAGACGCTGTCCGACGTCGAGCTCGCCACCGCCGAGTACGTCGACTGGTACAACCACCGACGACTCCACGGTGAGATAGGCCACGTCCCGCCCGTTGAATACGAGAACAACCACTACCGGGCAACCACAAAACCCCAGGTCACAACCAACAACTGAGATCTCTACCGAACCCGGAACGGTTCACAGTGATCGTTGAGCCCGGCATGCATCCATGGGTGGGGATATCTGATCATGTGCGGCTGGGAGTGGTGACACGCTGGGTGACCCCGGAGCTCGTCGGTGAAGTGCTGGAGAAATGCGGGGTTCGCGACAAGAAGTCCGGCGCCCTGCCGGCCGGGTTCATGGTCTACTTCACGCTCGCTCTGGCCCTGTTTCAGCAGGACTCCTACGACGACGTCGCCGAGCAGCTTGTCGGCAGTATCCCGGAGTTGGGTGAGAGCATCCCCAACAAGTCCTCGTTCACGCGGGCGCGAAGGCGCCTGGGACCGCAGGTCTTGGAAACCATGTTCCGGGAGCTGGCCGGGCCGTTGGCTCCGGTCGGTTTGAAGAGCGCCTTCTATCGCGAGATGCGGCTGGCCGCAGTGGACGGGTTCGTGCTGGACGTGCCGGACACGACGGCCAATCGGGCCGCGTTCGGCGGACCGGTCAAGAACGGCCAGCCCGCGGGTTTCCCGCAGGTCCGGGGGGTGACGCTGACCGAGTGCGGCACCCACGCACAGATCGACGCGGCGGTGGGCGGATTCAACGGCGGCGAGCCGGAGCTGGCGATCAAAATGGCCGACGCGGCGGCCGGGATGCTGGTCATCATGGACCGCGGCTTTCCCGGGGTGGCGCTATGGAAGGCATACACCGGGACCGGGGCTCATCTGCTAATCCGTGCCCGGTCGAGCGTTGCTGCTCGCCCGGTCAAGTATCTGCCCGACGGTACTTACCTGGCGAGGATGAACCTGGCCGGGCAGAAAGGCGCGCATCCCGGAGGTGTGCTGGTCCGCGTGATCGAGTACCGCGTCGATGACGGCGAGGTGGTCAGGCTGTTGACCGACCTTGTGGACCCGGTCGCATATCCGGCGGCGGAGTTGGCAGGGCTCTATCACTCGCGGTGGGAGGCGGAGTCGGCATTCCGGCAGATCAAGACCTTCCAGCGCGGGCCAGCCGAGGTCCTGCGCTCGGGTGACCCGGATCTGGTGCGCCAGGAGGTCTGGGCGCATCTGGTCGTACACCACTGCCTCACGCAGGTCATCATCGCTCTGGCCGACGACACCGGGATTCCCCCGGACCGGGTCTCCTTCGTCAAGGTCCTCAAGCACGCACGGCGCAGCGTGGTCCGCCAGTGCACGGACACGCCCACGAAGATCAAGGAGTTCTTGGTGGTGCTGGCGGCAAAGGTTCGCCGTAAGCTCGACAACGGCGCCAGGCGCCTGCGGGAGGCGGACCGACATCTGAAGCGTCCGGACTCGAAGTACTCGTCGAAGCTCTCCTACCGGATCATCACGCTACAGCCCGTGATAGTTCGGTAGTCAAGCAACGGCATTGTCCGGGCACAAGCAAATGGAACAAAATCGAGCACCGGCTGTTCTCCCACATCACCCACAACTGGCGTGGCAGGCCGCTGACCAGCCACGAAGTCGTTATCGAGACGATCGCCGCCACCCGCACCCGGGCTGGTCTGCGCGTCGAGGCCCACCTGGATCCCGGTGACTACCCCACCGGCATCGCGATCAGCAAGGACCGCTTCGCCGCGCTGCCGCTGGTCCGGCATGAGGTTCACGGCCAGTGGAACTACACCCTGCTGCCCGAACCCTCCGCGCCACAGGCCCTGCCTGTCAGCGAGGCGCACGGCGTCGCCGGCCGACGCCGCGAACTTCTGGCCCGTCTGGCGGACCCGCGCCTGACCGGGCTGAATGGCACGGAACTCGCAGAGCTGTGTGCTGAGTTGGCCCCGCTGCAGGCCGCCCGGGCCCAGGAACGCTACAGCGAGCAGCGCGGCGGACGCGCCCGGCGCGCAACCGGAAATCAGCGGGCCAAGCCGCTGTTCGACGACGCCACCCGGGTGATGCTCACCCTCCTCTACCAGCGCCAGGTCTGCTCGATGAAGCTGCTGGGCGACATGCTGGAGGTGACCCCAACCTGCATCGGCCACCTCATCGCCGAGACCCGCCGGGTCCTGGAGGACCACGGCCACCAGCCCGGTTACGCTCCCCAGCCGGTTCACCACGGCGCACACGCTGATGGCCTTCCTCGACACCGACAAGACCCCGCCGCGCACCCGGATCATGGAGAGCCTGTCCCATCCGCGGCTTACCGGCATGTCCCGCACGGAACTGGATGCACTCGCTCGCCGCCTCGCCCCACGCCAGGTTGCCCTGGTCGAACGTGCCTCCTACCAGCGCCGGGGCACCGATCGCCAGCCGGGCAGCCGCGGCGGCGTCTTCCCGCAGAAGCTCGGCGACAGAGAACGCGTCGTCGTCGCCATCCTCTACCTGCGGAGACTGTGCACCCTGGACGTCCTCGCCGACGTGCTGGGGGACGTGAGCAGGTCCTCGATCGGGAACGTCGTCCGCGAGATCCGGCCCCTGCTCGCCGAAAGCGGACTTCTCCCACCTCCGGCCACCACCCGCTACCGCACCGCCACCGAACTCCTCGCCGCCGCGGATGAAGAAACCGACACACCGACAAGTTGATTCTTTACGGCTTCATTTCCTGCGCAACGTCTTCGCGGTGATCCCCAAGGACGCCGCGGAGATGGCGGCCGCGACCATCCGCACGATCTTCGCCCAGCCCACGGCCGAGGCCGTCCGCGCCCAGCTCGACACCGTCGCCGACATGCTCGGACGCCAGTTCCCCAAGGTGCAGGCGATGCTCCTGGAAGCCAAGGTCGACCTCACCGCCTTCGCGGACTTCCCCGAGCGACATTGGAAGAAGATCCAGTCGACCAACCCCCTGGAGCGGGTCAACCGGGAGATCAAGCGCCGCGTCGACGTCGTCCAGATCTTCCCCAACCCAGGCGCCCTCGAACGCCTCACCACCGCCGTGCTCATCGAGATGCACGACGAATGGATCGCCTTCCCCCGCCGCTACCTCCCCGAAGGCAGCATGGACAAGATCTATCCCACTGGAGATCAACGCGACACGGTTACACCACTACAGGAGACATGACCGGAGTGAGCGGCTTCAGTCACGGCGTCGGCGAACCTCGCGGCAGCCCAGGCTCTCTCCCTAGCGGCCAGAACGGCTTCCGGCGACATACAGAGCGTGGCGGAGATACGGGTCGCACTCCAGCCGGCCGCCATCAGGTGATAAACCACGGCCGGCCGCTCCTCAGCAGCGACAATCACGGGTTCGGCGGCCGCCAGTCGGGCAACGAGGTGGCCCACTCCCCGCAGCCGGGCTGCTTCTCCCTCCAGTTGTCGCCGCTCGCCGGGCGTGGTACCGCCCCAAATCCCCTCCGACTCTTGGTGGCGGACAGCGAGTGCTAGGCAAGACTGCTGTATGGCGCAACCACTGCAGATGGCCTTGGCCCTGGCCACCTGTTCCGCCGGCATCCGACCGTTCTCAGCCGGAAAGAAGAGGCCGACGTCCGCCTCACGGCATGCCGGCTCGGCCACTGCCTGTCTGAGATGCCGGTCGCTTCCGCCGGAGAGACGGTGACGCCCGCCATCGCTCGAAGCTGTTTGGGTGCGCATCACGCCGCCTCTCGACCGTTTCACAACTACATCCTCAACCAACGAATGAGCGAGGGACACGGTTCATCGTGGCAATCAGAGGCTGCTGGAAGTCCTGAGGGTGATCCTTTGGAGTGGACACCCTCACGCCGCCTTCCGCAACCGGGCCTTGGACGCCGGGCCGTATGCGTTCGTCTGGGTGGACGCGCTGACCCAGAAGGTCCGCGAGGGCGGCCGGATCATCAACGTTCACGCGTTGATCGCGGTCGGCGTCAACGCCGACGGACACCGCGAGATCCTCGGCATCGACGTCGCCACCGCCGAGGACGGCGCCGGCTCGCTCACCTTCCTGCGCTCACTGATCGCCCGGGGTCTGTCCGGCGTCCAGCTCGTCGTCTCCGACGCCCACGCCGGCCTGGTGGACGCGATCGGAGCGGTCCTGCCCGGTGCGTCGTGGCAGCGATGCCGCACCCACTGAAGCCGTAAAGAATCAAGGTGCTGCTTTACAGGGACAGGCTCGTTGTCAGGGTATGGCAGTTCCGGAGGAGATCTGTTTCCAACTCCAGTGCAGGTTCTCGGTGTTGTTGCCGTACTTGAACGAGCGGCAGCGGCGGCTGGCCCTGGCTACCGAGGCCCGGCTGCTCGGGCACGGCGGCATACGGGCGGTAGCGCGGATCGCGCAGGTCAGCGAGACGACCGTGCGTCGTGGAGTGTTGGAGCTGGAAGCGGGGGCCGGGCCTCTGCCGGACGGCCGGGTGCGTGCACCAGGCGGAGGCCGCAAGCGGGCCGAGGAGAACGATCCGGTCTTGCGCAAAGCCCTGTTGGGGCTGGTCGAGCCGGACGAGCGGGGAGATCCTCAGTCTCCGCTGCGGTGGACGACGAAGTCGCTGCGCAACCTGGCCGAGGAGCTGACCCGGCAGGGGCACCCGGTGTCCGCGCCGACGGTGGGCCGGCTGCTCAAGCAGGAGGGCTTCAGCCTGCAGGCGAACGCCAAGACCCTCGAGGGTGCCCAGCATCCCGACCGGGATGCCCAGTTCCGCTATATCAACGAGCAGGTCAAGCAGCACCAGGCCGATGGCGAGCCGGTGATCAGCGTGGACACGAAGAAGCGGGAGCAGATCGGACGGCTGCCCATGGCCGGCCGCGAGTGGCGGCCCAGGGGCGAGCCGGTCGAGGTGGAGGACCATCACTTCTTCTTCAGTGGCCCGGACGTTCAGCAGGCGATCCCATACGGGATCTACGACATCGTCCGCAACACCGGATGGGTCAACGTCGGTGTCGACCACGACACGTCGGTCTTCGCGGTCGAGTCCATCCGCCGCTGGTGGCGCTGTCGCGGCAGCCTCGACTACCCGAAGGCGTCACGCCTGCTGATCACCTCGGACGCAGGCGGCTCCAACGGTTACCGCTACCGGGTCTGCAAGAGCGAACTGGCCGCCCTGGCCGCCGAAACCGAACTGAGCATCACCGTGTGTCACTTTCCTCCGGGCACACAATGCCGTTGCTTGAGTAGGGCAAGCAGTTCGCGGTGACGTTTGGGGCACAGTGATCGTTGAGCCCGGCATGCATCCATGGGTGGGGATATCTGATCATGTGCGGCTGGGAGTGGTGACACGCTGGGTGACCCCGGAGCTCGTCGGTGAAGTGCTGGAGAAATGCGGGGTTCGCGACAAGAAGTCCGGCGCCCTGCCGGCCGGGTTCATGGTCTACTTCACGCTCGCTCTGGCCCTGTTTCAGCAGGACTCCTACGACGACGTCGCCGAGCAGCTTGTCGGCAGTATCCCGGAGTTGGGTGAGAGCATCCCCAACAAGTCCTCGTTCACGCGGGCGCGAAGGCGCCTGGGACCGCAGGTCTTGGAAACCATGTTCCGGGAGCTGGCCGGGCCGTTGGCTCCGGTCGGTTTGAAGAGCGCCTTCTATCGCGAGATGCGGCTGGCCGCAGTGGACGGGTTCGTGCTGGACGTGCCGGACACGACGGCCAATCGGGCCGCGTTCGGCGGACCGGTCAAGAACGGCCAGCCCGCGGGTTTCCCGCAGGTCCGGGGGGTGACGCTGACCGAGTGCGGCACCCACGCACAGATCGACGCGGCGGTGGGCGGATTCAACGGCGGCGAGCCGGAGCTGGCGATCAAAATGGCCGACGCGGCGGCCGGGATGCTGGTCATCATGGACCGCGGCTTTCCCGGGGTGGCGCTATGGAAGGCATACACCGGGACCGGGGCTCATCTGCTAATCCGTGCCCGGTCGAGCGTTGCTGCTCGCCCGGTCAAGTATCTGCCCGACGGTACTTACCTGGCGAGGATGAACCTGGCCGGGCAGAAAGGCGCGCATCCCGGAGGTGTGCTGGTCCGCGTGATCGAGTACCGCGTCGATGACGGCGAGGTGGTCAGGCTGTTGACCGACCTTGTGGACCCGGTCGCATATCCGGCGGCGGAGTTGGCAGGGCTCTATCACTCGCGGTGGGAGGCGGAGTCGGCATTCCGGCAGATCAAGACCTTCCAGCGCGGGCCAGCCGAGGTCCTGCGCTCGGGTGACCCGGATCTGGTGCGCCAGGAGGTCTGGGCGCATCTGGTCGTACACCACTGCCTCACGCAGGTCATCATCGCTCTGGCCGACGACACCGGGATTCCCCCGGACCGGGTCTCCTTCGTCAAGGTCCTCAAGCACGCACGGCGCAGCGTGGTCCGCCAGTGCACGGACACGCCCACGAAGATCAAGGAGTTCTTGGTGGTGCTGGCGGCAAAGGTTCGCCGTAAGCTCGACAACGGCGCCAGGCGCCTGCGGGAGGCGGACCGACATCTGAAGCGTCCGGACTCGAAGTACTCGTCGAAGCTCTCCTACCGGATCATCACGCTACAGCCCGTGATAGTTCGGTAGTCAAGCAACGGCATTGTCCGGGCACAAGCAAATGGAACAAAATCGAGCACCGGCTGTTCTCCCACATCACCCACAACTGGCGTGGCAGGCCGCTGACCAGCCACGAAGTCGTTATCGAGACGATCGCCGCCACCCGCACCCGGGCTGGTCTGCGCGTCGAGGCCCACCTGGATCCCGGTGACTACCCCACCGGCATCGCGATCAGCAAGGACCGCTTCGCCGCGCTGCCGCTGGTCCGGCATGAGGTTCACGGCCAGTGGAACTACACCCTGCTGCCCGAACCCTCCGCGCCACAGGCCCTGCCTGTCAGCGAGGCGCACGGCGTCGCCGGCCGACGCCGCGAACTTCTGGCCCGTCTGGCGGACCCGCGCCTGACCGGGCTGAATGGCACGGAACTCGCAGAGCTGTGTGCTGAGTTGGCCCCGCTGCAGGCCGCCCGGGCCCAGGAACGCTACAGCGAGCAGCGCGGCGGACGCGCCCGGCGCGCAACCGGAAATCAGCGGGCCAAGCCGCTGTTCGACGACGCCACCCGGGTGATGCTCACCCTCCTCTACCAGCGCCAGGTCTGCTCGATGCCCGCTCGACCCGCTTGTGGTTGACATCGATCCCGGCGGCTTTCAGCTCGGCTGTGACGCGCGGGATGCCGTAGGTACCGCCGAGCACAGCGCCTCCGCACCACCCCGCTTCCACGCCGCCCGCCAGCGCTCCACCGAGCGCCGCGTGACCCGCAGCTCCCGCGCGATCCGCGCACTCGACTCGCCCACCGCGAACCGCTCAGCGACTTCCAACCGCAGCCGTTCCCGACGGGCCTGCTCCTTGGGCGTGTACCCGCCCGCCGCCGCGTACCTCACGATCCAGCAATAGCGCGAGGATCACGAACCGTCACCACCCAAGGCGACGCTGCGAGTTCAACCTGAGTAAGTGCGTCAGGAGTACGGAATATGTATGGTTCACTATCTCAGATAGGATGTGGGCGTGAGCGGGGAGGTCTCTCATATCTGAGTTGTTCAACGCGGTCGATGCCCTCATCGCCGCGCACGCGCCCCTTCCGCCCCCTGAGGAGCGGGAGCGGTTGCGCAAGGCGCACGGCCTGACGCAAGAACAGGTCGCCGCGGCGCTGAACGTCCGCCGCGCTACCGTGGTGAGTTGGGAGAACGGCAGGACGGAGCCGCGTCCGCCGCAGCGCGAGGCCTATGCCCGGCTACTGGACAAGCTTGCCGAGCTCTACCCCACCACGCCCGCATCGCCCGCACAGGACTCGGCGATGCCGGGGACGTGTACCCGCCCCGCCGCGCCCCCACCGCGTACAGCCGAACCCGCCTCCTGGCCTATGCCCAGTCCGGCACCGCAGGCTTCGGCTGCGACCGCCGAATACCCCACCGACCAGCGTCCCGTCGGCTTGTCCAGTGCGGCGGCCACCGCGAAACCCACTCCGCCCCCAGCGGCCTTCGACCCACGCTTCGCGAACGGTCCGCTTGCCGTCGTAGATGTCACGGACGGGCAGCTGTTGGCGTACTGCGTCAGCGGCCTCGTCCTGGACGTTCCCGCCAAGTCCATTGCTGCCCTGCTCGACTGGACACTGAACGAGGCGAAGCTGGGTGCGCCCCGGTTGAGCCGCAACGGCAAGGACGCCGACCCACTCATCGTCCTCACGCCTGCCGCGTGCGAACGCTACGGTCTGCCCGTCCAGCTCAGCGACGAGGAATGCCTGTCGGGACGGCTGTCGGAGGGCAGCGAGATCATCAAGCAGCTCGCGCGGGCGCAGTGGCAGCTCACCCGGCGCGGATTCGACCCATGGGCCCGCATCTACCGGCCCGCGCAGGGTGGCAAGTGCGCATGCGTCCAGCTGTGCATCCCGTCGTGGAACGCGCTCGATGCCCGTAGCTGGGGCAACGCCGGACAGTTACCGGCGGCCGAACTCGCCCAACTGCTCGGCACCTACGCGACCCGGGAGATGACCCCGCGTGGATCGACGGCCGTCACCGGCTTGGAGCTGATGACCGCATTGCGCCCACCCACGCGGGCGAGTGAACCAGACGCCGATGGTGGGCGGCACGGCGTGCAGTCCACCGGCTCCCTCGGGAAGGAGCCGGTGGACTGCACGCCGTGCGAGGCGCCCGACGGTCACCCCCTATCGCCGACCTGCCCTGCTTCCATCAGCAGACCTCAGCCGAGGTGCTGATGGAGGAGGCGTACGACTGCGCCGGCCCGCTTACCGACGACGAGTGCGCCAAGCGATACGTGTAGCGCCGTCACCTGGCTCCTCGAACGCCACAGCTCCCCGCAGGCCTTCGCACAGCAGGCCGCCGCAGACTCGTCGAGGTCATCCGTCCCAGGGCCCGCGCATGACCGAGCGGCTGGTCGACGACATTTTCGAGGCGCTCGACGAGCAGACAGTCGCGGTCCCCGGGGACCGGCACCCTCGATGTGATCGTGCCGTCCCTTGCCAAGTCGCTGGCCGCCTCAGCCAGCGGCGAAGGCAGACAGCAGGGTGACTGTTCGCAGCTCCAGGAGGAATTGTCAAGAACTGTGGATGGGGTCTCATCATGGTTGTCTGTAGCATCAGCGCGTGCCGGAGATATGGATCGGTCACGACGTCGCTGCCCGGCGTAGGAACTGGTGGTGGACCGGGTCTTGACGTTGCTTTTTGCGGGCATGGCAGTGGCGACGGAGGCGACAGCCACGACGGGCCGCTGGTGGTGGGCTGGCGTCGTCGGTGCCCTTTGGCTGGCTTCGCTCATCTACATGATCAACTGCGGATATGGCCGAACGCTCCTCGCGCCGAGCAATGCTCAAGACCTGTGGGTCAACCTCGAGTTGCACGCGAACTCAGGTTGAACTCGCAGCGTCGCCTTGGGTGGTGACGGTTCGTGATCCTCGCGCTATTGCTGGATCGTGAGGTACGCGGCGGCGGGCGGGTACACGCCCAAGGAGCAGGCCCGTCGGGAACGGCTGCGGTTGGAAGTCGCTGAGCGGTTCGCGGTGGGCGAGTCGAGTGCGCGGATCGCGCGGGAGCTGCGGGTCACGCGGCGCTCGGTGGAGCGCTGGCGGGCGGCGTGGAAGCGGGGTGGTGCGGAGGCGCTGTGCTCGGCGGGGCCGGTGTCGCGGGAGCGGCTGAGCGAGCGGCAGTGGACGAAGGTGGCTGCGCTGCTGGACGCCGGGCCTGGTGTGTGCGGCTTCGAGGACGACCAGCGCTGGACGCTGGCGCGGGTCGCCGACCTGATCGGCCGGACGTGCCATGTCAGTTACACCCTGACCGGGGTGAGCAAGCTGCTTGACCGGCACGGTTACTCCTGGCAGGTCCCGGTACGCCGCGCGGCGGCACGTGATGAGGAGGAGATCACGCGCTGGCGCGAGGAGACCTGGCCCGAGGTGGAAAGACCGCCGGCGAGGTCGGCGCCTACATCTGCTTCGCCGACGAGTTGGGGCAGGGGCTGAGCCCGCCGCGAGGCAGGACTTGGGCCAGACGCGGGGCTCGCCCGCAGGTCAAGGTGCATGTACGCAAGCGCGGGCGGGTCAACGTGCTCGGCGCTGCCTGCTACCGCCCCGGCGACAACCGGCCGCGCTTCGCCTGCCGGCTGCACACCTGGCACGGCCGCAAGACGGAGACCAAGAGCTTCACTCCGGACGAGTACCGGCGGCTTCCTGACCGCGCTGCATCATCAGCTGCACGCCCCGTCGTGCTGGTGTGGGACAACGTCTCCACCCACAAGACGCCGGAGCTCACCGCGTGGGCCGCGCTCCAGAGGTGGCTGCGGGTGTTCTACTTGCCCAGGTATACACCCGAGCTGAACGCCGTCGAGTGGATTTGGTCCTGGCTCAAGCGGAGCATCGTCAACTTCCCGCTCGCCGGCATCGACGACCTCGAAGCGCTCGTCCGCAGCCGACTCAAGCAGATCCAGTACCGGCCCGACGCGATCACCGGCTGCCTCACCGACACCGGACTGATCATGAAGCCGCCATGATCCATCACGGCGACGCTACGGGTTCAACCTGAGTGTGCCTGTCCTTTGACATGTGTCTGACATGGGACGATATATTAGTGTGGAAGCTCGCTGGCCCTCGGAAAGTCTCGTACAGAAACGCGGCAGCAGCGTACAACTCCGTGAAGTGAGCGGGACTAAGGAGAACGCCGATGAAGACAAACCCGGCCAAAGAGACATCCTGCTGCTACAGAGTGCAAATATTGCGTGACTCGCTATCGCCCAGCGGTAATCGACTCACGACAATGGAGGTCACGTTCCCTCGGTTCTTGCTGGCCCAAGTCAACACGCATCGTGTGTTCAGTCGGAATTCTGCCAGCTCACGCGCGATTCCCACCGCGAAGCTCCTTCGCCAGGTTCTCACTTCCCCCTATGTACCTGAAGAGTTCGGCACGAACAAGCCCGGCATGCAGGCGGGGCCGGCGTTGGGGGGTGAGGGGCAGGCGTGCGCGCGCGACGAGTGGTTGCGCGCCCGTGACCGCATGGTCGTCCAGGCTCTGAGACTGGTCATCGGCCCGGCTCACGTCGATCACTATGTTGCCGTCGACGCTCCGGACTCCGAGACTCTTCTGAAATTCGTCGAGTTGACCGAGGAACAGATGAGGAGCGGGAGCATGCCCGATGACTTTCTTGGCGTGCACAAGCAACTAGCGAACAGGCTTCTGGAGCCCTTTCTGTGGCACACCGCCATCATCACGGCCACCGAGTGGAGTAACTTCTTCGCGCTGCGTTGTCATCCGGACGCCCAACCGGAGTTTCAGCGCATCGCGAAGATGATGAAGGCGGGTTACGAGCAATCCGTTCCCAGCCGGTGTGATTGGGATCAATGGCATGCTCCCCTGGTGACCGAGGACGAGATCCACGGTGATCCCTACGTCCAGGCGAACCTCAGGAAGGTCTCGGTAGCCCGCTGTGCCAGGGTCAGTTACCTTACACATTACGGAGTTCGCGATCCGGAGGCGGACGTCCGACTTCACGATCGGCTCGCGGCCGATGGTCACCTGTCCCCGTTCGAACACGTCGCACGTCCCATGACTGCGCGTGAATCATCGGCCCGTCCCCGGAGCGGAAACTTCCGAGGATGGCATCAATACCGCAAGGACATTCCCCATGAGGGCGACTTCTCGCAGATGGTGAAGTAGCGACGGAGACAGCGAAAGGAGCGCCACCGTCGACCTCACCGGGTTGCGCTGCTCCGGCCAATGCCCACGTCAGGTGCGCAGGTAAACATTCAGCCGGTGCGCGCTCGGTGATGGATTCGGGCATGTGGTGATGGCCGGTGACCGTGGGGGGCACCGGCTGGCGGGGTGTCAGGCGCGGTTGCGGGTGGGAGCCGGGTGGTGCCGGTGAACGCTTGCCGGAGCGCGGTGAGGGGGTTGACCGCGTGTTTGGCGGCGGTGGAGAGACGCCGCGGATCAGGTAGAGGTCCTTGGCCCGCTCCGGGTCGGTGAGCCGGCCGGAGGTGTTCTCCTGGATCTTCGAGGGCCGCAGATCACGTTCTGCCTGGTTGGAGGTGGGTGGTATGCGTTGGTCGGTGGTGAAGCGCAGGGAGTCGTCCTCGCGCTAGTGAAAGGCCTCCGGCAGCAGGCGGGTCTTGCGGGCGCCGGGCGGCGTCGATACGGGCGGTCGCGGCGAGGGCCGATGCGGACGGCGGCGCGCAGTCCGCGCACGGTGAGGCTCTTGATCCGGTCGGGCAGGAAGATCTCGCCGCGTGTGCGGGCCTGGTTGGCGCGGTGGATCAGCTCGCGCAGTTCGTCGGCGAGCTGGACGGGCCAGGTGTCGTCGGGGTAGAGCTCGGCCGCTGAGGTGAGGTCGCGCAGCACGTGGCCAGGCACAGCTGGTGGTTCAGGCCGCCCAGTTGGGTGCTGTCGTAGGTCTGGTAGCGGTCATGGACGGCGACCGCGCCGGGTTCGACATCGGCCAGCACCGTCTGCCGGAAGGTGCGCATCGAGCGGTCGCCGAGCAGGAAGTGGGTGTACAGGTCGGTGCAGGCTGCTAGACGTCATTGAAAATGCCTATGAGTGCGGCAGTTTGGGCATCTTCATGCCGACAAGATCGGTAAGCGTGCCTGCCGACGAAGAGGTGCAGATTGGGGCAGCACCTTGCCGACGGAGGGCATGCGTAAGGCCCTCTCTGTATCTCTTGGCCGAGCGCCGGGAGGGCGTGATGCCGCTGGCGGGCCGGTGACGGTGCGTCCTCGGCGGACGAGGTGTGTGGGCTGTGGCTTGTCGCATGTGCTCCTTCCGGTGTTCGCGCTGGTCAGACGGGCGGATCTGGACGAGGTGATCGGGTCGGCCCTGGCGGCGAAGGCGGCGGGTGCGGGCGCCAGGGCGATCGCTGAGAGTCTCGGCCGCCCGGTTGAGGGGCTGGCTGCGCAGGTTCGCCTCCCGGGCGGAGGAGGTCCGGCGGTTCTTCACGGTGTTGCTGGTCGATGCCGGGGTTAACCCGGCTGTCGGCATTTTCAGCGTCGCTCAACACCCTCTCGGCGTCGGTCAAGCCGCCGCTCTGCGCGTACCTAACGGTCACATCAGTACAGCGCAGAAGGCTCAGCGCTTAGCGAAGCTACCCGACATCACCCAATCAAGTCCAGTAGCAGCCTTGGGGTGACCTCGATGACCAGCTCGGCGTCCTGACGCAGCCGGGCAGGATCGGGGCGAGCCCGGGGTGACACACCCGCGTCGCCCGGGGTACCCGGTCACCCAGCGTCGCCCAGGGCCTTCCGCAGCGCGACCCAGCTCAGCAGCGCGCACTTTACGCGTGCCGGGTACCGCGCGACGTCACGGAATGCGACGGCTTCGGCCAGCCGAGGAGGCCAAGGCTCGGCGTCCGCCACCGGCTGTCTCAGCAGCGAAGCGAATTCCGTGTGCAGTTTGTCCGCCTCGCGCACCGAACGGCCGATGGCGAGATCGGTCATGACCGAGACGGCTGCCTGGCTGACCGAACAGCCCTGCACGCCATACGAGATGTCGTCAACGATGGCCGTTTCGCCGTTCCCGGTCAGCCTGACCCGTAGCGTGATGTCATCCCCGCACATCGGGTTGAAGTGCCGGACCTCGACGTCGTACGGGTCCCGCAGGCCCCTGTGGTGCGGGTCCCGGTAGTGGGCGAGGATGATCGCCTGGTGTTCCGCAGTCAGAAGCATGCCGCCCTCCCGACGCGGCCGAAGACCCTCTGTGCTCCCTCGATGCCTTCCGCCAATGCCTCGATCTCCTGCGGGCGGTTGTAGAGGTAGAAGCTGGCCCGCACGCTGGCGGGCACGCCCAATCGCCGGTGCAGCGGCCAGGCGCAGTGATGTCCGACCCGGACCGCCATGCCCCGCGCGTCGAGGATCTGGCCGACGTCGTGCGGGTGCACCCCGTCGACGACGAACGACACGAGGCCGCTCCGGTCCTCGGTGGTGGCGGGTCCCAGGATGTGCACTCCCTCGATGCCGCCCAGGGCGGTGAGCGCCGTGCGGGTCAGCAGCCGCTCATGGGCAGTGATGCGATCCATGCCGACCGTGGACAGGTAGTTCACGGCCGCAGCCAGACCGACCGCCTGGGAGACCGCGGGAACGCCCGGTTCGAACCGCTGGGGCGGCGGGGCGTAGGTGGACTCCGCCATCTCCACCAGTTCGATCATCGATCCGCCGGTCAGGAACGGCGGCATGGCCTCCAACAGTTCGCGCCGCCCGTACAGGACGCCGATACCAGAGGGGCCGAGCATCTTGTGCCCGCTGAAGACCGCGAAGTCCACGCCGCAGTTGTGGAGGTCGATAGCGGCGTGTGGCACGGACTGGCAGGCGTCGAGCAGAGTGAGTGCTCCGACCTCGGTGGCCCTGGCGACGATCTGATGCACCGGGTTGACGGTACCGAGCACGTTCGACTGATGGGTGAAGGCCACCAGCCGGGTGCGCGGGGTGATGACCTCGTCCAGGCGGGACAGGTCGAGCCTGCCTTCGTCGGTGAGGCCGATCCAGCGCAGCGTCGCCCCCGTGCGCCGGCACAGCTCCTGCCAAGGCACCAGGTTGGCGTGGTGTTCCATCTCGGTCACCACGATGGTGTCCGCAGGGCCGATACGGAAAAGCGCGGCCTCGGCGCCGGATGTCGCGGCATTGCTCATCGCGTAGGCGACGAGGTTGACGCCCTCGGTGGCGCTCTTGGTGAACACCACCTCACCTGGGTCGGCGCCGATGAAGGACGCGATCCGGGCGCGGGCCCCCTCGTACGCGGCCGTGGCCTCCTCGGAGAGCTGGTGCGCTCCCCGGTGGGCGGCCGCACAGGAGGTCCGGAGGAACGCCTGCTCGGCCTCGAGGACCTGGACCGGGCGCTGGGCCGTGGCCCCCGAGTCCAGGTAGACCAGCGGCTGTTCCTTCCCGACTGTGCGGTGCAGGACCGGGAAGTCGGAGCGAATCTGCTCCGGGTCCAGGACCGGGCCAGCCTCCGCGCCTGTACCGGACCCGGACCTGCCGAAGAAGGCGGTCATACGACGGCGCCCTCGGCAGAGCCGGCGGCCGCCAGGTCGGCGATCACCTTGTTCGTCGTCTGCAGGCACAGGCCGCGGGCGCACACGGTGACGCTGTCGCTGTCCGCTTCCTCCGCGATGTTCAGGAACTTCGGGTTGAAGCTCTCGATGCGCTTGGTGCGGACACCCTCCGCGTAGTCGGCGGGCGGGGTCCAGCACAGGTCCTTGTAGGAGTCGGTGTGCTCGGGTATCAGCGTGGAGTCGTCGAGCTCCAGCACCGCCCCGAACATCAGCAGCGGCTCGAAGAGCGGCTCGGGCGACTCCGGGTCGGCGGTGGGGCGGTCCGCGACGTAGCAGAAACCGGCTCCGACCATCGAGAACCGGCAGCTTCCCAGCGGCTTCTCCCGGGAAGCGGACTCCATGGCGCGGCCGCCGCCGAGCTTACGGGCGAGCAGGTCGCCCACGAGGTAGGACAGTTCGGACGACGGGTCCGGCACCGGGGTCCGCGGGGCCGACTCGGGAAAGCGCGCCATGGTCCGCAGGTCGTCCGCGCGCAGTTCGGTGAAGTGGATCGGTGCCGTCTTTACGGCGGAGTCGGCGATGCTCTCGAAATAACATCGCGCGAAGCTAAGTGGCAGCATGCTCGTCGGCGTGCTGATGACGTTGGGGTGCGTCGGGTTGGTGTCCGCGCGGCGGGTACCAGTCAAAACCCGTCGCCCTTCGAGCGTGTTGGCCATGACCGTGACCTGTAGGACGGGCTGCCACAGTGTACCCGGCTCCAGACACTGCCCCAGAGTGGCCGGACCACGCGACCGGAAGCCCGCCAGGGCGCCGTCGAGTTCCTCTGTCCCATAGAGCTTTGCCACCAGTGATCACCTTTCTCGTTTATCCGGTGCTTACAAACATCAAGGTTGTGAAAGTCAGTTGCTCTGGTTGCATTTCAGAGAGCCTTGGCGGGGCTGGCAGCGACTTCCTCGGCGATGTTTAGACCATGTCCTACGCGGTGAGGCGGATAAGTCGCTTGTAGCAACAGAGGGCCGCGGCGAGTCCGAGAAAAGCCAGGGAGTTGCGGGGGGGGGGGGGGGGGGGGGGGGGGGGGGGGGGGGGGGGGGGGGGGGGGGGGGCGTTCGTAGCGCGGGCTGAGCCGGCGGACTCGATCGCTCGTTTGCCGGCTTCCACGGCCAGGTCAGAGGTGGCCATTCCCTTGTCGACGAGGTATCGCTGCTCAATACCGGTACGAGTGCGGATCCATTCATCGGATTTATTCAAGACCGTGGTGAGGTTCTTGTTCGATACCACTCATGGTGGCACCCAAGCTCCGAGGCCACACAGGACTGCGGCCTTGCCTTCCATGGCCGACCCCCTTATGGACAAGCTGACGCGAGGGCACTATCCGGGTCCGGACCGGATCCGAGGCACCCGTAACGCGGAAACGTATCGTCGCCAGGGTGTAGGTCTGCTGACTCTGCATCAGGATCAGGAAGAGCCCGTCGCTTGTCAGCATCGTTGGAGATTGTGTGCCCCTTCGGCCATCGCGGACCTGCCCCAGCGGGCAGCAGTTGCGCTTCTCGGGGTTGTAATGGTGGGCATGGCACGAGGAGCTCCGAGTCCGGCTGATCTGCACGTGGTGCGTGAACTTGCTGCGTGAGATTTGAATGGTGACGACAAGCCAGCTGGAGAGCTGGCGGCGGGCGGGGTTGTTGCCGCGGCATCGGCGGCGGGACTCGGGCGTGGCCGGGGGTCGGTGGTGGACGCGGTCGACCCGGTGGTGGTGGAGAGCGCGGCCGCGCTGGCGCGGCATCTTCGTGAACCGTTCCGGGTTCGGTAGAGATCTCAGTTGTTGGTTGTGACCTGGGGTTTTGTGGTTGCCCGGTAGTGGTTGTTCTCGTATTCAACGGGCGGGACGTGGCCTATCTCACCGTGGAGTCGTCGGTGGTTGTACCAGTCGACGTACTCGGCGGTGGCGAGCTCGACGTCGGACAGCGTCTTCCACGGCCGTCGGGGCTTGATCAGCTCGGTCTTGAACAGCCCGATCGTGCTCTCCATCAGGGCATTGTCGTAGGCGTCGCCGACCGAGCCGATCGAGGCGGCGATACCGGCGGCGTCCAGGTGCTCGGCGAGCCGGAAACTCGTGTATTGCGACCCGGCATCGGAGTGATGGATCAACTCACCTGGCTGGACTGGATGTTGATCACGGTCGCGCTGCCAGATCGCCATCTCCAGGGCGTCCAGCACGAAGACCGTCTCCTTCACGGTGGCGGCCGACCAGCCGACGATCCGGCGGGAGAAGGTGTCCACGACGAAGGCGACGTAGACGACGCCGGCCCACGTTCTGACATGGGTGAAGTCCGCGACCCAGCAGCGGTTCGGGGCGCCGGCGACGAAGTTGCGGTCCACGAGGTCGGGAGCCCGCCCGGCCTGGCCGCCGGGAAGCGTGGTGATCACGCGTTTGCCGCGGACCGCGCCGGTGATGCCGAGCTCGCGCATCAGGCGTTCGACGGTGCAGCGGGCCACGGCCTGGCCCTGCCGGTTCAGCTCCCGCCAGATCTTCCTCGCCCCGTAGACGCGGTAGTTGGCGTCGTAGACGTGCTGGATCAGTTCCTTCAGCTCGCCGTCCCGCACGGTCCTGGCGGACGGCGCGGTCCGGCGTCTGCGGTGGGCATAGTAGGTGGAGGAGGCGATCCTGCAGTCGTGCATCGTCAGCACGCGGCAGATCGGCTCGACGCCGCCGAAGCGGTCCTTGTGCTCGTCGATGAACGCTACGAGCGTGTGTGTGGCCGGTCGAGCTCGGCCGCGAAGAAAGACGCCGCGGCTTTGAGGATCTCGTTCGCCCGCTTGAGCTCGGCGTTCTCCTTCTTCAGCCGCTTCAGCTCGGCGGACTCCTCCGTCGTCGTCCCCGGCCGGGTCCCAGCGTCGATCTGGTCCTGCCGTACCCACTTCCGCAGGGTCTCGGTCGTGCCGATGCCCAGCTTCTGGGCGACCGCTTTCATAGCGGCCCACTCGGTGTCGTACTCCGGCCGCACCTCGGCGACCATCCGCACCGCCCGACGGCGCAGCTCAAGCGGGTACTGGGAAGGACGTGCCATGACTCGATCCTCTCAAATGATCGAGTCCCTACCGAACCCGGAACGGTTCACTTCGATGCAAGGCCGACCGGTTGGGATTCCAGAACGCAACCAGTTGAATATGTGGCGGTCGTCGTCGTAGAAACCGTACTTGCGTTGTCCGGGGTGCCGGGGCCAGGGGTACTTGCAGCTTGCGTTGAGCACGGCGCGGGTGAGGTTGAGACCAGCACCGGGGATTTTGGGCTCCAGGTGGGTCGCCGGAAGGCCGCGCAGTGCAGTACGTGAGCCAGGTCGGTCTGGAAAGGATTGGTGTACAGCGCTTCTACTTGGCGCCCTTCAGCGGCGTATCGGGTGTGTCTTGAGGCATCCAGGCAATCGACTTCCCGGGCGTGGCCAATTCAACTATGAGAATGCTTGTGCCGCGAGTTCGGCGAGCGCGATGCAGGTGAGGTTAGTGTTTGCGCGGACGATTGTCGGTATGATCGACGCATCGACAATGGACAGCCCGTTGATTCCATAAACCTGGCACCGATTGTCGACGACAGCGACCGGGTCACTGTCTGGGCCCATTTTGGCCGTTCCGGTGGGATGGAAATGGGTGATGGCAACGGCGCGAATGTAGGCGTCGAGTTGGGTGTCGGTGGCGATGGTATCGGGGTGCTCGGGCGTGATGAATCGATTGTGCCGGTCGTTGAGTGGGCTAGTCGATGCGATCTCGATGGCGAGCCGGACGGCTGCGCGCATGATGGCCAGATCGGCGGGATCTTCAAAGTAGTTCAACTCGATACGCGGTGGTGCGAGCGGTGCGGTGGAGGTCAGCGTTACGCGGCCAGCGGAGCGGGCGTTGAGCAGGTCACAGGAGATGCGGAACGGCATGGCATCCGCATTGGTAACGGGTGCTGCGGGAATTGCGTAGACGCTCAGCTGGGCATCGATCCGGTGATCGGAACTGGTGAGGTTGCCTCGCAGCAGCATCTGTGGAGTGAGCACAGTGGAATCGAAACCACCTGGGATGTTCAGTAGATCCACGCCACAGGCTGGATGATCATGCAGGTTACGCCCGACCCCGGGTAGATCTACCGCGGGGACGATGCCGAGGTGGCGTAGCTCGGCTGCTGGCCCGATGCCGGACCGCAGCAGGATGGCCGGCGTACCAATCGCTCCGGCACATATCGTGACCCGATCGGCATCGATGATGCTGGCATTGCCGTGTGTGATGATTTCGACACCAACGGCCCGACCGTTGCGAACCACCACGCGGCTGACCGTGCACTGCGGCATGATGTGCAGGTTGTCGCGATGCCGGGCAGGATCCACGTAGGCGCCGGCGGTGGACACGCGGCGGGTGCCATGCAGGTTCACTGGTGCCGGCCCGACACCGGCCGCGCCCGGCTCGTTGTGATCAGCCACCGGCTCAAACCCCAGCTTTACGCACGTCTGCTCGAATGCCAAACCGGGACCACTGATTTCGGCGTTGGGCCAGCGTCTGATCGGAATCGGGCCATCATGGCCGTGATACGGGCCGTCGAAATCGGTGTCGTCCTCCATTGCGATGAACGTCGCTAGGAACTCCTTCCACCCCCAACCCGGATTCCCCTGGTCGGCCCACTCATAGTAGTCCTCCGGTTCACCACGCACCGCGACACACGCGTTGATGGCTGAGCTCCCGCCGACTGCACGGCCTGATGGAAAAGGTATATCGCGCGCAGCGGTCGCCTGCGCACGGTAGCCCCATATGTGCTTGGCCAGGTTGATTGATGTTCCGGCTTCGATCTCGGTGGGCAGGCCGCGTCCATGCGGATAATCCGGCCCTGCTTCGATGAGTAGCACCTGGCGCTGTGGTTCCTGCGACAAGCGCGCAGCCAGTACAGCACCAGAGGACCCGGCACCAACGACGATGTGATCGAATCTCTGCACGCTGTCTCCTCTCAACGCTCATGATCAGCAGGCCGTATACGTGACAGCTGCCCAGTCTGAAACATTGGCTATCTCTATCGCCAAATTCAAAATTCGCTACAATTGAGATTTGATAGCCGAGAAATACGTAAAGCGGGGGTGGAATCAAGTGATAATGGCAACATGTGGCTCGCCGCTAGATCGTTGAGCACTGCTATTCGCTTACGCCAGTTCAACGTCTCGCGCGGCCTGCCATTCAGCTGCGCTGCCACTCTATCGAGTTCCTCCCGAAAGGCAAGAGAAGTCCGCGCCTTTCGGGAAATGCTGGGGAGTACAGTAGTCCGTTGGTGTTCTCGTTGCTGCAGCGTTGCCACGGCGAGTGAAGACGCGACGGTCAACCCGTACATGAATCCTCCGCATGCCGCGGCTATGTCGAAGGCGGGTACATTGACGAGCCCGAGCCGTGTGGCGCCCTCGGGCGCTGTTCCCGGGCAAAGGCGGTCCGGTGACGTGGTCGCGAGCACGACCGCTCCGATGGGCGGGGGGGCCGGCGGACTCGATCGCTCGTTTGCCGGCTTCCACGGCCAGGTCAGAGGTGGCCATTCCCTTGTCGACGAGGTATCGCTGCTCAATACCGGTACGAGTGCGGATCCATTCATCGGATTTATTCAAGACCGTGGTGAGGTTCTTGTTCGATACCACTCATGGTGGCACCCAAGCTCCGAGGCCACACAGGACTGCGGCCTTGCCTTCCATGGCCGACCCCCTTATGGACAAGCTGACGCGAGGGCACTATCCGGGTCCGGACCGGATCCGAGGCACCCGTAACGCGGAAACGTATCGTCGCCAGGGTGTAGGTCTGCTGACTCCGCATCAGGATCAGGAAGAGCCCGTCGCTTGTCAGCATCGTTGGAGATTGTGTGCCCCTTCGGCCATCGCGGACCTGCCCCAGCGGGCAGCAGTTGCGCTTCTCGGGGTTGTAATGGTGGGCATGGCACGAGGAGCTCCGAGTCCGGCTGATCTGCACGTGGTGCGTGAACTTGCTGCGTGAGATTTGAGAGGGCGTTAGCCTCGCGCTTTCACGAGGCAGGGCGTCCGGTGGGTGATCAGAAACGCGAAGAGTGCTCCTGACCTGCAACGATGGGACTTGTCTAGTGTCCAGGTCGTCGCATGAAAGAAGCACTCTCCAGGTGAAGAAGCGTATCGGGTCCTACCCGCGTGTCCGCGTCGAGGGCGGTGGCCGCGGGGTGGTGTCCCAGGCCGGTGGTGTGCTGCTGGTGGAGACGATCCGCAAGTCCGGTCTGGATCAGGCGATATCGGCGGCGCTTGAGCCGTGGCGAAGGCCGCGGGCGGTGCATGATCCGGGCAAGGTCCTGCTGGATGTGGCGCTCGCGGTCGCGCTGGGTGGGGACTGCCTGGCAGACGTCGGTCTGCTGCGGGCCGAACCGGCCATGTTCGGGCCGGTGGCCTCCGATCCGACGGTATCCCGGCTGATCGACACGCTGGCAGCGGGTGGGAAGCGTGCTCTGACCGCACTGCGGCAGGCCCGCTCTCAAGTCCGTGAATGTGTGTGGACGTTGGCCGGTGACGCGGCGCCGGACGTGTCCGGGCAGGTGGTCGTGGACCTGGACGGGGTGCTGGTGATCGCGCATTCCGAGAAGCAGGATGCGGCCGCGACCTGGAAAAAGACGTTCGGGCACCATCCGCTGATGGGGTTCGTCGACCACGGCCGGGGCGGGTCCGGGGAGCCGGTGGCCGGGCTGCTGCGGCCCGGGAACGCGGGCAGCAACACCGCTGCGGACCACATCGAAGCCGCCAGGATCGCCCTGAAGCAGCTGCCGAAGAAGTACCGGCGCGGACGGCGGACGCTGATCCGCACCGACTCGGGCGGCGGCACCCACGAGTTCGTGGACTGGCTTTCCGCGCGCGGCCGGTGGCTGTCCTACTCGGTCGGCATGACCATCACCGATGCCATCCACCAGGCCGTCGGGAAGGTCCCGGCGTCGGCCTGGACGCCGGCCGTCGAGCCCGACGGCGAGATCCGCGACGGTGCCTGGGTCGCCGAACTCGACGGCGACTGCCTGACCGGCTGGCCCAAGGAGATGCGGCTGATCGTGCGGAAGGAACGCCCGCACCCCGGCGCCCAACTGCGCTTCACCGACGCCGACGGCATGCGCCTGACCTGCTTCGCCACCAACACCAAGCATGCTCCGATCGCCGCGCTCGAACTGCGGCACCGCCAGCGCGCGAGGGCCGAGGACCGCATCCGCGCCGCCCGCGCCACCGGCCTGCGCAATTTGCCCCTGCACGACACCGCGCAGAACCAGATCTGGCTGGAGATCGTCCAGATCGCCCTCGACCTGCTCGCCTGGATGCCCATGCTCGCCCTCACCGGACAAGCTGGCCGGTGGGAGCCCCGCCGCCTGCGGCTGCGGCTGTTCTCCGTGGCCGCTCAGCTCGTCACCACCGGACGCCGCCGCATCCTCCGCCTCGCCAAGCACTGGCCCTGGGCTGGTGTGATCACCGACGCCCTGCAACGGCTCGCGGCCCTGCCGAACCCCGGCTGACCAGCAACTTCCCGTCCCCACGAGCAACACCACCCGACCGGAGCCGTGGAACCCGGCGCCCACCCGACGCGACAGCCGGGCCACCAGCCTGCCCACCTGCAGAAATCTCCGCTCCGAACGAGCCGAAAGAGTCCTTCAGCAAGCTGACGGACCCTCATGCAAGATCGAGGTTAGGTGGATGCGGCATGATGCTTTGCCATGGTTGTTGGTTTGTCGCAGCGGTTGGTTCCTGACGAACTCTGGTCGCTCGTCGCACCGTTGTTGCCTTCGTTTACTTCCCGTCCGCAGGGTGGAGGCACGGCCCCGGTCGATGAGCGAGCAGCGTTCACGGCTGTGGTGTACGTGCTGACCAGCGGCTGTGCCTGGCGCCATCTGCCGGAGACTTTCGGTGTCTCGCCGGCCACCGCGCACCGCCGGTTCTCCGCTTGGACCAAGGACAGGCTGTGGCGGCGGCTGCATCGGGCCGTTCTGGACGAACTCGGGGCCCGTGGTGAGGTGGACTGGACCTCGGCGATCGTGGACGCGGCCTCGGTCCGTGCGAAAAAGGGGGATCGCTGACCGGGCGCAATCCGGTCGACCGGGGCAAGAAGGGCAGCAAGCTCCACGTACTGTCCGACGCGCAAGGCTTACCCCTCGCTCTTGGCGTCTCTGGCGCGAACGTTCATGACAGCCAGGCGCTGCTGCCGCTGGTCCTGGGCATACCCGCCATCCGCTCGAGGCGCGGTCCCCGTAGACGCCGCCCCGGCAGGCTCCGTGCCGACAAGGCGTACCACTCCGCCGAGAGGCTGAAGTGGCTGCGCGAGCGGGGCATCGTCCCGCGCATCGCCAGGCCCGGCATCGAGTCCAGCGAGCGTCTCGGCCGGCACCGCTGGAAGATCGAACGGTCGATCTCCTGGCTCTTCGGCTACCGCCGCCTGACCGTCCGATACGAGCGAAAGGGCAGCCACTTCCTGGCCTTCCTCGGACTCGCGGCGGCCCTGACCTGCTACAAGAAGCTCGCAAAACTCACCACGTGAGACATCCTCTTAGGGAGACTGTCGATGGGCCGCCGAACCGCCGAGATCACCGTCGCCGTCAACTTGTCGAACCACAACTCAGCTTGACTCTGTCGGGGATCTTGGGGATCCCCGGCGGGGCAGCGTGATCAACGGGCATGCTCGGCTCTGTTCAAGGACCGATGCAGTTGTCGAGGTGCCCGTTGTCGCTCCACGCCCGCTCTGGTGAGCAAGTTCCTTCTCTGACCGTGCAGATGGCGCGGGCGAGCAACCCGGGCGGTACAACGGCGATGTGGGTCAGAGACCACCTGGGCGGGCTGTGGCGGGACGAGGACTTCGCCGACTGGTACCCGCGCGATGGCCGCCCGGGGCTTTCGCCCGCCCAGCTGGCCACCGTCTGCGTGCTGCAGTTCCTGCTCGGTCTGTCGGACCGGCAGGCGGCCGAGGCGGTCCGCTGCCGTATCGATTTCAAGTACGCGCTGGCCATGGAACTGGACGATCCCGGCTTCCACCACAGCGTGCTGGCCGACTTCCGTGAGCGTCTCACCGAGGGCGGCCGAGCCGACCGTCTCCTCGACCTCGCGCTCGAGCGCCTGAAGAAGGCCGGTCTCGTCCGCGAGCGCACCACCCAGCGCACGGACTCCACCCACGTCCTGGCCGCGGTGCGCGACCTGACCCGGCTGGAACTGGTCACCGAGGCCGTCCGCGCCGCGCTGGAAGAGCTGGCCGGCACAGCTCCGCACCTGCTGGCCGGCCTGGTGGACGAGGAGTGGGGGCGCCGCTACGGCCGTCCGGTCCGTCTGGGCAAGAACCCCACCCGCCCCAAGACCAGGATCCTTGCCACAGGCGGCGACGCCGTCCGCCTGCTGGAGCACGTCGGGGAGCATGAGGCGGATCGCCTGTCCGGTCCCCGGGTCCAGGCCCTGCGGCAGATCATGGTGCAGAACTACTACCGCGACGGGGCCGGCCGCCTGCGCTGGCGCACCGCCGAGGACAGCGGCCTGCCGCCCTCGGCCGTCGCGGTCGTCTCGCCCTGCGACCCGACGGCCCGCTACGCGCGCCGCGGACACGTCACCCGTTGGAAAGGGTTCGTCGCACATCTCACTGAGACCTGTGATCCCGACGGCGTCAACGTGATCACAGATGTGGCCACCACCGACGCCACCGGCTACGACGCGAAGGCGCTGCCCGGCATTCACACCCGGCTCAAGCACCGCGGGCTGCTGCCCGCCGAGCATCTGGTCGACGGCGGCTACACCTCCCTGGTCCATCTGGAACAGGCAGCCCGCGAACACCAGGTCACGGTCACCGGACCGCTACCGGTCAACTCCACCCGCCAGCACCGCAAGAACGACGGCTTCGGCCGCGACGACTTCCACATCGACTTCGACCGCCAGCAGGTCACCTGCCCGCAGGGCGAGACCAGCGCGGGATGGCACGGCCCCTATCCGACCTCCTCACCCACCGCGGCACCTCTGATCGTGGCACGGTTCACCAAGAGCCAGTGCCGTCCCTGCCCGGTCCGCACCCGCTGCACGACCACCACTGACAGCGCCCGAACCGTGGGCTTTCCTCCGCGAGAACTCCGTGACCTGCAACTCCGAGTCCGCGCCGAGCAACAGACACCCGAATGGCAGGCCCGCTATGCGGTCCGCTCCGGAGTGGAAGGCACGATCAACGAGCTCGCTCACGGACACGGCATGCGCCGCTGCCGCTACCGGGGACAGCAGAAAGCCCACCTACAACACGTGCTAACCTCGCCGTTTCGGTTGGGGCGGTGAGGCGTCGCTGAGGGGCAACTGTCGGGTGACCGATGCGATTTCGGTGTTCGGACATGGCGGAGTCCCGGCGCGGTGGTCGGGTTCTCCAGGATCCTTCGGGTCGTGGCGGGCAGGGTTGCCGGTCAGTCGGCGGGACGGGGCAGTGCTGCGAGGCGATGGAAGGCCGTGGCCAGTTCGTGTCTCCAGGGCCAGGTCGCTGATATCCGCAAGCGCAGGCGTCGGCCGCCGCGGGTGAGGCGGGCGGCGACGTGCAGCAGCCGGTAGCGGAGCTTCTTCGGCTCGGCGGTGGCCAGCTCCCCGTCCAGCAGCAGGACACGGGTCCAGGCCATCAGGTCGATCGCCGTGAGGCTGAGTTCGAGCCAGACGGTGTTGATGGCGAAGTCGCGGGAGGGGAAGCGGCCGAAGCCGGTGGTTTTGCCGCACCGGATGTGGTCCTCGACGCATGCATGCCCGCGGTGACGGACCTCCAGGAACTGGGCGGAACCACCACCGGAGTAGGGGGTGTCGGTGAGGAACACCTGATGCCGCAGGCCCTCGTCGAGGTCGAACAGGGACAGCTGGGCGCCGGGGTGCGGGCGCTCGCGGCGCACGATGATGCGGGTGCCGACGGGGTAGCCGGTCAGGTCGACCATGTCGGTCAGCTCGGCGACCTCGGCGCCATCACGCAGCGTCCCGTCCTGGTCCAGGGCGGGATGCCAGAGGCGGTCGGGCAGGGCCCGGACAGCGCGGCGGACCGGCTCGGTGATGGCGTATCCGACCGAGAAGAAGGTACGAATTCCTCGTTTCCGCACGTCGCGGATGTGGGCGAGGAAGGCTTTCGCGGATCCGGCGCTGTCGGCGCGGACCAGGATGTCGGTGCCGTGCCGGTGAGCGTCGGGGATCTGCGCGAGCGCCTGGTCGAGGACCGTGATGTGGTCGCTTGCGGTGTTGGCTCCGGAGTTCCCGGGCCGAAGCCGCCCCGACACGGCCTCGCCGGTGTTCGCGAGGAAACACAGCAGCGGATGGAAGCCGAAGCCGCCCTTATAGGTGGGTGCGGCCTGTTCCTTTTCCGAGTGGCAGGTGACCAGCGTGGCGTCGAGGTCCAGGACCAGGCCGGGAAGTTCTCGTCCGCCGGCCCGAGCAGCAGGTATGCCCTCGCCGGTCTCGGCGGCCTGCATCCAGGCGACTTCCCGGGCTGAAGCGCGGGCCGCTCGCAGCGAAGCGAGTGCAGCCTCGTCGGTGTCGGCGAGCAACCGCCAAGCCGTGGGCGTGGAGGCGACCGGGCCGAACACCTCGCCCTGGTCCCGCAGCACGGCCAGATCCGCGATCGCCTCACCGCCGTCGGCGAGCATCACCGCGAGATCGGTGGCGACCCGGCCCGGATCATGCCCGGTCCCGCGCGGCCGAAGCGGCCTGAGAGCGGCGGAGTACGCGGCGGTCAGCCCGGTGGCATCGGCAAGATCCGCCAGCAACCGTGCCCCGGCATGCCCGACCACCCCCGAACCATCGGCACTGACATGGACCTTGGGACGCAACCCGATAGCCTGCACGTAGAAAGTGCCCTCCGCCTGGACCGACAGAACCCCTCAGCAAGGTTCATCGTCCCAGGTCAGGAAGGCACTTTCGCGTTTCCGCCCCAAAGCCAGCCGTACCCAACCGAAACGGCGAGGCTAACAGCCATCGCCGCAAACATCGAGCGCCTCAGCCGACGGCCGCCGACCGGAGAAGCACCTCCGTCCCGGCCGCCGACCGCCTTCCAGAACTTCCTGGACCAGCACGGGATCCCCCGGCCGAGGTCTTGGCGGTCCGCCAGAGACTGAGCAGACGACACCAAGATCCCCGACAGAGTCAAGCTCAGAACAGGACAAGAGGGGCGAGGCGCTTGCCCGGGACCTGGCCCAGCGCATCAAAGCCATCGCCGAGGACCTCAGTACGCGGAGATCCTCCTGTGGCCTCCGGACCCCGACGCCATCTGACCGCTCGGATCATCGACAGCCAACTCGGCCGCCGGCCGAAGGGGTCCGAATGACGTTCCACAGACCGATGCCTGATCCAGAACCTCGAACGCCTCGGCGCCCCCGGAATATGATCGAACGGAACTGCCGTCCATGCCCGGCCCGCGGGCCCTCGGCCGCTACGGCCTCGACCTGCTCCCGTGGCCGGACAACCGCACCTATCGCATGCGAGCCTGAGCCAGTCCAGCCACGCCGCCGCAACGAACGCATTCTCTTTCGCGAAATCGACAGCAAGAGTCATGTAGGGGGAAATCATGCCTACCCTTCTCTATTACCCATTGGCTAAGCCTCCAGTGAATGTGGTCCACGAAGCGTTGCTGTACTGGGACGGCATCGCTTCGATGGTATCGGATAAACAAGAAACGTATGAACGCACGCTCATGGGCATGCTGCAAGATCTCAAGGACCGGGGATTTTACCACCCCATTAACCTAAAGCGTCATTACAGTCTGCTAGCCAACAGGGAAATCGATGACTTTCCTGGGATGGTCGATCGGCTCCATGCACTCGGCCCCCACAGGGGGCGCCCCGTCTACCTCGACCATGGGGGAAAGGTGGGATTCGGTCTCGAAGAGGGGCTCATCGCACTTGGTGTGGCCCGACGTAATCGATTCCTTGAGCGTCCCAATCTTGGATTCCTCGTCATTCCTGAGAAGGCGCTACTCATCCTGGCCAGCACCATGGCTCAGGAGGTGGCCCGCTCGACAACGAGTATCTCCTACACGCCCTACACCGATCAGTCCGCGGCTGAGGAACTTTCGCTGAGGCCGAATTCATGGTCCGCTGTATCGGCTTGGCGGGTGGAACTTGGCCGCATGCTGCCCATGCCGGCACCAGGAACCCCAACCTCCGAGGTTCTGGCCTTCCGTGAAAAATACGCCGCCGAGCGAGAGCGTTTGATCAAGGCAACTCAGGCCATGCTCAGTGAGCTCAACCGGCACTGGGAACACCCGGCCGATGTTCTTCAACGCATGCGCAGCGAACTGACCCAGGCACGCGAGGACTATCAGGGAGCTGTAAAGAGCAGTCGCATGGCGTGGATCACCAGGTCCATCTCCGCCACGGTGGCGGTAAGCACCGCGGTAGTCGGAGCCCTGGCCGTCCCAGACCTAGCGTGGGCGGCCGGTATCGCCGGAAGCATCGGGTTCAATATTGCCACTCGCGAGGTTCGTCCCGTGATGCAGAAAAAGCAAGAGCATCCGTTCAGCTACCTCCGGCTCGTCGAGAAAGAACTGTCGTAGCAGCGGCTTCGTGGCCGAGTTGCTGGAGAGCGGGTATTGCTGAGCATCTGGGCGGACCGGAGATCCGTATCTCGCGCGGACTGCGGCGCCGGGCCCTGCGGCGCGGGGACCACCAGAACAGGCCCGGCGGTGAATCGTCGGACGAAGCGCTGGCGGCCATCCAGGAGCGGAATTTCCGCTCGGCCGTCTTGCTGCTCGCTCACTCGCCGGTGACAGTCGGACCTCCGGGGGCGGAACCGCATAGCAGCGTGCCCGGCGGCGGCATCGGCTTCGAGGATGGGGCGTCGCCGGGCCCTTACAGGGTGACACGCCGGACCGACATCGCCGCAGCCAGCCCCGCATTGATACGAGAGGCACAGCGTCCAAGTCTGCCCACGAACGGCCACGGCACTGGACGCGACACCAGACGACCAGCTACCCAGGCCGTGAGAGAGCGGGCCGGTCAGCTCGACGCCGAATACGCACTGACCCCGTCCCTTTCCACACCTGAAACACCGCCGAGCCCCCCGTGCCGAGACCCGCTGATTCGTACGGTGATTCGCCGGGTGGCCCTCGGTGCGCGGCTCATGTGTCACGGCACTGAGGCCGGATCGGTGGCGCTGCGACTGGTTGCGGCCTGAAGGGCCTACCGGTTCCAGTCAGTCCAGCCGAGGATCAGCGGGCCCTGTGCTACCTGCGTGCCGCAGTCCGTCCCCCGGTGCGCCCGCGACAATTTCCGCCCCAGCGCTCCCACACCACGGGACCACCTCGCGTCCAGGCCGCCGCCGGCCCGCAGCACCCGGCAGCCTGAACCGACCGGCCACCCGGGCGGCACACCGCCAACGGGACGAGAAAGAGAGTGCGCGTGCCCGACACCGACCGCCTGTACGCCCTGTCCAGCACCTACACCAACCCCTGGTGGCCCAACGATCCCGGACCCGGCTGCTGATCAACGACGCCATCATGGCGATGCGCTGGTACCTGACCCATGAGCGGGAGGAACCTCGCCGTGGCCGGGCACGTCAGTTACCACGGCGGCGCCACCTGGCGGCCCCTCCATCCGCGCGAGCTCCTGGCCGACACCGAGAGCACGCTTCTGCGTGCTGCCCAGGCACCCGGCGAAGCGGCCCGGCGCACCGCGGCCCTGCTGCGGGACGCGCTGGACGTCGAGGCCGCCGACTGGATCGACGCCCGCATCCGCTACGTCCAGCCGGACGACCCCTTCCCGTACCCCGTCGAGACCCCCGATCTGGCGGCCTGGGAACGCGGCGGCCAGATCTGGGCCCTGACCCTGGGCACCATCCCGCACGAGACGGTCCTGGCGCACCTTGCCGCCCAGTACGCCGACCCGCAGCCCGACGGCCCCGAGCAGATGCGCACCGGCGCCCGGGACACCCTGAAGGCCCTCTCCCTGGCCGAGACGCCCGAGGGTGCGGACCTCAACAACCTCCTGGAGGGTGTGGCCCGCCTGAACCGGCTCACCTTCGGCTTCGAGATCGGCCAACTGCGCGCCCTCGCCGAAGACGCCCAGCGCAGCATCGAGGACCATCTGCTCACCCGTCTCCCGCGGACCGCCGCCGTGGCCGCCTCCCACCCCGACCCGCTCCACCCCGCACAGCAGGCAGCGCGCGCCTACATCAACCGCCTTGCCCTGATCGGACCCGACGGCGAGGAACACCTGCGCGCCGACGCCCGCCAGTCCCTGACCGCGGCCCTCGCCGCAACCGAGAACACCCCGGAACCCACCCGCCCGCCGCCGGCAGCCAGACACCGGAAGCGATTCCCGGCTACCCCCGGCAATTGAACGACCAGCAGGCTGCTGCCCAATGGCGGGTAAGGTCGCCGATAGCCAGACGTGCCGCGGAGCAGGTCATGGCCCAGCTGGTGGAGGCATCCGCTGCCCTGACCGAGGCCACTGCCGCCGCCGACCCCACCCGACCGCCCACACCCGAAGAGGACCAGGCCCTCCTGGCGCACACCGAGCTCCACAGGCAACTGGACGAAATCACCGCCCGGCACGCACTGCTGATGCACGCCGCGGTCCTGGCCGACGCCGAAGAGGCCACAGGCCCGGCCACGCACACGACCATCGCCGCCGCGCAGCAGGCCACCCCCCACAACGGATACCGCACGGCGGACGAGGCCATGGCGAACCACGCCGCGTTCATGGCCCGGGTCGGTGCGGGGGAAGATCGCATCGCCCTCACCGTGGGTGAGCAGCGGCAGTTGACCCGCGACGCGCTGCACCGCCTCTTCCCCCAAGCCGTGGGCAGCAGCGGTCTGCATCTCATGCGCGCGCAGTTGATCGAGCACTCCGGGCTCGGTCTCGACGCCTACAACCGGGCCTACCGCGCGATCGGCGAGGCCAGCTGCGACCTGGAGAAGCTGTCTGCCGACTACTGCAGCAACACGGCGGAACCAGGCAGCCGACCGCCGGTGACCGCCCAGCAGGTCGACGAGGCCCGGACCAGGGTGCAGGAGGCCGACGACTACTTTGCCGATCTGCAACTCAGCCGCAGGGCGACCCTGCGGGCGGTTGCCGTACTGGACGGGGCGGCGGGCCTTGAGCCGTCCTGCGAGTCGGCGGCCACGCGCGCCGCCAGGATCGCGGGCCAGTCCCGCCACAGGGCACTGCAGACCGCCCCTGCCGCCGCGGACCCGCGGCGCGGCAGCGCGTCCACCGACCACCAGACCCAGCACACCGGACACCTCCAGACCCGGCCGACCGGGCTCGGCATCCGCCTGCCCTGAGCCTGACGCCGCTGGGAGCGAACTACACTGCCGATCCACCGCCGCCCGCAGGGGCACCGCGATCTGCCGCTCGCTAGCGGGGATCCGATCCCCTTCGGCTGCCCGCCGGGCCTACCTGGGACAGCGTCGCGGGAGCCCTCAGCTGGGGGCTGGGGGAGCAGTACACGTACGGGCCATGCACTGGCGGGCTTCCCGCGCACGGTCCCCCAGCGCGCCACTGCGGCACCGCGTGTCGCGATGCTCACGATCCCGTGCTGCGCGCCTCGAGGGACGTTCGAAGGCTCCTTCTGCCCGCCCTGCGGAACGAGCACACGGCGCCCCGCCGCCCGCCAGCTCGCCGCCGCCACAGTGGGGGGTTGACGTTCGGTTGACGGCAGAGGGGCGGGAATGGGCACGTCGCTGTGGGAACCAGGGCGAATGAACTCCGGCCCGCAACGGCCGCGGGCCTTCGCACAGGAGACGGCGCAGGTTCTGGCGGTCGACGGGAAGTCCGGGCAACTGCGCTACCTGCCGGACAAGCGCGGCAACGACGAGATGGAGCCGGGGGTGACCTGGCGCGCCTACCTCGCCGAGGGCATGCTGCTGTGCCCGATGCCCGGCTGCGGCCCGTTCGGCCGGGTCGTCGCCGGCGGCGCCCGGCGCCACCACTTCGCCCACCCCGCCGGGGCCGGCGAGCACGATCGCGGGACAGGCCCCGAGACACTGTGGCACCTGAGCGCGAAGGACGTCCTGCGCCGGTGGATGCACACCCACCCGGGCTTTGCGGACTGGACCCTGCACATCGACGACACCCCCATCATCATGCCGGACGGCCAGCGGCGCCCCGACCTGCTGGCCATCGCCCCCGACGGGAGCGCCAAGGTGGCCTTCGAGGTCCAGTACTCCCCGCTCACGGGCACCAACTGGAAGGCCCGCCACGACTTCTACGCGGCCGCCGGCGTCGTCGACATCTGGCTGTTCGCCCATCACGGCCCCCAGTGGCGGACCGCTACCGCGAGGCAGCGCCGCCGCAAGGAGCTTGCCTGGAGCGATCCCGGCTGGGTGGCAACCATCCAGCTCAGCGGGCTGCATCAGAAGATGCTGCAGGACGGCGTGATCCCGCTGTGGCTCGACCCGACCGCGCAGATGGTCGGGACCGCGACAGCACGCTTCCACCCCGCACCCGCCCTGCCCGGCGAACGCCTCGGGGAGGACACCGCCTACAACCTTCCGCCGCACAAGACCTTCCCCGCCTGCCACGTCGCCGCCGACGCACTGGAGCACTGCCAGGTGGACCTCGCCGCCGGTGAACTGCTCACCCCGGCCCGGCACGCGCACCGGAAGGAACACAGCCGCTTCCTGGCTGATGAGCAGGTCGCACAGGAGCGGGCAGCCCGGATCCGGGCCCGGCTTCACGCCGAGCAGCAGGAGCGGACCCGGCGCCGACGCGCGGCCGAGCAGGAAAAACGCCGTGCGATTGCAGCGCAGGTCGCAGCCGATCAGGCAGAGCGGGACAAGCACGAGCAGGAGGAACTGCGGCGCAAGGAGGAGGAACGCGCCGCTGCCGAGGCCCTGCAGAAGATGCCGCTGCGCGAGCAGTTCCCGCCGCTGTTCCAGCAGGATCCCCCACCACCCGCGAAACCGCCGTGGTGGCAGTCCTGGCGACGTCGGGCTTGACCACGCCACCAGAAGCCGGAGCACCGGCGCTCGCCCGTGGCGGGCCGCCCTGCCACGCCATCCACCGTATCCGCCGTGACCTGGGCAATAGGCTCAGTGTTGTCGCCGAGCCTTGACGGGGGAGGACAGACATGACGAGTTCGAGGGGGCACTCGAGCGAGGATGCGGCCTGAAGATCGCATCGAGGAACTCGCCGCGGCGCGAGCTGCCAACAGGGATCTCACCGGAGCGCTCAACCCAACCACCTGACAAAGAGGTTGATCTCATACCGAGGGGCCCGCATTCTGTGGGCCCCCCTTGACGTTTGTGGTCAGCTGCCGCTGGCGGTGAACACATCCTTCAGCTCGGCGCCCTTCTCCCAGAGCCACTTCCCGGCCTTGGTCCCGAAGCCGAACATCGTCCCCTTGACCGCACCGAGGAGGGCCGCCTTGGGGACACTCTCAGCCTCCGGCCGTCCGGTCTGCGGCTGGGAGACCGTCGGCACCGGTCCACGGTTCGACGGCTCGCTGTCACCACACTGCACCGGGTTCTGCTGCGAGATGACTGATGGATCTCTCTCATCTGAAGGAACAGAAGAGGAGAACCCGCACTTACAGCTCGTCGATGAGCGCAGCGTCCCGCATGCGCACGGGTTCCTCCAAATGCCTCAAGGGCTCGGGAAGGAACTGTTTAGTTCTGCAGCCGCAGAGCAGGACAGGAATGAGCCGTCGCGATACGCGACTTGGTGTTCTGAGCGACCCCCACGGCGAGCCCCTGAACGCTCCACCCACTCAGAAAACCCCTCAGCAGCAGGAGGATGACGCGCGCCAAGGAGTGCCGGGCCATGACCCGCCTCCAGCGCCCTTTCCGCGCTCGCCTCTCCTGCATGCGGCCATGTTCGCACACGCTTGCCTCATGCGGGGCCGGATCACCCGCACGATCGACTCCACAACACCTGTTGCGATAGCTACAGTTCAGCCCACCATCGCTGACCTGCATCAACTGAGTGCCTGACAGCCAAGGTCAGGTTCAAACCCCAGAGAAGCGGCGCTGGTGGGGTTCCGGGGGGTAGACGAGGGCGCCCATGACCTCGTATCGATGGCAGCAGCGGCGAGAGCCCCGTAGTCGGTGATGTCCGGGTCAGCAGGGATGTGGCGCTGGGCCATGTCGAGCTCGTCGACGAAGATGATCGGTGCCATCAGGCGGCGGCACGCCCCTGCCGCTGCCTAAGCGTTCCCCGAAGCCGGCAGCGGGCTCGTCGATGAACTTTTTGGTGTTCTCGTTGAACCGGGCACGCGCGATGTCGGCAGTCAGCAGCTGGGCGGTGCAGCTCTCGGGGTCGGCGTGGCCGCCGGCCACGTGGCTCTCTTCACGACGACTTCCCTCAGTGGATGTTCAGCGCATCGGGAGGCATGGGACGGACCCTCGTACCGCGTCCGCACCGACGGGTTCGAGGCGTCGTTACCCAGCGCGGACCAGGATCTGGACGCCGTCTGCAACATCGACGTCGCGATTCGACTGACGACGGACGGCTCCCGCTGGAGCGGGACCGTGTTCACTCTCACCGAGGTCGAGCGTCTGATGGAGAGGTGGTCCCGAACCGACGAGGCCCTGGGCGGCCGCTACTTCTGGTGCTCCGACGGCTTGATTGTCCGGGACCCCGGCATCGACACTATGACTCAGGTGCTTGCCGACCTGCTCGACCCCGGTGACTTCACGCAGGTTCTCAAGAGGCTCGACGACGAGTGACCTCCCAGTCCCATTCGGAAACGAGTTAGCCGATCGGCCGCCGGATCTCCTCGCGGACCTGAGCCGTCGCCTTGGCTGCGGCGGCGAGGTCGACCTCCTCCGGGGACTGCGTCGCCCCGGTGGCCGTGATCAGCGACACGGACGCGTTCGTGTTGTCGTCGGCCCACGCGCAGATGGGAAGCGGAGTGCTGCCGCCGCCCGCCTGCGCCATGCTGACGACCTGGCAGGTGATCGTGACCTCCGAGCCGGCCGGGGTGAAGTCCTTTGCGGCTACGGAGAGCGTGGCGCCGTCCGCCGTGGCGGCGCCGTCGAGGATCTTCTCGCGGGCTGCCGCCGGGTCCTTGATGCTGCCGTGCATGCCGGAGAGCACCAGGACACCGCCCTCGGAGTTCGAGGTGTACTGGGCCACCGTGGCCTGCGGGGCACGGATGTTGGACTCGTCGACGGCGGACGACTCGAGCTGCTGCTGCCGCTGGGCGGACTGGTCGTCGGCGAGCTCGTACTTCCCGTCGAGGAGCGTCTTCGGTGCCGTCAGTTCGTACTCGGCCGCCGGGAACTCGCTGCCGCCGCCCGACGCTGCCCGAGCGCTGTCCGCCCCTGTTGCCGAACCAGACGAGGAGGAGGACCAGCGGGATCGCCCCGAGCGCCAGGGCGAGGGTCAGACCAGTCCGGTTCTTCCTCCGCGGCACCGGCGGCGGGCCGTACGGCGGCGGGCCGCCCCAGCCGCCCGCCGCCGGGTGGGGCGGCTGCCCGTAGCCGGGCTGCGGATGCCCCGGCTGCTGCGGGTACTGCGGCTGGCCGTACGGATTCGGCTGCTGCCCGTACGGGTTCTGCGGTGTCGACATGGCCATGACGCTACTTCACCGGCATTGACACTTCTCCACCCCCGCACGATAGGCGCCTCGTCCAGCACCGGTGCCCGAAGTGGAATTGCTGGGGGGATCTCCGGTCGGCGAGGCTGCCTGCGAGCCCTGCTCTGGGTCATGGGTCGATCTTGCGGAGGATGTGGACGATGTCGCGGTGCAGGAAGGGGAGAGCCAGAGGCTCTCGTGCAGCAGGTCTTCATCGCCGTCGACCGCCTCACTGACGACCCGCGCCCCGAAGGGGCCTTCGGCAGCGCCGATGTGTGCGTATCCACGTCGTCGCCTACCGCGTGATGTACGAGATCAGCGACCAGCAGGTCCGCGTCAGCGTGATCCATCTCGGACGTCTGCGCTGGCCGTCACTACCTATGGCATCGTCATCGGCACCCATGCCTGCTTCGGCTACACCGTCGGCCACCCATCCGGCATCCGGTCGTGCGCTGCCTGCCCGCCGCGGGGCGGCGTGTGGTGGGGGCCGGCTTCGTCGCACCAGCCTGCCGGCGACGGACAACGCACCGCACCGTCCGCAACAGGAGCGAGTGCACTCCCGCTGCGGACCCAGGGCATCGGACCCGAAGGGGGCGGACTACGCTGTTGTCCGGCGCGCGGCAGGCGGCGGCCACTACGCTGACCAGGTGACCACTGTGCTCCCCGAGGTCGTGCGACTGCCAGCCGACCCCTCACTGACCCACCTCGCCTACCATCACGAACACCCCGTCGAAGCGTTCGAGTTCGACGACACGCTTGAGGTCTGGACGGTGAAGGCCCGGATCGACGCGGACGTCCTGGCCGAGGACATGGCCGCCTACAGCGACGTCGACCAGGAGACCCTGGACGCGGTCCAGGACATCACCGTGGGCCGGATGTCGTTCGTGCGGGTACGGATGCACGGCTCCGACCACCCCTTCGAAGCGATGGACTCCTACACCGGCGACGTCTGTCGCATCGGCGAGACGGTGCTGGACGTCGGCACTGGGGAGTGGGACACCGCCTTCGAAGAGACACTTGCCCATCCGGTCGGGGACCTTCTGGTCATGGACCGGGTCATCCTGGAACCCGCGTGGCGCGGCTTCGGCCTGGGCCCGGTCCTGGCAGGCGCGGCCATCCGGCGCCTGTCGCAGGACTGCGTCGCGGTCGCATGCGAACCCGGCTCGGCCGACGGCCGCGACCTGACCGAAGCCCAGCACCGCGAGGCCACTGCCAAGCTCGCCGGCGTCTGGTCACGCATCGGCTTCGAGCCCTTCGCCGACGGCGTGCACATCCTCGACTGCCACCTGCAACGACCCCACGACCTGCTGGCCGAACGCCAGAAGGAGTTCAGCGCCCTGTGCCGAGCCTGGCGCGCACACCACCGCCCGTAGGACCGGAAGGCCGGGCAACGAGCCCAGAGCATTCCGCGTGGCCGTCAGCCCGGGAGAACACAGGACACATCAGTGGGTGCACCCGCAGACGGTGCGACCGACGTGGGGGAGCAGGGGGCCGTGGAAGGCGAAGGGAATCTGCTGGCGGAGTACGGCCGGTGGCGCGAGCAGGCGGTTTTGCAGGAATGGGCCGTCCGGCCCCCGCTGCCGGACACGGACGCGGGGCGCCGCCTGGGCGCGGCCCTCGACGCGTTCTACGCCCACGCCGTCGCGCACGGCTACGACCCGGAGGCCGAGATCCCCCGCGAGCCCCCAGCCCACCCCCGCACCGGCCGGAGGTAGACGGTCGCCGCTGCTGGCCGACGTGCTGGAAGGCGGGTGCGGACCGGCGGGGGAGCGCGGCCGGTTTCCACTACGATGCCGACCGGCAGGACGCGCACCGCCGCCCGCCGCCGCTGCTCCCCGCCCGCGCCGGGACAGCCAAGACGGCCAAGGTCCCCACCCGGGCCCGCGACACCCACCCGCACGACTGCGGGCAGGCGCGGGGTGCCCGGAGAGAAGACGTCATGCCACGCAACCAGTCCCGCGCCGGCCAGCGCGCCCGCGCCGTGCAGAAGGCCACGGGCCGCACGAGCAAGTACACCGAGCTGCTGCGCGCCAAGCCCGGCCCGCGCGGCGCACGCCGGAAGGCCGTCCACGCCGAGCCCGCCCGCCGACCTCGCCGCCCACCCGGCCGCCTGACCCACGCGGACCGACCCGCTGCGCCGCGCCGCGCCGCGCCCTCCCCGGCCGCAACGCCGGGGGCCAACGGCCCCGGGCCCGCACCCCACCGACGAGGATCCCGAAAAGGGACCCGCCCCCGCCCCCACACGGCCCCCCGCCAGGGGGCACGCCCCACCGCCGGCCAACGGCCGGCCTTGCCTGTCGAAGTGCTGCTCCGTACCCGCCCCGCCCACGGCTGCGCCCCGCCCGGCCCGTCATGAGGCAACTTCCACCCCTCCTACGCTGGTTGACCTGGTCGAAATCTGCGTATGGGTGTCCGGCCGGAGCGGGTGGAGGCCTCCGAGCGGACGCGGCCGGCGGTGCGCACCGGCAGGGCGAGCGTCGTACGGAGCCGACCGGGTCCGCGGGCGCGTGCCCGGCGCAACTCGGGTTCACGGCCCGGAGATTCGTCCGCCGTACGGCGCCGCGCTCCCGGAGCCGGGGGCGCGGATCCCCAGACGTCGTGGGACGGGCCCGGCCTGCTGCTCGTCACCCGCCGTACGCCGTACCGTGCCGTGGCTGCGCCGTGGCCGGGCCGTACGACGGTGTCGTCCGCTGCGCCCGACCGGAAGTGCCGCCCGGCGGCTTTCGCAAATTCACACACTTCCACGCGCGCACCCATGCGGCAGAGGCCGGCCGTACGACGGCGCCAGCGGGCCCAGGGCGTTCATCGTCCGCAGGCTTGCCACGGCCGCACTGGTTGCCCGCGATCTGCCGGCGGTCGTACGACGGCCGGTGCGTGCTCCCGCCGCCTGCGACCGTGGTGACGAACAGCAGCCAGGCCGCGTCGTACGACCGCCTCGCGTCGCGGTGCGCGCCGAGGCGGGCAGGGTGTGTCGGCGGTCGGCGGGTGGCGAAGTACCAGCTGGCCCGGGCCTGTTAGCCGTCGCGGATCCGCCATATCGGTGCGGGCGTGGTGGCCGACGGGTCTACGGTGCGGGGATGAGCGACGAGGTGGCGCCGGTGGGCGCGAGCGTGCCGGAGGTCGACGACATCCTCGCGGACGCACTGCGGGCCCAGGGGGAGGCGGGCGTTCGGGCGTTGGGTCTGCTGCGGGACGCCCGCCGGGTGCTGACGGGGACGGAGTTCGTACGGCCGGAGGAGGTTGCCGCGGCGTGTGTGCGGTCCGCGGCGGACGCGCTGCTGGGCCTGCCCGGCGCCCCGGTCACGGTGGGTCTGAAAGCTGCGGCGGAGGGCCTGCTGGCCGCGGTCGACGCCGTCGCGCCCACCGCCGCCGAGGTCTTGGGGCCGGACGGGCCGGCCATTCCGGTCGGCGACGCGTCCCCGGCTGCCGAGGCCTCCCCGCCCGACGCGCCGGCCGCCGGAGCCGGTCCGGCCGCCGCTGATGCGGCCGGTGGCATGTCCGGCGTCTCCGCCGAGGCGAACGCGGCGTGGGAGCGGGTGACGGCGGCCGCGGACGTGCTGCGCGACGAACTCAACCGTCCGGGCCGCTACCACCAGGCGCGGGCGCGGGGCATCGTCGAGCGGCTGATGAAGGTGGAGCTCGGCGCGGCGCAGGAGACGGCGCTGGATGTGTGGGGAACCGTCTACGGGGTGGCCTCGGGGATCCTGCACGGCCGCAGCGCCCACGCCGGCGAGGCCGCCGTCCTGTACGCGGACATCCTCGCCGCGGCCCGCAACCTGCTGGTGCCGCTCCCGGACCGCGCGGCCCGCGTCCTGGAGCTGGTCGCCCTCGAACACCCGGGCGCCGCCGACGCGAAGGAGCTCGCCGGCTGGGCGGACCCGCGGGCCGAGGCGTACTTCTTCCGCTCCGGACCGGCCACGGCGTGGCTCACGGTTCTGCAGGAGCACGCGCCGCACCTGCTGATGCCGGACGGGGCGGCCGGCGGACGGTGGCCGGCCGCCCCGTTCCTCGACCACGTCGCCACCGCCGACCCGGACGCCGCCCGCACCTGGCTGAACGCACCGGCAGACAGGGGCGCCCCCGGCGTCCTGCGGGCCCAGCAGATCGCCGCCACCGGCCGGCTCGCCCTTAACGCACTGCTGGGCCTGGCCGTACGCCGCTGGGACGTCGTCGACGCCGCCCAGCTCCAGGCCGTGTTGGCCGGCCCCGGTGTCCGGGACGGGGGCGGCCTGGAGGTGGCGGCGACGCTCCGCCTGGCGGCGAGGTGGGCCCGCGCGGTCCCGCGCGCCGAGCGGACGGGGCAGTGGATCGGTGTGGTGGAGGGGCTGCTGACCGGCGCGGTCGAGGACGAGCACACCGGCCACCTGGCGCTTGATGCGGTCGCCGAGCGGGTGAGGGCCCGGATGAGGGCCGCAGGCTTCCTCGACGGCGTCGCCGAGGACGTCGAGGGCGCGGCGGACGAGGCGGCGGGCGCGGACTGGGTGGTGGCCGAGGAGAAGATGCACGAGCTGATCGCCCTGCAGGGCGCGTCCCGTCTGCCCGACCACGACGTCGCCATGCTGGTGCGGGAGCTGGCGTGCACCGCCTATCCGGCCGGCCGCCGCGGCCCCGCACACCGCAACGTCGGCGCGGTGCGGGCGGTCCTGGCCAAACTGCTGTCCCATGACGTCGAGTTGACAGCCGAGGAGTCCCGGCCGGTCGTCTTCCACGCCGACCTGGACCAGGTGCGCGTCGGCGACGCCGCGGCGTTCGGCGGGCCGCGCCTCGCCCGCGCCGTGCTGGACGTGGCCGCGGCGGACGCGGACGCCGGCACCGGCCTGGCCCAGCGCACCCGCCACTTCCGGCGGGTGGAGGGCCTCGATGCCCGCCTCCACACCCGCCTGATCGCCGCGCACCTCACCCGCCGCCCGCCGTCCGTCGGCGCCCTGGACGCACCGGAGTGGTGGCAGGAGGCCCTCGCGCTCGTTCCGCAGGCGCTGGCCGCCGATCCCGCCCCTGAGCCGGCCCGCCTCGTTGAGCTGGTACTCGCCGTCTGCCCGCCCGAGCACGCCGCGCAGTTGGAGGCGGATGTCCGCACGGCCTTGGGCACCCCGCCGCCCGCCGCGCTCATCGAGGAGGTGCTGCCCGCTTGCGCCGACCAGGCCGACGGCCGCGCCGAGCCGCTCGCCACCTGGCTGCGGGTGTGGGACTGGTCGCCCGTCCTGACCTCCACGGTCCTTCAGGGCTGGGAGCCGTTGCTTCAGGCGCTGCGCCGCCTCGAGCCCGCTGGCCCGTCCGACCCGCGCGCCCAGGCCGTGCTGGAACCGGTGAAGACCACCACGGCCCTTCAGGCCGAGGACCTGGTGGAACTGGCGGCCGGGCAAGGGCCGGTGGCGGCCGCGCTGGCCGCAGCCTCGGATGCCGGCGACGACGGGTACGCGATGGTGCTGCACCGCCTCGTCGCCGCCGCACCGGCCGCCTGGACGTCCGACGTGCCCGCCGTCCTGGCCGCCCTCCGGCGGCCGGAACTCGCCGCGTTCTACCTCGCCGCGGCCGCCGCCCACGCCGACCGGCCCGGCGCCTTCCCCTCCGGCGCGCTGCCGACGGCCGTCGCTGCGGCGCTCGAGGTACGCCGAGGCCTCGGCGAGAGTGCCCCTACCGTCGGCTTCGACGACGTACGGCGCTGGCCCGCCGGGGTAATCTTCGCAGACCAGGCGCTGTTCGACCTGCTCACCGCCGCCTGGCGTGCCGATGCCCTGGCCGGTGACCAGGAGAGGGACGCCGTGGCGTACCTGCAGGCCCTGGTCGCCCCGCTCGCCCGCGCCGCCGGTGACACCGCCCCCGCCGCGGAGCTCAAAGACGGCACCGCCGCCGCTACCCAGGCCGCCGCTGCTCCGGGGACCGCCGAGGAGGGAACGACGCTGGTGCTGACGGGATCGGATACGGAAGTCCGGGCGCTGGGCTGTCTGCTGGAGTACGCCACGCACCAGGCCCGTACCACCGGCGAGATGCCCGAGAAGGTCCTGGACACGGTCGCCGGTGTCCTCGCCGCGCACGCCGGCCAAGAGGCGGTGGCCACCGCGATCGGGGTGCACCTGCCGGCCCTGCACCGGTACGCGCCCGCGTTCGCCGCCGCCCACCGCGCTGCCCTGTATGGTCTCGTGCCCGGCCGGCCGTCGCCGGCCGCCTCCTGGCTGCGCTGGTCAGGCCCCGACGGGCAGCTGCTCGCCGCCCTGGGACGCGCCGAGCTCCTCGCCGCGCTGCGCGCCGAGGTGCCCGGCGCCGCCGAGCACCTCGCGCACGCCCTCCTGGACGACCCCGCCCTCCTGGACCATCCCGCCGCCTGGTGGACCGAGTTGGCGGACGGCACCGGCGACGGCGTTGCCGCGGTCTCCCGCCTGCTGGAGGCCATCGCCGCCCGCACGCCGCGCACCGGCGCCGACGGCCCGTTCCCGCCGGCCGAGCATGCGCGGGTGGGAGCGGCCGTGGACCTGTGGCGGGCCGCGCTCGCGGCCGACCTGCCGCAGGGTGCACTCGTTGGTGCGGGCGCCTTCGCGGACGCGGCCGTGGAGGAGATGGTGTGGCTTGAGCTGATGCGGGCGAGCGCCGAGCACTCCCCGACCCTGACCGACGCCGACCTCGTCGCCGAACGCGCCGTAGCCCACCCCGGCCGTGCCGACGCCCTGCTGCTGGCCGCGGTGCTGGTCACCCAGGCGCCTGGGACATGGCGGGAGACGGCCGTACGACGGCACGCCCGCGCCCTGCTGGACGCCGCCACCGCCCTGCCCCAGGACGAACGCCCCTGCGGGGTGCAGGAGCTGAGGACGGCGCTGATCAACGCTGGCGACGTCGACGCCGCCGCCCGCCGGTGAGCCGCCCGATACGCCGAGCCCGGCCCACCGCAGCGCCGTCCGCAGTCGTTCACGAGCCTGAATGAAGCCGACATGCTGGGAATTCGCGTTCACATCAAAGGGCCGGCCCGACAGAAGATCGGGGCCGAGCTGAAGAAGGCGTACGACAAGGGCGCCTCGATCCGGACCCTCGCCCAGGGCTGTAACAGGTCCTACGGCTTCGTCCACCGCCTGCTCACCGAGGCCGGCACCACCATGCGCTCACGCGGTGGCCCGAACAGCCGGAGCCGGACAGCAAGCTGACCACCCCACCGCCGGCCAACGGCCGAGTTCCCGTGCGGCCCTCCCCTCGCTTCCCCTGGGCCCGTCGGCGGCGTCCGGCGTCCCCATGAGTGACGAAAGGCCATGCCATTCTCACGCCGACCGCCAGCTATGGGACGCGGCTTTTCGCCACGCGGGCTGCAAAACCGCCACGCCCCGTAGCCGCCGGTCCCCGTCACGCGTCGTGGTCGTCGTCCATGCCCGTGTTCAGCCGCTGCTCGAGGTCGCTGACCCATTCCTGGGCCCACTGCCGCAGCTCTGCGATCTGGTCTGCAGACAGGCCGTACGCCTCGAATTCGGCATCGTCGATCCACTGAGAGGTCCCGAGACGGTCGCGGAGATCGTCCAGGCGGAACTGGCCGCGGCCGTGCCGCTTCCCCAGCATCTCCAGATCCGCGATCGTGTGATCGCCGGCCGCTGCCCGGACGTCGACGAAGTCGCGGGGCGCCGCGCGGTCCGCCAGCGCCCGGACCTTGGTGCCGATCACGTCGTCGAGGCCGAGGACGGGGCCGTACGGAGTGAGGGCCGGCCGCGACCACAGGTTTTCCTTGAGGACGTCGACCTCGCACTGCTCCCCGGTGTCAGCGCTGGTCACCATCAGGCGAGCGGCCAGCGGGTCCACACTGATGGTGCTGACCTGCCACCCGCGCTCAACCAGGCCGAGCACCAGCTCGTCAACGATGGCGGACATGGGGGACGGATTCTCGGTGGCGACGTCGATGTCCTGGCTGAGCCGGTCGACCAGCCCGTGCGCCTGGGCGGCGTAGCCACCGGTGATCACCAGCGGGTACGGGGTGCCGATCGCGAGGACGTCTGCCAGCAGCCGACGATGGAGTTCAGTGATTCTCACGCGGCGGCAGACGCCCGGTGTGCAAGCTCGGGGAACGCGGCCTCCCACGCCTCGCGAACGTGCCTGCTGATCATGGTCCTCATCAAGGGCCACTGCGAGAGCAGAAGATCGCGGTTCAGGAAGCGGGTGATGTCCTCGCGCTGCCCTTCCGCGAGCACCGTCCGGTACAGGCCCATGCACTGCCGGGGCCGGTCAAGGTCGTAAGTACGCAGGCCCGACCAGACGATGTGGAGCGGCAGCTCGACCGGCCCGTGCTCCGGCCCATCGAGCTCCTCCAGGGTGCCGGGAAGGCGCCCCACGTACCGCTCATGCAACACGTCAGCGACGGAGGGCGTGGCATCAGGAGACGACTGCTGAACCATGGTCCTAGTAAACCGTGCGTGCCAGGCGAAGGGCAGGGCAGACGCGCCTTCTGCCTGCCCTGCCTGCCTGCGCCGCTGCGGCGAGGGCGGTTGATCACTGCCTCACTGGAGCACGCGTGCTGCGCGGGCGATCCGGCCGTGTGGCTGATGCGGTCCGGGCGCCGGGGCCACGACGACTCCCCGGTACTGCACCTCACGGATCAGGCGATGGTCCAGTCGCGCAGCTGGCGGGCGATCCGGGCGACGCTGATCGCTCCAGAAGCCGCGTCCTGCACGAGCGCGACGGCCGCCTTGGGCGCGTAGTCGAGTTCGCGCGCGTTGAGGATCAGGTAGGCCTCAGTCGCGTGCCAGGCGAAGGCCGAGTTGGAATGTTCCAAGCACGGCAGTTTCGCCAGGGTCTGCAGCAGCGCACCGGCCTTGAGATACAGGGAGCCGTAGATGTCGCGTTCCATCGCCCTGGCGTTGACCCGGGCGACCGCGGCGTACAGCGGTCCATAGTCGTCGACCTGCGGATCGCCGTCGAGCAGCTCGGCGGCGTGCAGCAGGAACGTGACGTCGAGCGGGTGGAGCGGTTCAGGCTGGGTCACGCGGCGTGGCCTCGCTCCTGGTGCTGCTCGAGTTCTCGACGCGCTTCCTGCTCGGCCGCCCGCTGCTCGACGCTGGGGTCCAGGCCGGGCTCGGCGGCGAAAGCCGCGCCGCTACGGTCCATGGACGCCTTGAAACCGTCCAGGAACTTCCGCTCCACGGCGGTCGCACGGTCGTAGGCGGCAGAGAGGATGTACTCCTGCATGCTGACCCCCGCCTGCTTGGCCGCTGCCGCGATGGCGGCCCGCTGCGCAGGGTCGGGAAAGCGCAGGTTCATCGCTGTTTTGGCATCCGACATGGCACCCACGGTACCAGCGGTACCACAGCGCCGTCTCAGGAAAGCCGCGGACGACCACGGCCTCAGTGCAGTCAGCGAGGACGCATCCGCCGTCCCGGCCTGGCGAGACCTCCCATGCGCTTGTTGTGTACCCACTTATGTAACGCCCTTCAAGGCGGTGCGGAAATATGTAACGGCTACTCTCCGTACTCCGTGACGGTCACTCTCCGTGCGCCCTGCCGCCCCGGGCACCCGGGCTCTTCGTCAGTCCTTGGCCAGATGCTCCTGCCGGATCCACCAGGCCAGACGACGGTGGCCACTCGCTGTGGCTCCGAGGAGACGCTGGTCGGCAGGAAGAGACGGGGCCAGCGGTCAGGCCTGGCGAGCCCTTGGCTTTCGGATGCGGCCCATCCACGCGTGGTCCATGGCGGCGAGCTCCTCGGAGAGGAAGGGGTGAAGCCGGGGAGCTCGATCGGGGTTGGCTGTGTCCTCTCGGTACGCCTTCCGCCAGATCTTCAATTGGGCACCCAGCGGCACGTCCTTCTTGATGACCTTGAGCTCTTCCACATGGCCAACCGGGACGCGCAGATGCCCGACACGGGCGAAGTAGACGCGAGCAGCTTCGAACGCGATCTGCTCGACCGCCAGGTCGCCAGCGAGCTTGATGCTCGCGTCCAGGCCGTCCCGGTAAATGTCGCCGACGGTCGTCACTTCTGCCTGAAGCTCATCGATGGTGCGCTGGGGTACAGCTTCCTCGGCGTCAGCCAGTTCCCGCAGCCGTTCCATGGCGGGAGCAGATGTCCACCAGCACGCGGCGCGCACCTGCCGGATCAGAGAAGATCGCAGGTGCAGTGGGACTTTCCCTGCGTAGCCACCCTTTTGGCCCGATCCCGGCCACCTGCCGCGGCCTGCCGCGTGTGGCGGTGCCGGCCGCCAGCGCCGGTCCCACCCCCGGCCCCGCATCTCCCAGCGGATCCCTACATCCGCGAGCAGATCATTGTTGTCCAACAGCCACCCGGCATGACGAAGCCGAGCCTTCTCCATTCGAAGCCGCCCACGTACCTGATCCGCCTCACGAGAGGAAAGCCCCTCAGTGCTCCACTCCGGACGGGACACCACGATCCTCCCGTACCGCCTCTGCTCTGCGCGAGCGGCAGCGAGTGCCTCAGGAACGCCGAGCCTCACCCGGACAACCACCGACACATCGTGACGGTCGGTCCTTGGCATCGGTCCCACCTCACCTCCCGGCGGCACCCGGGACAATTACTGAATTCGGCTCGTTAGGGTGATCTTTATCGAAGTGCCTGATCAGCAGGGCGTGTTGTCTGTATCCCGTGGTGTGTGAGGTATGCGGATGGGGGTGGGCTGACTCCTGCGGGACGTCAGCGCCGGGAGACGGTACGGATGTAGGCGGCCGAGCTGTTCGAGCAGAACATCAAGCCGCCGGACGTCGCACGGCAACTGCGGGTGAGCCCGAAGTCGGCCTACCAGTGGCACCAGCTGTGGCGGGACGGCGGCGTGCAGGCTTTGGCCTCCCGTGGCCCGAGCGGATCGCGATGCCGTCTGTCCCCGCGTTGCCTGGAGAAGCTGGCTGCGTACCTCGATGGGGGACCTGCCGCGCACGGCTGGGTGGAGGACCAGGTGTGGACCGCCGCGAGAGTGGCCACACTGATCGGCAGGAAGTTCCACGTCTCCTACAGCGTCTCGGGCGCCACCCGGTTGATGCACCGGCTCGGCTTCAGCCCGCAGGTCCCCGCGCGGCGGGTCGCCGAGCGCGACGAGCAGGCCGTCACCGCGTGGAAGGAGGCGACCTGGGCCGAGGTAAAAGAGCCCGGGCGGCCTCGGGTGGATACATCTGCTTGTCGCGCGTCAGACTTTCTGGCACAGGGGTTTGTTGAGCCCTGACGAGCTGAAGGAGAGCCTGATGAGCCGTCCGCCGCAGTTCCCGGTGGAGGACAAGATACGGATCGTGCTGTCGGTCCTGGCTGGTGAGATGACCGTCGCTGAGGCGGCCCGCCGGAACAAGGCGTCGCAGACGTCGGTGGCCAAGTGGCGGGACCAGTTCCTGGAGTCCGGGAAGGCTGGCCTGACGGCCGGAACATCGAAGCAGGCCTCCAGCCGGGAGGCGATGCTCGAGGAGCAGATCGAGGACCTCAAGGCCGCGCTTGGTGAGGCCCATGTCGAGCTGCGGGTGTGGAAGAAGTCCGCTGAGGGCCGCCTGGCCCCTTCGAGGACCTCGAGGTGATCCGCACCGAAGCGGCGATGCCGACCTCGAGGTTCTGCGAGCTTGTCGGCATCCCGCGCCGCACCTGCACCCGCTGGCAGGCCCGCGCCCGCCGTGGCCAGAGTGTGGTCAAGGGCCCGTGGCCGGCGCCGGTGGTCGACCAGCTCGAGCCGATCGCCGCGAAGTACGCCGCGGACTGGCCGGCCTGGGGCCACCGCAAGATCCACTGGATGATGCGAGCCGACGGCCACGACGTGTCTGCGTCCTCCATCGAACGGGCTCTGCGCAGAAGGGATTTACTCCAGCCGGTCGACTACCAGGGAATACGCCGCGAGCTGGCCAAGGCCCGCAAGGCCGCCTTCGCCCAGCCGCCGACGAGCCCGAACGAAGTATGGCAACTGGACTTCTCCGAATACGAGACGTCCGGAGGCGGGATCTGGCGGCTGGCCGGGGTGACGGACTACTTCACCAAGTACGAGCACGGCTGGCACATCAGCCCCTCGTGCACCGGCGCCGACGCGATCGAGGCGGTGAAGCTCGCGATCGCGGAGGCCGAACGTCTCGGCGGACGTCCGCTGGCCGAGCTGCTGCCCGCCGGTCCCGACACCGGCAAAAACCGGCGCATCAAGCTGGTCACCGACAATGGCGGAGCCTTCAAGGGCGCCGCGTTCGCCCGCTTCATCGCTACCCGCCCCGAGTTGCTGCACATCCGCACCCGGGCCAAGAGCCCCGGCCAGAACGTCGTACGCGAGCGCGCCTTCGGCTCGCTGAAGTACGAGCACCTCTACCGCCTGGAGATCGAGGACCTCACCATGCTCGCCCCCGGAGGCCGAGCACTACCGGCATGTGTTCAACCACAACCGACCCCACGAGGCCCTGTCCGGCCACCGGCCGATCGAGGTCTACAACGACCCGAGCCTGCATCCCCAACTTTCAAACCGAGATCACTGAGCCAAAAACTTGACGCGGGACATGCTTCGAGGACGAGGCAGGCTTCACCCGCCGGCTGCCCAATGGACGCACCTGGGGCCGACGCGGAGTGACTCCGCAGGTGACGGTGAGCGGACGACGCTCGGGCCGGCTGTCCGTAGCAGGACTGATCGCCATGCGGCCCGGCTCCCGCACCCGACTGTGCCACCGCCTGCGCACCCACCCCGGTGGCAAAGGCAAGCGCCGCAGCATGGGCGAGCGCGACTTCATCACACTGATCGACAGCACCCACCAGCTCCTCAAAGCGCCGATCGTGCTGGTCTGGGACCGCCTGAACACCCACGTCTCCCACGCCATGCGTGAGCTGATCGCCGAGCGCACATGGCTGACGGTGTTCCTGCTCCCCGCATACTCGCCCGACCTCAGCCCCGTGGAGTGGGTATGGGCGCACGTCAAGCGCAGCCTGTCCAACCTCGCCGTCGTCGCCCTCGACCGGCTTGAGGCCCTCGTCCGCAACCGGCTCAAACGACTTCAGTACCGGCCCGACACCCTCGACGGCTTCATAGCCGGCACCGGCCTGACCCCCGACACCCCAACGTCACCCTGACGAGCCGAAGTCAGTATCACCGGGCAGGTCGCCTGGGACGCCGAGGGAGTCACGATCGGCGAAGGAGACCTCGCCGCCCAGGTGGAGCAGAGCTATCTCAACGTCGGCACCGCCCTGGCCGAGGTCGGTGGCTCCTTCGACGACGTGGCGAAGCTGACCTTCTACGTCGTCGACTGGACCCCCGACAAGTTGCCCCCGCTCCTGGAAGGGATCTCCCGGGCAGCCGCGGAGCTGGGGATCACCCCGGCCCCGCCGGCCACGCTGATAGGCGTTGCGGCACTGGATGTCCCCGACCATCTGGTCGAGATCGAAGCCACCGCGGTCCTCGACTGAACAGGTGCTCTTGGCCGCTGAGCGCCGAAATGGCCAACTACGGCGCTCAGCGGCCAGCCGGCGTGCTCAGTCACCGTTACTGATCCACGCTCCTAGTACTCCAGTCTGGTTTCGCGATCTTGCTGGTGGACCCGGCTGGTAACGCGTACGGCCACCGCGTGATCATCGGGGGTTGTGTGGACTCCTGAAGATCGTGCGGTGGCCGCAGGCCATAGCGTAGACCCTGCCCGCTGGCGGACGATGTTCGACCAGGCCATGGCCCGGATCGCGGGACGATTCGGCCGAGTTGAGCCGCGGACCGCCGCCCGTGCCTATCTGCTCGGGCTGCTGTCGAACGTCGAGCGCAAGAACTGCTGGCAGCTGGCCGAGCAGGCCGGTCTCGCCCGGCCCGGACCGATGCAGCGCCTGCTGCGCTACGCGCGCTGGGACGCCGACGCTGTCCGTGACGACCTGCGCGCCTACGTCGCCGACCACCTCGGCACCGACGACGCGGTGCTGATCGTGGACGAGACGGGCTTTGTGAAGAAGGGCCGAGCCTCGGCGGGCGTGCAACGGCAGTACACCGGCACCGCGGGACGCATCGAGAACTCCCGGGTCGGCGTGTTCCTCGCCTACGCCACCAGCCGGGGACGGGCCCTGATCGACCGTCGGCTCTACCTGCCCGAGCATTCCTGGTGCACCGATCGCGACCGCCGTCACGCGGCCGGGATACCCAAGGAGGTGCAGTTCGCGACCAAGCCCCGCTTGGCCGGGGAGATGATCGCCGACGCGCTGGACGCGGGGCTCACCGCTTCCTGGGTGACCGGCGACGAAGCCTACGGCCAGGACCCGCACCTGCGAGCCCGCCTCGAAGAGCGCGGTATCGGCTACGTCCTGGCAGTCGCCTGCTCGGCCAGGGTGCGGATCAACCACGGCCGCACCCCCGTCCGCGCGGACACCGTCGCCGGCAGCCTGCCCGCCACCTCCTGGCACCGCCAGAGCGCCGGGAGGGGCGCGAAGGGCCCGCGCTACTACGACTGGGCCTGGATCCACATCGGCAGCGACAGCCACCGCCACCTACTCATCCGCCGCAACCGGACCACCGGTGAACTCGCCTTCTACCTGTGCTGGTCACCCACCGAGGTGCCCCTGGCGGAGCTGATCCGCGTCGCCGGTGTCCGCTGGAGCGTCGAGGAGTGCTTCCAGGCAGCCAAGGGCCAGGTCGGACTCGACCACTACCAGGTCAGGCACTGGACCTCATGGCACCGGCACATCACGCTCGCCATGCTTGCCCTGGCCTTCCTGAGCGTCGTCGCCGCCAGTGCGGCCCCGGACCGGGCCGCCGATCCGCACCACCCCACCCGCAGCCGCGAACCGATCACGCTGACCGTTTCGGAGATCCGCCACCTACTCGCCGCCTTCCACCCACCAGCCGTGTCCGCGGCCAGGCTGCTGCACTGGTCCAACTGGCGCCGAAAGCACCAGGCCACAGCCCGTCGCAGCCACTACCGACGACGATCCGCCGACGAACCCACGGGATAGATCACGAAACCGCACTGGAGTACTAAGAGGTCGTTTTCTCCCGGTGTTTTATCCCGGTCCAGGTGATTCATTGGTAGTTGTCGGGTCGTGCCAGGAGATGGTGTTCTCGCCGGTGAGGCGGCGGGTCATGAGGTCGGTCATGGCGAGGTGGATCATCGCTTCGGAGCGGGCCGGGAGGGTTTCGTAGTCGCGGGCCAGGCGGCGGTGCAGCATCAGCCAACCGGTTGGGTCGGCCGCGCGGCGAGGTGCTTGCCGTGGGGGCGAGTCCTGTTCCGCGCGGCCTCCCGCCGAACCGGACATGACGGTTTCCCGGTCATCCGGCTCTCCAGTGACTACTGCGTGAGTGGTCTGGCTGGCCGTTCTGAGTGGATACGGTCGTGGCAGGTGTCGCAGGCCACGACGGTTTTGCGTCGCCGGTGGAGCATGACGCGCGCCCAGTCGGAAGGCTGCCATCCGGAATGTGCGAGGTCGGCGAGAGCGCGGACGTGGTGCACTTGCACGTTGCCCTTGCTTCCGCAGATCTCGCAGGTGTCCGCGAGGAGTCTCGCGATGAGTTCCTTCTGCGGATAGTCCACCCGTACCGGCTCGCGATCGGCGAGTTCTGCCGCCCGCTGCCGTTGGAGGGGAATCCCGCCGAACCGTGCCACCAGTGGTTTCCTGTTCTTCCGCTCGATACGGGCCTCGAAGCACACTCGGGGCCCGTTGGGGGTGTCGATTCTGGTCTTGTGCTTGGCGGCCATCTTCGACACTGACGAACGGTGCTTGGCTGCGAGAGTTTTGAGCATGGAGGTCTCCATGACCCATTGCAGCCGGTGCAGCCGGAAGACGTCTCCGGCGAGCAGGTAGTACTGGACGACGCCCCGGTAGATGGTCCCGAAGGTCGCCACGATCGCGTGATCGCTGCTGTTGGTCAGGGCCGTCTTCTTCGCGGGTTTCCCGCGGGCGATATAGGGGGCGCACTTGGCTTTGATCACGTCCCGTGGAACACGGAGTGCTATCTGACCGTTGACCCGACGGTAACGGCCGGTTTTCTTCGTGTCGTTGTGCTGGGTCGTGATCTCATAGCCGAGAAACCTAGCTGCCCGGGTGCGGGCATGGGTGATCAGCGTCTTTTCCTGGGACAGTTCCAGCTTGAGTTTGTCACGCAGGAACTGGGCCAGGCGTTGTTTGATCTGCTCGGCCTCGGCTTTCGGTCCGGTGAAACCGAGGAGGTGATCGTCCGCGTAGCGTATGTAGCGCAGCCTGCGATATGCCGGATCATTGGGATCCGCGCTCGGCAGGCTGACCATCCGCTGACGCAACGCACGGGCCTGGGCCCGATCGCCGCGCCGGCGGGCTTTCGCCAGCAGATTCTGCAACTCCAGGTAAGCCGGGTTTCGGGCCCGGCGGTCTCCTCGGGTGTACTCCGGAATCAGAACCGTTTCTACAAACTCATCCAACTTGTGCAGGTAGATGTTGGACAGGATTGGGGAGGCCACTCCGCCTTGCGGCGCTCCGGAGAGCGTGGTGCCCCATCTCCAGTCCTCCAGGTATCCGGCTGTCAGCATGTTGCGCACCAGCCGTAGAAACCGCTGGTCATGGATCTTTTCGCCGAGGATCGACAGCAGGACCTGGTGGTCCAGGCTGCCGAAGCAGTCGGCGATGTCCCCTTCGATGAACCAGGATGTCCCGGTCCAGGTGTGGTCCACCTCCCGCAACGCGGTGTGGCAGCCTCGGCGGGGACGAAATCCATGTGAGCGGTCGGAGAACGTTGGCTCGTAGTACGCCTCTAATAACAGGCGGACCACTTCTCCAACGAGCTTGTCCGACCAGGTCGGCAGCCCCAGCGGGCGCGTCTTCCCGTTCTTCTTCGGGATATGGATGCGTCGGACCGGCTTGAAGCGGTAACGCTCGTGACGCATCGCTTCAATGATCCGGCCGATCTTCCGCTGTGACATACCGTCCACGGTTTCCGACGTGACCCCGGGCGTCATCGCGCCGTGGTTGGCGTAAATGCGCCCGTAGGCCAGCAGATACAACTGCGGGTTGAACAGTTGCCTATACAGTTCATTGCACGGCAGGCCGCGCCTGCCGCGTTCACGCAGGACACCCAGCACCGTTTTGGCGCTTTGCATTCCGCATACCTCCCGGATTCGAGTGTCCGAATCACCTGGCCCCCTTCGCCCTGTGAACGGCTTTCCCGTCCTCCCTGGCCGGGCGTGACTCCGGCGACTACTACGGGGCCTCCGTCGCCATAGGACTCGCGTCCCGTAGGCGATCCCACGTTCGTCTCTGTCTGTACGTTCTAGCGCGACACAGGCGTCCCACTCATCTCCTTGAATGTCCTCGCTGAACATCGCTCCGTGCTCCGGAAGTTGCTCCGGCCACACAATCGAAGCCAGAGCAGAGCACGGCACCGGTTTCAGATGTCTTTCCGGCGGATGGGAACTTGCATCTTCTGGAGATTGGGCTTCAAACAATCCAGTCTTCGCCATATCGCGCGGGCCACCCAGCACACCGTCTCCGACAACTGAGCCCGGTCACTGGTTTTCTGACATGCTTTTGTCCCCTTCGCCTTTCGGATCCAGGTAAGTCATCGGGCCCAGGAACCTCCTTCCGAGTTCCTCCCGGCTGAGCCGGGGATACAAACAGAGCGCCTCGTGGCGCACTAGGTCCGCTCGACCGCCCACCGTTTCGGTATCGGGGTGAACCCCCTGGTCCCGGGGGTGCGGGCGGAGATTTCCATGTCGATGCCGAGGGTGGCGGCGTGCTCGACGAAGTGCTTGCGGTAGCCGCCGTCGACCCACACCTTGCGGAGGCCGGGATGGTCGGCGGCGACCTGGTCGAGCAGCTGGGTGCCGGCCACCGAGTCCTGCACGCCGGCCGCAGTGACCAGCACTGCGAGGAGCAGGCCGAGCGTGTCGGTCACGATGCTCCGCTTCCGGCCGACGATCTTCTTGGCGTTGTCCGTGCCCTGACTCGCGGCGGGGACACTGGTGGAGGTCTTGACGCTCTGTGCGTCGATCACGCACGCCGACGGCTTCGCGTTCCGGCCCTCCTGCTGTCGCACCAACTCACGCAGCAGGCCGTTGAGCTGGGCAAAGATGCCATCGGACTGCCACTTGGCAAAATAGCCGTAGACCGTGTTCCAGTTCGGGAAATCATGCGGCAGGTAGCGCCACTGCACCCCGGTGCGGTCCACGTACAGGATCGCGTTCATGATCTCGCGCAGATCATGCTCGGGCGGCCGGCCGAAACCCAGGGCCCGGCCGCGACGCTCGTAGCGCCACGCGGACAGCACCGGCTCGATCAACTCCCAGCGGGCATCGGACAGATCACTCGGATACGCACGACGATCGGTCATGACCTGGACGTACCGCCGGTCGGGGGCGTGCGCCCAGGCGTGAGTCCTGCCTCACTGAAGCACAGACCCGATCCGGGCGTCCCGGAATGAGACAGGCGCAAGCCGACTCCCGCCCCAGATGTCACACCATCCGCCTCGGCAAGCACGGCCAACCTGCCAGCTTCACCCGCACCAACACCTCAGCGGGTGTAATTGCGGAGATACCACCGCACTACAGATGAAAACGACCTCTGAGTGGGTGATTTTGAACGCTGGCCGTGAGTCGTGAACGGCTGGATGATCTGGGTTATGGCGTCTGGCGGGGTGGGCCGGCGGTACTGCCGGGAGTGTGGTGATCCGCTTCCGCCCTCGATGGCGGCGGAGGCGGTGTTCTGCTCGGGTCGGTGCAGGTCGAGGCGGTGGCGGAGGCTTCAGCGGGCCCGGCATCGGGTCGCGTTGATGCAGCGTGGCGACCATGCCGAGTGTCCGGTTTGTGGCAGGTCGTGGACGGTGGGGGTCGAGCGGTCGCGGTCGGCGGTCTACTGTTCGTCGCGGTGCCGGGTGCGGGCCTGCCGTCAGAGGGCGGCGTCGCGGAACGGTGTTACGGAAACGCCGTAGGCGAACGGCACGGCATCACAGGTCACAGCCGTTTTGCACGGTGCTCGGCGGCTAGTGATGGGCGCTTCGAGCGCCCCCGGCTCACGCTCTGCCCCGTCACATCGGGTCCGCGTCACCGTGGAAGCCGGCCTGGGCTGGAACTGCTCATTCAGCCGCCACGGGGTGGTTGATCCGGCCCGGGGTGAGGGCGGTGATCATCGTGTCAGACCGGATCGGCAACGTCACTCGAACTCGTTACGAACAGCTCGTCGCGGAGGCCCGCGACCTGATCAGCCAGATGTCGAAGGCCCAGTTCACGCTGGGAGAAAAGGCTCTAGAGATCGAGCCGATGCGGCCGGTGGGCGGGTCGATGCCCAATGGCAATGGCAGGTGACGTCCAGCACCTCGCACACGGCCGACGAGGTCACAACCGATGTCACGCCCGATGTGCCCCACACCCTTGGGCAACCCAACCCGTTGGTGGCCGGAGCCGGAGCCGGAGCCGGAGCCGGAGCCGGAGCCGGAGCCGGAGCCGGAGCCGGAGCCAACGGCTCTGGAACGAAGCCGGCCTTCACCGGCTCCAGTGGCCCTGGCGCGGATCAGAGCGTCGACCCGAGCGACGTGGATCCGCTGGACACACCCGACCACGGTTGGGGGAGAATTGCTGGCCGCCTCCGAGGAGAACTGAGTGGCCATTGACAACCCGACGGCAGCGCCGCCCCGATGACGGTCGCCGGCGTTCTGCGCCGCCGCCACGGCCAGCGTCTCGTTGACCGGTACGCGTGCGTGGTCGCGGCGCAGACTGGCACCCAGGTGAGCGAGCCCTACGACACGACCTGGGCCCAACTGGCAGCCGCCCTCAGGCAGCCGGCGGTGGCGCCCGCGTACGACATCGCACCCCAGTCACGGCGCTGACGGAGCTCGCCGCGGACGAGCCAGATGGATCACCGGCGGCCGAGGTGTGCTGACCCCTCGCCCGCGAGGGCCGCGGCATGGGCACCACTGTTTTCGGTGATCAGGAGGACAAGAGCCGTGTAACGGGAGACTGTTATGCACGGTTCTGTGGGAGCCCGGGGGTGCGATCCCCCGGGCGACCCGACCATCAGTGTCAGCAACCTTTGTGCTGCACTGGAGGCCCTGCCTTCATGCGCCACCCCGCGAAGATCACCCGCTCAACACCGACGTTCGACCACAACCGTCCTGGTAAGCGATGGGACAACGGTTCCTTACTCACGTTGTCTTCACCTTTCGCCGTCCAGTTGCCGGTAGCCGTGTGTCCGACATGCCGGGTAGGGGATCGTACGGGACTGCTGTTATCCCGTTGGAACGCTCCGCAGGCAGTGGCAAGGCCCAGCTTCGCTTGTACCGAGATCTGTGATCAGCTCTCGGGTTGCAGGAACTCACTCGGCCGTCCGTCACTCCTGGCCCTCCGAGGTCCCGGGGCGGCCGAGGGCTGATGCCATCCGTCGGATCGGAGGTGGATGACCGGCGCCTCCTCCTCAGCGAACCGGCGGACCGACCCGTCCGTCCCGGTGACGACGATGCCGACACCGACTGCCCGGGCCGCCAGCACGGCCCTGGCCAGCGTGGCCCCTGGGGATCCTGACCCGCTCAGAAGCAGACGCAGCCGCTGCAGCTGTCCCAAGCCGAGCTGATCCGCGCTGATCGTGCCGCCGGCGAGCGCGACCCGAACCTGCTGCCCGGGAGTCAGCGTGATACCCGCCGCCTCGAAGCTCATCGAAGACGCAGGGCTCAGGTTGTCTAGCAGCCCCATCTGGTTAATCAACTGAGCGCCTTCCTCCGTCAACCGCCCATCCAGCCACGCCGCAAATCCTGCCGCGCGGTCTTCCCCATCGAAGGGCCAGGGAACACCGCGGGACGCTACCTGCGCCGGCCGTTCTGATACCGATTGCTGACCTAGGGCCTGGGCCAGGGCGAGGGCGAGGTTACTTCCGTCTCCTGTCACGACGACGGATTCCGCCGGTCCTGGTTGTGGACCGCCCGGCTCCGCCAGCGGGGTGGGGAACGACGCCGGCCCACCCAAGGCATCCTCATCTGCCGGGGCGTTCCGGCCTGTGCTCGGCGGCTTGGGCTGCCTGTCGCCGGTGTGCGGGGCGGGCAGTGTCCCGGTCCCGGTCCTGGTCCGGGTGGGTTGCTGGTCTGCCGGCGCCTGCCTATTGTCGTCCGGCCCGGCCGCAGCCTCCCCGCCACGGGGCAGCTGCGGCACAGGGGGAGCGGTGTCGAAGGCGTGCAGCAGCCGCGCATACGCCCGGCCCACGCGGCCGGCCGGGGTAGCTCCACTGCTCTCCCAGTTCCCAACCCTCTTGTCCGTCACCGAGAGGTAAGCGGCCATCTCCTGCCGGGTCCAGCCCGCCTTCTTCCGCAGGTTCACACGTTCGGCCGGGGCGGGCAGCGGCGGCACAGGGGGAGCGGTGTCGAAGCCGTGCAGCAGCCACGCATACGCCCGGCCCACGCGGCCGACGGCCGGAGTAGCTCCACTGTTCTCCCAGTTCCCAACCCTCTTGTCCGTCACTGAGAGGTAAGCGGCCATCTCCTGCAGGGTCCAGCCCGCCTTCTTCCGCAGGTTCACACGTTGGGCCGGGGCGGGCAGCTGCGGCACAGGGGGAGCGGTGTCGAAGGCGTGCAGCAGCCACGCATACGCCTCGGCGACCGCGGTGCCGGGCTCGGAGCCGCCCTCGCTCTCCCACTGCCACACCTGGCCCCTCGTCACGCGGAGGAACGTGGCCACCTCTTCCTGTGTCCAGCCCACGCGCTGTCGCAGGTGGCTGCGTGCGGCCCTGCTGGAGGGCAGCTCCGGTGCCTGCTGGCCGGCTGCAGGCTGCAACCCCACAGCGGGAGCGGTGTCGAAGCCCTGCAGCAGCCACGCATACGCCTCGGCGACCGCGGTGCCGGGCTCGGAGCCGCCCTCGCTCTCCCACTGCCCCACCTCGTCCGCCGTCACGCCGAGGAACGTGGCCACCTCTTCCTGTGTCCAGCCCACGCGCCGTCGCAGGTGGCTGCGTGCGGCCCTGCTGGAGGGCAGCTCCGGTGCCCACCACTCAGCACCCGCCGCCTGGCCACCCGACACGACAGAAACCGCGGAGCCCTCGCCGGCCGGAACCTCCGGCATCTCCACATCACTGTCATCACTGTCATCAGTGGCGCTGGCAGCATCGTCCTGGGTGTCATCACTGGCAGGATGGGCAGGATGGGCAGGATTGTGCTGAGTGTGCGGTGACGACGGGGCCGCAGCCGGGCCCGCTGAGCCGCCGGGAACCAGCTCTGGGAAGGCACCCGTCCCACCGGCACGTCCACCGCTCGGAGTATCCCCGGCCGCCTGTGGTCCGGCGTTCCCGCCCGCGGGAGTCGGCGCCTGCCTATTGTCGTCCGGCCCGGCCGCAGCCTCCCCGCCACGGGGCAGCGGCGGCGCAGCGGGAGCGTTCGCGAAGGCGTGCAGCAGCCGCGCATACTCCCGGCGCGCGCGGCCGACGGCCGGGGTAGCTCGACCGTTCTCCCAGTTCCTAACCGCCGTGTCCGTCACCGAGAGGTGAGCGGCGACCGCCTGCAGGGTCCAGCCCGCCTGCTCCCGCAGGCCCGCACGTTCGGCCGGGGCGGGCAGCTGCGGCGCAGGGGGAGCGGTGTCGAAGGCGTGCAGCAGCCACGCATACGCCCGGCCCGCGCGGCCGGCCGGGGTCCTTCGACCGCTCTCCCATTTCTCAACGCTGACTCTCGTCACTGAGAGGTGAGCGGCCATCTCTGACTGTGTCCAGTCCGCCTTCTTCCGCAGGCCCGCACGTTCGGCCGGGGCGGGCAGCTGCGGCACAGGGGGAGCGGTGTCGAAGGCGTGCAGCAGCCGCGCATACGCCCGGCCCGCGCGGCCGACGGCCGGAGTAGCTCCACTGTTCTCCCAGTTCTGAACGCTGGCTATCGTCACCGAGAGGTGAGCGGCCATCTCCTGCCGGGTCCAGTCCGCCTTCTTCCGCAGGTTCACACGTTGGGCCGGGGCGGGCAGCTGCGGCACAGGGGGAGCGGTGTCGAAGCCGTGCAGCAGCCACGCATACGCCCGGCCCGCGCGCCCGGCCGGGGTAGCTCGACCGCTCTCCCAGCTCTTAGCCGTCTTGTCCGTCACTGAGAGGTAAGCGGCCATCTCCTGCGGGGTCCAGCCCGCCTTCTCCCGCAGGCCCGCACGTTCGGCCGCGGAGGGCAGCGGCGGCACAGCGGGAGCGTTCGCGAAGGCGTGCAGCAGCCACGCATACGCCTCGGCGACCGCGGTGCCGGGCTCGGAGCCGCCCTCGCTCTCCCACCGCCACACCTCGTCCGCCGTCACGCGGAGGAACGTGGCCACCTCTTCCCGTGTCCAGCCCACGCGCTGTCGCAGGTGGCTGCGTGCGGCCCTGCTGGAGGGCAGCTCCGGTGCCTGCTGGCCGGCTGCAGGCTGCAACCCCACAGCGGGAGCGGTGTCGAAGCCCTGCAGCAGCCATGCATACGCCTCGGCGACCGCGGTGCCGGGCTCGGAGCCGCCCTCGCTCTCCCACTGCCCCACCTCGTCCGCCGTCACGCGGAGGAACGTGGCCACCTGTTCCTGTGTCCAGCCCACGCGCTGTCGCAGGTGGCTGCGTGCGGCCCTGGAGGGCAGCTCCGGTGCCCACCACTCGGCACCCGCCGCCTGGCCACCCGACACGACAGAAACCGCGGAGCCCTCGCCGGCCGGAACCTCCGGCATCTCCACATCACTGTCAGTCCCGTCACCCGACGCCCCGACCACACCCGCCGCATCCGACATCTCCACATCACTGTCATCAGTGGCGCTGGCAGCATCGTCCTGGGTGTCATCACTGGCAGGATGGGCAGGATGGGCAGGATGGGCAGGATTGTGCTGAGTGTGCGGTGACGACGGGGCCGCAGCCGGGCCCGCTGAGCCGCCGGGAACCACAAGCTCTGGGAAGGCACCCGTCCCACCGGCACGTCCACCGCTCGGAGTATCCCCGGCCGCCCCCAAGCCCGCGTTGCCCTGTTCCTTGTGGCCCACCGGCACGCCGCGCGATACCGACTCCTCCTCCTGCTCCTCCTCCAGGAAGCCCGCCGACTCCGCCGGGTCCTTCCCCCGCGTCAAGAGGGCCGGGTCCACATAGCGCCCAGGATCTGCCGGGTCCTCCCGGCCCGGCGTGCCGACCGGGCCCGTCAAGACCGCAAACTCCTCCTCGTCCTCGTCGGCGAGGCCGGTGTCGCTCCACGGGATTCCCGGAGACGAGGGCTCGAAGTGCGGTGTTTCACCGACTTGGCCCTCCCGCTCCTGCGGACGGACGACCTGCTCCTGCGGACGGACGCCCAGTGCCCTAGTCAGCCAGTGCGGGTCGTTCTCACCAAAGTCGTACACCGCGGAGCCCTCGCCGGCCGGAACCTCCGGCATCTCCACATCACTGTCATCAGTGGCGTCACCCGACGCCCCGACCACACCCGCGGCATCCTCACCCGGGGCGTTCCAGTCCGATGACTCCGGCTGTTCTCCCGTGCCCACGGGGACATTCGACGGCGGCGAGGCACTGGCGGTTAGCACATTCCCGCCCGCGGGAGCCGGCGCCTGCCTATTGTCGTCCGGCCCGGCCGCAGCCTCCCCGCCACGGGGCAGCTGCGGCACAGGGGGAGCGGTGTCGAAGCCGTGCAGCAGCCACGCATACGCCCGGCCCACGCGGCCGACGGCCGGGGTAGCTCGACCGTTCTCCCAGTTCCCAACCCTCTTGTCCGCCACTGAGAGGTAAGCGGCCATCTCCTGCAGGGTCCAGCCCGCCTTCTCCCGCAGGCCCGCACGTTCGGCCGCGGTGGGCAGCGGCGGCACAGCGGGAGCGTTCGCGAAGGCGTGCAGCAGCCACGCATACGCCTTGGCGACCGCGGTGCCGGGCTCGGAGCCGCCCTCGCTCTCCCACTGCCACACCTGGCCCCTCGTCACGCGGAGGAACGTGGCCACCTCTTCCTGTGTCCAGCCCACGCGCTGTCGCAGGTGGCTGCGTGCGGCCCTGCTGGAGGGCAGCTCCGGTGCCTGCTGGCCGGCTGCAGGCTGCAACCCCACAGCGGGAGCGGTGTCGAAGCCCTGCAGCAGCCACGCATACGCCTCGGCGACCGCGGTGCCGGGCTCGGAGCCGCCCTCGCTCTCCCAGTGCCCCACCTCGTCCGCCGTCACGCGGAGGAACGTGGCCACCTGTTCCTGTGTCCAGCCCACGCGCTGTCGCAGGTGGCTGCGTGCGGCCCTGCTGGAGGGCAGCTCCGGTGCCCACCACTCGGCACCCGCCGCCTGGCCACCCGACACGACAGAAACCGCGGAGCCCTCGCCGGCCGGAACCTCCGGCATCTCCACATCACTGCCAGTCCCGTCACCCGACGCCCCGACCACACCCGCGGCATCCGACATCGCCACATCACTGTCATCAGTGGCGCTGGCAGCATCGTCCTGGGTGTCATCACTGGCAGGATGGGCAGGATTGTGCTGAGTGTGCGGTGACGACGGGGCCGCAGCCGGGCCCGCTGAGCCGCCGGGAACCACAAGCTCTGGGAAGGCACCCGTCCCACCGGCACGTCCACCGCTCGGAGTATCCCCGGCCGCCTGTGGTCCGGCGTTCCCGCCCGCGGGAGTCGGCGCCTGCCTAGTGTCGTCCGGCCCGGCCGCAGCCTCCCCGCCACGGGGCAGCTGCGGCACAGGGGGAGCGGTGTCGAAGGCGTGCAGCAGCCGCGCATACTCCCGGCGCGCGCGGCCGGCCGGGGTAGCTCGACCGTTCTCCCAGTTCCTAACCGTCGTGTCCGTCACCGAGAGGTGAGCGGCCATCTCCTGCAGGGTCCAGCCCGCCTGCTCCCGCAGGCCCGCACGTTGGGCCGGGGCGGGCAGCTGCGGCGCAGGGGGAGCGGTGTCGAAGCCGTGCAGCAGCCACGCATACGCCCGGCCCACGCGGCCGACGGCCGGAGTAGCTTGACCGCTCTCCCAGTTCTGCACGCTGACTCTCGTCACTGAGAGGTGAGCGGCCATCTCCGGCTGTGTCCAGCCCGCCTTCTTCCGCAGGTTCACACGTTGGGCCGGGGCGGGCAGCTGCGGCACAGGGGGAGCGGTGTCGAAGGCGTGCAGCAGCCGCGCATACGCCTTGGCGACCGCGGTGCCGGGCTCGGAGCCGCCCTCGCTCTCCCACTGCCACACCTGGCCCCTCGTCACGCGGAGGAACGTGGCCACCTCTTCCTGTGTCCAGCCCACGCGCTGTCGCAGGTGGCTGCGTGCGGCCCTGCTGGAGGGCAGCTCCGGTGCCTGCTGGCCGGCTGCAGGCTGCAACCCCACAGCGGGAGCGGTGTCGAAGCCCTGCAGCAGCCATGCATACGCCTCGGCGACCGCGGTGCCGGGCTCGGAGCCGCCCTCGCTCTCCCACTGCCCCACCTCGTCCGCCGTCACGCGGAGGAACGTGGCCACCTGTTCCTGTGTCCAGCCCACGCGCTGTCGCAGGTGGCTGCGTGCGGCCCTGGAGGGCAGCTCCGGTGCCCACCACTCGGCACCCGCCGCCTGGCCACCCGACACGACAGAAACCGCGGAGCCCTCGCCGGCCGGAACCTCCGGCATCTCCACATCACTGTCAGTCCCGTCACCCGACGCCCCGACCACACCCGCCGCATCCGACATCTCCACATCACTGTCATCAGTGGCGCTGGCAGCATCGTCCTGGGTGTCATCACTGGCAGGATGGGCAGGATGGGCAGGATGGGCAGGATTGTGCTGAGTGTGCGGTGACGACGGGGCCGCAGCCGGGCCCGCTGAGCCGCCGGGAACCACAAGCTCTGGGAAGGCACCCGTCCCACCGGCACGTCCACCGCTCGGAGTATCCCCGGCCGCCCCCAAGCCCGCGTTGCCCTGTTCCTTGTGGCCCACCGGCACGCCGCGCGATACCGACTCCTCCTCCTGCTCCTCCTCCAGGAAGCCCGCCGACTCCGCCGGGTCCTTCCCCCGCGTCAAGAGGGCCGGGTCCACATAGCGCCCAGGATCTGCCGGGTCCTCCCGGCCCGGCGTGCCGACCGGGCCCGTCAAGACCGCAAACTCCTCCTCGTCCTCGTCGGCGAGGCCGGTGTCGCTCCACGGGATTCCCGGAGACGAGGGCTCGAAGTGCGGTGTTTCACCGACTTGGCCCTCCCGCTCCTGCGGACGGACGACCTGCTCCTGCGGACGGACGCCCAGTGCCCTAGTCAGCCAGTGCGGGTCGTTCTCACCAAAGTCGTACACCGCGGAGCCCTCGCCGGCCGGAACCTCCGGCATCTCCACATCACTGTCATCAGTGGCGTCACCCGACGCCCCGACCACACCCGCGGCATCCTCACCCGGGGCGTTCCAGTCCGATGACTCCGGCTGTTCTCCCGTGCCCACGGGGACATTCGACGGCGGCGAGGCACTGGCGGTTAGCACATTCCCGCCCGCGGGAGCCGGCGCCTGCCTATTGTCGTCCGGCCCGGCCGCAGCCTCCCCGCCACGGGGCAGCTGCGGCACAGGGGGAGCGGTGTCGAAGCCGTGCAGCAGCCACGCATACGCCCGGCCCGCGCGGCCGACGGCCGGAGTAGCTCCACTGCTCTCCCAGTTCCCAACCGTCTTGTCCGTCACTGAGAGGTGAGCGGCCATCTCCTGCCGGGTCCAGCCCGCCTTCTTCCGCAGGCCCGCACGTTCGGCCGGGGCGGGCAGCTGCGGCACAGCGGGAGCGGTGTCGAAGCCGTGCAGCAGCCACGCATACGCCCGGCCCACGCGGCCGGTCGGGGTAGCTCGACCGCTCTCCCAGTTCTGAACGCTGACTTTCGTCACCGAGAGGTGAGCGGCCATCTCCTGCGGGGTCCAGCCCGCCTTCTCCCGCAGGCCCGCACGTTCGGTCGCGGTGGGCAGCTGCGGCACAGGGGGAGCGGTGTCGAAGGCGTGCAGCAGCCGCGCATACGCCCGGCCCCCGGGCCCGACCGGGGTAGCTCGACCGCTCTCCCACTTCCTCACCTGGCCCGTCGTCACGCGGAGGAACGTGGCCACCTCTTCCTGTGTCCAGCCCACGCGCTGTCGCAGGTGGCTGCGTGCGGCCCTGCTGGAGGGCAGCTCCGGTGCCTGCTGGCCGGCTGCAGGCTGCAACCCCACAGCGGGAGCGGTGTCGAAGCCCTGCAGCAGCCATGCATACGCCTCGGCGACCGCGGTGCCGGGCTCGGAGCCGCCCTCGCTCTCCCACTGCCCCACCTCGTCCGCCGTCACGCCGAGGAACGTGGCCACCTGTTCCTGTGTCCAGCCCACGCGCTGTCGCAGGTGGCTGCGTGCGGCCCTGGAGGGCAGCTCCGGTGCCCACCACTCAGCACCCGCCGCCTGGCCACCCGACACGACAGAAACCGCGGAGCCCTCGCCGGCCGGAACCTCCGGCATCTCCACATCACTGTCAGTCCCGTCACCCGACGCCCCGACCACACCCGCCGCATCCGACATCTCCACATCACTGTCATCACTGTCATCACTGTCATCAGTGGCGCTGGCAGCATCGTCCTGGGTGTCATCACTGGCAGGATGGGCAGGATTGTGCTGAGTGTGCGGTGACGACGGGGCCGCAGCCGGGCCCGCTGAGCCGCCGGGAACCACAAGCTCTGGGAAGGCACCCGTCCCACCGGCACGTCCACCGCTCGGAGTATCCCCGGCCGCCTGTGGTCCGGCGTTCCCGCCCGCGGGAGTCGGCGCCTGCCTATTGTCGTCCGGCCCGGCCGCAGCCTCCCCGCCACGGGGCAGCGGCGGCGCAGCGGGAGCGGTGTCGAAGGCGTGCAGCAGCCGCGCATACTCCCGGCGCGCGCGGCCGACGGCCGGGGTAGCTCGACCGTTCTCCCAGTCCCTAACCGCCGTGTCCCTCACCGAGAGGTGAGCGGCGACCGCCTGCAGGGTCCAGCCCGCCTGCTCCCGCAGGCCCGCACGTTCGGCCGGGGCGGGCAGCTGCGGCGCAGGGGGAGCGGTGTCGAAGGCGTGCAGCAGCCACGCATACGCCCGGCCCGCGCGGCCGGCCGGGGTCCTTCGACCGCTCTCCCATTTCTCAACGCTGACTTTCGCCACTGAGAGGTGAGCGGCCATCTCCGGCTGTGTCCAGCCCGCCTTCTTCCGCAGGTTCACACGTTCGGCCGGGGCGGGCAGCTGCGGCACAGGGGGAGCGGTGTCGAAGCCGTGCAGCAGCCACGCATACTCCCGGCCCGCGCGGCCGGTCGGGGTATATCCACTGTTCTCCCAGTTCCCAACCGTCTTGTGCGTCACTGAGAGGTAAGCGGCCATCTCCTGCGGGGTCCAGCCCGCCTTCTCCCGCAGGCCCGCACGTTGGGCCGGGGTGGGCAGCTGCGGCACAGGGGGAGCGGTGTCGAAGGCGTGCAGCAGCCGCGCATACGCCTTGGCGACCGCGGTGCGGGGCTCGGAGCCGCCCTCGATCTCCCACTGCCACACCTGGCCCGTCGTCACGCGGAGGAACGTGGCCACCTCTTCCTGTGTCCAGCCCACGCGCTGTCGCAGGTGGCTGCGTGCGGCCCTGCTGGAGGGCAGCTCCGGTGCCTGCTGGCCGGCTGCAGGCTGCAACCCCACAGCGGGAGCGGTGTCGAAGCCCTGCAGCAGCCATGCATACGCCTCGGCGACCGCGGTGCCGGGCTCGGAGCCGCCCTCGCTCTCCCACTGCCCCACCTCGTCCGCCGTCACGCCGAGGAACGTGGCCACCTGTTCCTGTGTCCAGCCCACGCGCTGTCGCAGGTGGCTGCGTGCGGCCCTGGAGGGCAGCTCCGGTGCCCACCACTCGGCACCCGCCGCCTGGCCACCCGACACGACAGAAACCGCGGAGCCCTCGCCGGCCGGAACCTCCGGCATCTCCACATCACTGTCAGTCCCGTCACCCGACGCCCCGACCACACCCGCCGCATCCGACATCTCCACATCACTGTCATCACTGTCATCACTGTCATCAGTGGCGCTGGCAGCATCGTCCTGGGTGTCATCACTGGCAGGATGGGCAGGATTGTGCTGAGTGTGCGGTGACGACGGGGCCGCAGCCGGGCCCGCTGAGCCGCCGGGAACCACAAGCTCTGGGAAGGCACCCGTCCCACCGGCACGTCCACCGCTCGGAGTATCCCCGGCCGCCCCCAAGCCCGCGTTGCCCTGTTCCTTGTGGCCCACCGGCACGCCGCGCGATACCGACTCCTCCTCCTCCTGCTCCTCCTCCAGGAAGCCCGCCGACTCCGCCGGGTCCTTCCCCCGCGTCAAGAGGGCCGGGTCCACATAGCGCCCAGGATCTGCCGGGTCCTCCCGGCCCGGCGTGCCGACCGGGCCCGTCAAGACCGCAAACTCCTCCTCGTCCTCGTCGGCGAGGCCGGTGTCGCTCCACGGGATTCCCGGAGACGAGGGCTCGAAGTGCGGTGTTTCACCGACTTGGCCCTCCCGCTCCTGCGGACGGACGACCTGCTCCTGCGGACGGACGCCCAGTGCCCTAGTCAGCCAGTGCGGGTCGTTCTCACCAAAGTCGTACACCGCGGAGCCCTCGCCGGCCGGAACCTCCGGCATCTCCACATCACTGTCATCAGTGGCGTCACCCGACGCCCCGACCACACCCGCGGCATCCTCACCCGGGGCGTTCCAGTCCGATGACTCCGGCTGTTCTCCCGTGCCCACGGGGACATTCGACGGCGGCGAGGCACTGGCGGTTAGCACATTCCCGCCCGCGGGAGCCGGCGCCTGCCTATTGTCGTCCGGCCCGGCCGCAGCCTCCCCGCCACGGGGCAGCTGCGGCACAGGGGGAGCGGTGTCGAAGGCGTGCAGCAGCCGCGCATACGCCCGGCCCGCGCGGCCGACGGCCGGAGTAGCTCCACTGCTCTCCCAGTTCCCAACCGTCTTGTCCGTCACTGAGAGGTGAGCGGCCATCTCCTGCGGGGTCCAGCCCGCCTTCTTCCGCAGGTTCACACGTTCGGCCGGGGCGGGCAGCGGCGGCACAGGGGGAGCGGTGTCGAAGCCGTGCAGCAGCCACGCATACGCCCGGCCCACGCGCCCGGCCGGGGTAGCTCGACCGCTCTCCCAGTTCTGAACGCTGACTTTCGTCACCGAGAGGTGAGCGGCCATCTCCTGCGGGGTCCAGCCCGCCTTCTCCCGCAGGCCCGCACGTTCGGCCGCGGAGGGCAGCGGCGGCACAGCGGGAGCGTTCGCGAAGGCGTGCAGCAGCCGCGCATACTCCCGGCCCGCGCGGCCGGTCGGGGTAGCTCGACCGTTCTCCCAGTTCAGAACGCTGACTTGCGTCCGCACTGAGAGGTGAGCGGCCATCTCCTGCCGGGTCCAGCCCGCCTTCTTCCGCAGGTTCACACGTTGGGCCGCGGTGGGCAGCTGCGGCACAGGGGGAGCGGTGTCGAAGCCGTGCAGCAGCCACGCATACGCCCGGCCCGCGCGGCCGGTCGGGGTAGCTCGACCGTTCTCCCAGCTCTTAACCGTCTTGTGCGTCACTGAGAGGTAAGCGGCCATCTCCTGCCGGGTCCAGCCCGCCTTCTTCCGCAGGTTCACACGTTGGGTCGCGGTGGGCAGCTGCGGCACAGGGGGAGCGGTGTCGAAGGCGTGCAGCAGCCGCGCATACGCCTTGGCGACCGCGGTGCGGGGCTCGGAGCCGCCCTCGATCTCCCACTGCCACACCTCGTCCGCCGTCACGCGGAGGAACGTGGCCACCTCTTCCTGTGTCCAGCCCACGCGCTGTCGCAGGTGGCTGCGTGCGGCCCTGCTGGAGGGCAGCTCCGGTGCCTGCTGGCCGGCTGCAGGCTGCAACCCCACAGCGGGAGCGGTGTCGAAGCCCTGCAGCAGCCATGCATACGCCTCGGCGACCGCGGTGCCGGGCTCGGAGCCGCCCTCGCTCTCCCACTGCCCCACCTCGTCCGCCGTCACGCGGAGGAACGTGGCCACCTGTTCCTGTGTCCAGCCCACGCGCTGTCGCAGGTGGCTGCGTGCGGCCCTGGAGGGCAGCTCCGGTGCCCACCACTCGGCACCCGCCGCCTGGCCACCCGACACGACAGAAACCGCGGAGCCCTCGCCGGCCGGAACCTCCGGCATCTCCACATCACTGTCATCACTGTCATCAGTGGCGCTGGCAGCATCGTCCTGGGTGTCATCACTGGCAGGATGGGCAGGATTGTGCTGAGTGTGCGGTGACGACGGGGCCGCAGCCGGGCCCGCTGAGCCGCCGGGAACCACAAGCTCTGGGAAGGCACCCGTCCCACCGGCACGTCCACCGCTCGGAGTATCCCCGGCCGCCTGTGGTCCGGCGTTCCCGCCCGCGGGAGTCGGCGCCTGCCTATTGTCGTCCGGCCCGGCCGCAGCCTCCCCGCCGCGGGGCAGCTGCGGCACAGGGGGAGCGGTGTCGAAGGCGTGCAGCAGCCGCGCATACTCCCGGCGCGCGCGGCCGGTCGGGGTAGCCCGATCGTTCTCCCAGTTCCCAACCGTCGTGTCCGTCACTGAGAGGTGAGCGGCGACCGCCTGCCGGGTCCAGCCCGCCTGCTCCCGCAGGCCCGCACGTTGGGCCGGGGTGGGCAGCTGCGGCGCAGGGGGAGCGGTGTCGAAGGCGTGCAGCAGCCGCGCATACGCCCGGCCCACGCGGCCGGCAGGGGTCCTTCGACCGCTCTCCCAGCGCTCAACGCTGCCTCTCGTCACTGAGAGGTAATCGGCCATCTCCTGCGGGGTCCAGCCCGCCTTCTTCCGCAGGCCCGCACGTTGGGCCGGGGTGGGCAGCTGCGGCGCAGGGGGAGCGGTGTCGAAGCCGTGCAGCAGCCACGCATACGCCCGGCCCGCGCGGCCGACGGCCGGAGTAGCTCCACTGTTCTCCCAGCGCTCAACGCTGCCTCTCGTCACTGACTGAGAGGTAAGCGACGATCTCCGGCTGTGTCCAGCCCGCCTTCTCCCGCAGGCCCGCACGTTGGGCCGGGGTGGGCAGCGGCGGCACAGGGGGAGCGGTGTCGAAGGCGTGCAGCAGCCACGCATACGCCTTGGCGACCGCGGTGCCGGGCTCGGAGCCGCCCTCGCTCTCCCACTGCCACACCTCGTCCGCCGTCACGCGGAGGAACGTGGCCACCTCTTCCTGTGTCCAGCCCACGCGCTGTCGCAGGTGGCTGCGTGCGGCCCTGCTGGAGGGCAGCTCCGGTGCCTGCTGGCCGGCTGCAGGCTGCAACCCCACAGCGGGAGCGGTGTCGAAGCCCTGCAGCAGCCATGCATACGCCTCGGCGACCGCGGTGCCGGGCTCGGAGCCGCCCTCGCTCTCCCACTGCCCCACCTCGTCCGCCGTCACGCGGAGGAACGTGGCCACCTGTTCCTGTGTCCAGCCCACGCGCTGTCGCAGGTGGCTGCGTGCGGCCCTGCTGGAGGGCAGCTCCGGTGCCCACCACTCGGCACCCGCCGCCTGGCCACCCGACACGACAGAAACCGCGGAGCCCTCGCCGGCCGGAACCTCCGGCATCTCCACATCACTGTCAGTCCCGTCACCCGACGCCCCGACCACACCCGCCGCATCCGACATCTCCACATCACTGTCATCAGTGGCGCTGGCAGCATCGTCCTGGGTGTCATCACTGGCAGGATGGGCAGGATGGGCAGGATGGGCAGGATTGTGCTGAGTGTGCGGTGACGACGGGGCCGCAGCCGGGCCCGCTGAGCCGCCGGGAACCACAAGCTCTGGGAAGGCACCCGTCCCACCGGCACGTCCACCGCTCGGAGTATCCCCGGCCGCCCCCAAGCCCGCGTTGCCCTGTTCCTTGTGGCCCACCGGCACGCCGCGCGATACCGACTCCTCCTCCTGCTCCTCCTCCAGGAAGCCCGCCGACTCCGCCGGGTCCTTCCCCCGCGTCAAGAGGGCCGGGTCCACATAGCGCCCAGGATCTGCCGGGTCCTCCCGGCCCGGCGTGCCGACCGGGCCCGTCAAGACCGCAAACTCCTCCTCGTCCTCGTCGGCGAGGCCGGTGTCGCTCCACGGGATTCCCGGAGACGAGGGCTCGAAGTGCGGTGTTTCACCGACTTGGCCCTCCCGCTCCTGCGGACGGACGACCTGCTCCTGCGGACGGACGCCCAGTGCCCTAGTCAGCCAGTGCGGGTCGTTCTCACCAAAGTCGTACACCGCGGAGCCCTCGCCGGCCGGAACCTCCGGCATCTCCACATCACTGTCATCAGTGGCGTCACCCGACGCCCCGACCACACCCGCGGCATCCGACATCTCCACATCACTGTCATCACTGTCATCAGTGGCGCTGGCAGCATCGTCCTGGGTGTCATCACTGGCAGGATGGGCAGGATTGTGCTGAGTGTGCGGTGACGACGGGGCCGCAGCCGGGCCCGCTGAGCCGCCGGGAACCAGCTCTGGGAAGGCACCCATCCCACCGGCACGTCCACCGCTCGGAGTATCCCCGGCCGCCCCCAAGCCCGCGTTGCCCTGTTCCTTGTGGCCCACCGGCACGCCGCGCGATACCGACTCCTCCTCCTGCTCCTCCTCCAGGAAGCCCGCCGACTCCGCCGGGTCCTTCCCCCGCGTCAAGAGGGCCGGGTCCACATAGCGCCCAGGATCTGCCGGGTCCTCCCGGCCCGGCGTGCCGACCGGGCCCGTCAAGACCGCAAACTCCTCCTCGTCCTCGTCGGCGAGGCCGGTGTCGCTCCACGGGATTCCCGGAGACGAGGGCTCGAAGTGCGGTGTTTCACCGACTTGGCCCTCCCGCTCCTGCGGACGGACGACCTGCTCCTGCGGACGGACGCCCAGTGCCCTAGTCAGCCAGTGCGGGTCGTTCTCACCAAAGTCGTACACCGCGGAGCCCTCGCCGGCCGGAACCTCCGGCATCTCCACATCACTGTCAGTCCCGTCACCCGACGCCCCGACCACACCCGCGGCATCCTCACCCGGGGCGTTCCAGTCCGATGACTCCGGCTGTTCTCCCGTGCCCACGGGGACATTCGACGGCGGCGAGGCACTGGCGGTTAGCACATTCCCGCCCGCGGGAGCCGGCGCCTGCCTATTGTCGTCCGGCCCGGCCGCAGCCTCCCCGCCACGGGGCAGCTGCGGCACAGGGGGAGCGGTGTCGAAGGCGTGCAGCAGCCACGCATACGCCCGGCCCACGCGGCCGGCCGGGGTAGCTCGACCGTTCTCCCAGTTCCCAACCGTCTTGTCCGTCACTGAGAGGTGAGCGGCCATCTCCTGCCGGGTCCAGCCCGCCTTCTTCCGCAGGCCCGCACGTTGGGCCGCGGTGGGCAGCGGCGGCACAGGGGGAGCGGTGTCGAAGCCGTGCAGCAGCCACGCATACTCCCGGCCCGCGCGCCCGGCCGGGGTAGCTCGACCGCTCTCCCAGCTCTTAGCCGTCTTGTCCGTCACTGAGAGGTAAGCGACGATCTCCTGCGGGGTCCAGCCCGCCTTCTCCCGCAGGCCCGCACGTTCGGCCGCGGAGGGCAGCTGCGGCACAGCGGGAGCGTTCGCGAAGGCGTGCAGCAGCCACGCATACGCCTCGGCGACCGCGGTGCCGGGCTCGGAGCCGCCCTCGCTCTCCCACCGCCACACCTGGCCCCTCGTCACGCCGAGGAACGTGGCCACCTCTTCCCGTGTCCAGCCCACGCGCTGTCGCAGGTGGCTGCGTGCGGCCCTGCTGGAGGGCAGCTCCGGTGCCTGCTGGCCGGCTGCAGGCTGCAACCCCACAGCGGGAGCGGTGTCGAAGCCCTGCAGCAGCCATGCATACGCCTCGGCGACCGCGGTGCCGGGCTCGGAGCCGCCCTCGCTCTCCCACTGCCCCACCTCGTCCGCCGTCACGCCGAGGAACGTGGCCACCTGTTCCTGTGTCCAGCCCACGCGCTGTCGCAGGTGGCTGCGTGCGGCCCTGCTGGAGGGCAGCTCCGGTGCCCACCACTCAGCACCCGCCGCCTGGCCACCCGACACGACAGAAACCGCGGAGCCCTCGCCGGCCGGAACCTCCGGCATCTCCACATCACTGTCAGTCCCGTCACCCGACGCCCCGACCAGACCCGCGGCATCCGACATCTCCACATCACTGTCATCACTGTCATCAGTGGCGCTGGCAGCATCGTCCTGGGTGTCATCACTGGCAGGATGGGCAGGATTGTGCTGAGTGTGCGGTGACGACGGGGCCGCAGCCGGGCCCGCTGAGCCGCCGGGAACCAGCTCTGGGAAGGCACCCGTCCCACCGGCACGTCCACCGCTCGGAGTATCCCCGGCCGCCCCCAAGCCCGCGTTGCCCTGTTCCTTGTGGCCCACCGGCACGCCGCGCGATACCGACTCCTCCTCCTGCTCCTCCTCCAGGAAGCCCGCCGACTCCGCCGGGTCCTTCCCCCGCGTCAAGAGGGCCGGGTCCACATAGCGCCCAGGATCTGCCGGGTCCTCCCGGCCCGGCGTGCCGACCGGGCCCGTCAAGACCGCAAACTCCTCCTCGTCCTCGTCCTCGTCGGCGAGGCCGGTGTCGCTCCACGGGATTCCCGGAGACGAGGGCTCGAAGTGCGGTGTTTCACCGACTTGGCCCTCCCGCTCCTGCGGACGGACGACCTGCTCCTGCGGACGGACGCCCAGTGCCCTAGTCAGCCAGTGCGGGTCGTTCTCACCAAAGTCGTACACCGCGGAGCCCTCGCCGGCCGGAACCTCCGGCATCTCCACATCACTGTCAGTCCCGTCACCCGACGCCCCGACCAGACCCGCGGCATCCGACATCTCCACATCACTGTCATCACTGCCAGTCCCCGTCACCCGACGCCCCGACCACACCCGCGGCATCCGACATCGCCACATCACTGTCATCAGTGGCGCTGGCAGCATCGTCCTGGGTGTCATCACTGGCAGGATGGGCAGGATTGTGCTGAGTGTGCGGTGACGACGGGGCCGCAGCCGGGCCCGCTGAGCCACCGGGAACCACAAGCTCTGGGAAGGCACCCGTCCCACCGGCACGTCCACCGCTCGGAGTATCCCCGGCCGCCTGTGGTCCGGCGTTCCCGCCCGCGGGAGCCGGCGCCTGCCTAGTGTCGTCCGGCCCGGCCGCAGCCTCCCCGCCGCGGGGCAGCTGCGGCGCAGGGGGAGCGGTGTCGAAGGCGTGCAGCAGCCGCGCATACGCCCGGCCCGCGCGGCCGGTCGGGATATATCGACCGTTCTCCCAGTTCCTAACCGTCTTGTCCGTCACTGAGAGGTGAGCGGCCATCTCCGGCTGTGTCCAGCCCGCCTTCTTCCGCAGGCCCGCACGTTGGGCCGGGGTGGGCAGCTGCGGCGCAGGGGGAGCGGTGTCGAAGCCGTGCAGCAGCCACGCATACGCCCGGCCCACGCGGCCGGCCGGGGTAGCTTGACTGTTCTCCCAGTTCTGCACGCTGACTCTCGTCACTGAGAGGTGAGCGGCCATCTCCGGCTGTGTCCAGCCCGCCTTCTCCCGCAGGCCCGCACGTTCGGCCGCGGAGGGCAGCTGCGGCACAGCGGGAGCGTTCGCGAAGGCGTGCAGCAGCCACGCATACGCCTCGGCGACCGCGGTGCCGGGCTCGGAGCCGCCCTCGCTCTCCCACCGCCACACCTGGACCGCCGTCACGCCGAGGAACGTGGCCACCTCTTCCTGTGTCCAGCCCACGCGCTGTCGCAGGTGGCTGCGTGCGGCCCTGCTGGAGGGCAGCTCCGGTGCCTGCTGGCCGGCTGCAGGCTGCAACCCCACAGCGGGAGCGGTGTCGAAGCCCTGCAGCAGCCATGCATACGCCTCGGCGACCGCGGTGCCGGGCTCGGAGCCGCCCTCGCTCTCCCAGTGCCCCACCTCGTCCGCCGTCACGCGGAGGAACGTGGCCACCTGTTCCTGTGTCCAGCCCACGCGCTGTCGCAGGTGGCTGCGTGCGGCCCTGGAGGGCAGCTCCGGTGCCCACCACTCGGCACCCGCCGCCTGGCCACCCGACACGACAGAAACCGCGGAGCCCTCGCCGGCCGGAACCTCCGGCATCTCCACATCACTGTCAGTCCCGTCACCCGACGCCCCGACCACACCCGCGGCATCCGACATCGCCACATCACTGTCATCAGTGGCGCTGGCAGCATCGTCCTGGGTGTCATCACTGGCAGGATGGGCAGGATGGGCAGGATTGTGCTGAGTGTGCGGTGACGACGGGGCCGCAGCCGGGCCCGCTGAGCCGCCGGGAACCAGCTCTGGGAAGGCACCCGTCCCACCGGCACGTCCACCGCTCGGAGTATCCCCGGCCGCCCCCAAGCCCGCGTTGCCCTGTTCCTTGTGGCCCACCGGCACGCCGCGCGATACCGACTCCTCCTCCTGCTCCTCCTCCAGGAAGCCCGCCGACTCCGCCGGGTCCTTCCCCCGCGTCAAGAGGGCCGGGTCCACATAGCGCCCAGGATCTGCCGGGTCCTCCCGGCCCGGCGTGCCGACCGGGCCCGTCAAGACCGCAAACTCCTCCTCGTCCTCGTCCTCGTCGGCGAGGCCGGTGTCGCTCCACGGGATTCCCGGAGACGAGGGCTCGAAGTGCGGTGTTTCACCGACTTGGCCCTCCCGCTCCTGCGGACGGACGACCTGCTCCTGCGGACGGACGCCCAGTGCCCTAGTCAGCCAGTGCGGGTCGTTCTCACCAAAGTCGTACACCGCGGAGCCCTCGCCGGCCGGAACCTCCGGCATCTCCACATCACTGTCATCAGTGGCGTCACCCGACGCCCCGACCACACCCGCGGCATCCGACATCTCCACATCACTGTCATCACTGTCATCACTGTCATCAGTGGCGCTGGCAGCATCGTCCTGGGTGTCATCACTGGCAGGATGGGCAGGATGGGCAGGATTGTGCTGAGTGTGCGGTGACGACGGGGCCGCAGCCGGGCCCGCTGAGCCGCCGGGAACCACAAGCTCTGGGAAGGCACCCGTCCCACCGGCACGTCCACCGCTCGGAGTATCCCCGGCCGCCTGTGGTCCGGCGTTCCCGCCCGCGGGAGTCGGCGCCTGCCTAGTGTCGTCCGGCCCGGCCGCAGCCTCCCCGCCGCGGGGCAGTTGCGGCGCAGGGGGAGCGGTGTCGAAGGCGTGCAGCAGCCGCGCATACTCCCGGCGCGCGCGGCCGACGGCCGGGGTAGCTCGACCGTTCTCCCAGCTCTTAACCGCCGTGTCCGTCACTGAGAGGTAAGCGGCGACCGCCTGCCGGGTCCAGCCCGCCTGCTCCCGCAGGTTCACACGTTCGGCCGGGGTGGGCAGTTGCGGCACAGGGGGAGCGGTGTCGAAGCCGTGCAGCAGCCACGCATACGCCCGGCCCGCGCGGCCGGTCGGGGTAGCTCGACCGTTCTCCCAGCGCTCAACGCTGCCTCTCGTCACCGAGAGGTGAGCGGCCATCTCCTGCAGGGCCCAGCCCGCCTTCTTCCGCAGGTTCACACGTTCGGCCGCGGTGGGCAGCGGCGGCATAGGGGGAGCGGTGTCGAAGGCGTGCAGCAGCCGCGCATACGCCCGGCCCGCGCGGCCGTCCGGGGTCCTTCGACCGCTCTCCCAGCGCTTAACGCTGGCTATCGACACCGAGAGGTGAGCGGCCATCTCTGACTGTGTCCAGCCCGCCTTCTCCCGCAGGCCCGCACGTTCGGCCGGGGCGGGCAGCGGCGGCACAGGGGGAGCGGTGTCGAAGGCGTGCAGCAGCCACGCATACTCCCGGCCCGCGCGGCCGGCCGGAGTAGCTCGACCGCTCTCCCAGTTCAGAACGCTGAGTCTCGTCACTGAGAGGTGAGCGGCCATCTCCGGCGGGGTCCAGCCCGCCTTCTCCCGCAGGCCCGCACGTTCGGCCGCGGCGGGCAGCGGCGGCACAGCGGGAGCGTTCGCGAAGGCGTGCAGCAGCCGCGCATACGCCTCGGCGACCGCGGTGCCGGGCTCGGAGCTGCCCTCGCTCTCCCACTTCCTCACCTGGCCCGTCGTCACGCGGAGGAACGTGGCCACCTCTTCCTGTGTCCAGCCCACGCGCTGTCGCAGGTGGCTGCGTGCGGCCCTGCTGGAGGGCAGCTCCGGTGCCTGCTGGCCGGCTGCAGGCTGCAACCCCACAGCGGGAGCGGTGTCGAAGCCCTGCAGCAGCCATGCATACGCCTCGGCGACCGCGGTGCCGGGCTCGGAGCCGCCCTCGATCTCCCACTGCCCCACCTCGTCCGCCGTCACGCCGAGGAACGTGGCCACCTGTTCCTGTGTCCAGCCCACGCGCCGTCGCAGGTGGCTGCGTGCGGCCCTGCTGGAGGGCAGCTCCGGTGCCCACCACTCAGCACCCGCCGCCTGGCCACCCGACACGACAGAAACCGCGGAGCCCTCGCCGGCCGGAACCTCCGGCATCTCCACATCACTGCCAGTCCCGTCACCCGACGCCCCGACCACACCCGCGGCATCCTCACCCGGTGCGTTCCAGTCTGGTGACTCCGGCTGTTCTCCCGTGCTCACGGGGACATTCGACGGCGGCGAGGCACTGGCGGTTTTGGCGTCGGTGGGGGTGCCGATGGGCGTTTTCCGGGGCCGGAATTTTCGCCATTCGGTCGCCCTGCCGAACTTGTCGTGGTCCAGGGTGATGCGGACGTCCCCGCCTGCCTTCGGCTTGTGGAAGGCGATTTTCCCGGTAGGCGCGTTGATGTCGAAACCCGAGACGTCTGCGACGATCTGCGCGTCGGCGACAACCTGTTCCGCATCCGCGTTCGTGACTCGATCGGCTCCCGCCGTACAGGAGAAGAGGGTGATCTCCTTGAAGTCCGAGAAGTTGTTCTTAAGGTCACGCAGCAGCTCGCCGAGCTCCTGGGGACTCATGATCACTTCGCGTGTGTTCACGGGAGTCCCACTCGTTCCCTGATCCGCCTCGTCATCGCTGACGACGACCCTGAAGCCCTTCTCATCGTGGTGCAGGCCGAGGAAGAACGAGTCCTTGAAGTTCTCGGGCAGGTCCTTCCAAGTGCCGGCCCACTCACCCTGGCTGTCGCGGAACGCCTGGACGAAGTGCGTCTGCTCCGACAGCTTTTCGTAGTTCCCTTGACGCCTCGACAGGTCTGTGGCGTTGAAGGACACCGCTCCTATGCGTTTGCCCCTCGAGTCGTTGACGGCGCTGACGAGCAGCCGAGGACGGGCCCACGCGCTGTTCGACGGCTTCGTGTACTTCTTCGGGCCTTGCGCCGGTTTCGCGGGTGGGACGATGAACGTGCCGGCTGGCTGGATGGCCGAGGAACCAGTTTTCGTACCGCTGCCGTGCGCTGATGCGGTCTGCGGGGTGGATTGGGCAGGGTCTGCGCTCGAGGTGGAGACCGTCGCTACGACCGGAGTCTTGCTGGTCGTGGGTGTCGCACCGGGTGTCGTACCGGGTGTCGTACCGGCGGTGGGAGTCTTACTGGCTGTGGGTGTCGTGCTCGCGGCAGAAGCCGGGGTGGCCGTGTTGGTGGAAGCGGGGTTGGCCGGGGCTGTCTTGGCCGGGGCGGCGTTGTCAGCGTGGGTTGGTGTCGGAGCCTGGCCGAGCGGAGCGCTCGTGGTGGGCGCGGGTGGTGTCGGGCCGGCTGGAGCGCCTGTCCCGGTGTGGGCCGGCGATCCGGGTGTGGCCACGGCGGCTTGCCCGCTGTGGGGTGCGGTGCCGGCGGGCTGAGGACGGGTTGTCGTGCCCCCGTCGGTGACGGCCGGTGCAGGCGATACCGCGCTGTCCGCTGTGGGGCGGTGGGGACTGGTACCCGAGTCCGTGGTGTTTTCCGTGCGTTCCGGGCTGTCTGATACAGGGCTGAGGGGATCGGGGCGAGCCGGGCCGGCAAGGTCCGGCTGATCCTGGCCGGGCCGCAACCCAGGCTGGTCGGGGGTAAGTCTGGGCTGGTCGGGCTGGATGGTGGATGCGGCATCCGCGGCGGCCGAGTCAGCCGGCGGAGCCCACTGGCTCTGGGCGGAACTGCCCAGGCCCGGTGTACTCGATGCCGGCGTGCCCAAGGTGTTCGGGTCGTTGCTTCCCACGGGGAGGTCGGCATCCGGCAGTTTGCCCGGTATGCCGCTGTCGCCGATGGCCGGCACGGTGGCGGACGCGTCGGTGAAGCCACCGGCCACTCTCGGCGGCGGGAAGTCGGCGGACTCGAAGTCGGTGACAGACGAGGCGCCACTGAGGTCGCTGACATCGCTGAACACCGACGGCACGTCACTGGCGTCTGTCAGGGCGCTGACGTCACTGACATCGCTGAAGATCGACGCCGTGTCACTGTCCGGGTCGGTGAGGTCGCTGACATCGCTGAACACCGACGGCACGTCACTGGCGTCTGTCAGGGCGCTGACGTCACTGACATCGCTGAAGATCGACGCCGTGTCACTGTCCGGGTCGGTGAGGTCGCTGACATCGCTGAACACCGACGGCACGTCACTGGCGTCTGTCAGGGCGCTGACGTCACTGACATCGCTGAAGATCGACGCCGTGTCACTGTCCGGGTCGGTGATGATGTCGGGTACGTCCAGCGGATCCACGACGCTCGGGGCGACGCTCTGATCCGCGCCAGGGCCACTGGAGCCGGTGAAGGCCGGCTTCGTTCCAGAGCCGTTGGCTCCGGCTCCGGCTCCGGCTCCGGCTCCGGCTCCGGCTCCGGCTCCGGCCACCAACGGGTTGGGGTGCCCAAGAGTGTGGGGCACACCGGGCGTGACATCGGTTGTGACCTCGTCGGCCGTGTGCGAGGTGCTGGACGTCACCTGCGGGCGGCTCTCCGATCCTGCGCTGCCCGCCCCTTGCCCGTCAGGGTTCGTAACGGAGTTCAAGTCCGTCTTGTTCTTCAAGAAGTCCATCTTGTTCTTGAAGATGTCGTTGATCGCCTTGCCGGTCGCAACCCCTACGCCCGCCGTGGCGTGATGCATGACCCCGCTCACGCCGGCACTCAGCATCGTGTCCGGGTCGACACTGAACTTGCCGGTGAACATCAAGTCGAAGACAGTCTTCGCGCTTGTCTCGGCGAATGCCTCGTTGACGAAGGAATCGGGAAGCTCGACCGCTTCCTTGACCCATTTAGGCTGGTCCTTGACGAGGTCCTTCGTGACCTTATTGGTGATCGACTTGAGTCCGGCGCCCGCGATGCCTCCCATCGCCTCAAGGAGCGCGGACTTACCGATGTCCGTCCAGTCGAAGTCCGTACGCCGCCGGTCAGCATTATCCGGACCCACCATTGACGTGAGTTGCGCCAGGAAGCTGGTGAAGGCCCCCTGCAGGCCCTCCATCGCTCCGGCGATCGGGATAGGCAGCTCACGGCTTATCCGTCGCGCGATGAGTATCATGGCGAGAGCCGTACGATATTTCGCAAGGAGGATTTCGGACAGCGAGAAGCCGCCGGTCAGCGCGGCCCTGATGCTGATCAGCGCGATCTCCAGCATCATATAGCTGAATTCGATGATCAATTCAGCCTTGCCCTCGGCCATCTTCATCGAGCGTTGCACCTGGACCCAGGCGCGTTCGTCGAGCTGCTCGGCGAACTCGCTCAGATGGTTCTTGCCGTTGTCGTCGATGAACACCCGCACCGCACTGCTGAACTGTTCGCCGATGCTCTCCGGTAGCGAATACGCGATCTCAGACAGTCCACGGCTCAGGAAGGACGAGAGACTGCGGAGTTGATCCGCCGACATCTCAAAAGGGAACCGGCTTCTATAGCCCTCGTCCTCGTTTCCGCTGAAGTATTTACCGCCTACATAGACCTCCATGAACTCGGCGAGAGCCGGGGGGACGTTGATCATAGTGCTATCGCTTCGTTCCCGCGTCAGGGTCGGCGGAGCCGGCGCCGCCCATCCAGTCGAGGGCGTCCGTCTGGGGCTTCTGGACGGCGGCGGCCTGATCGACGACCGCTCGGTACAGCGCGTCGAGCCCGTCCGAGATCTTCTGCATAATGCCGAGGGACGTGTCTCGCTCCTCCACCCAGGCAGGGCCCACCACGTCGGCGAACGGGTCGTCCACGCCTTCCTCACCCCACCATCCGTAAACGCCGTTCATATCCTTCTCGAATTCAGGGCCAAGCGTGCTGTGCAATCTCGCGGCGTCGCCAAGGTTCTCAGAGCTGGCGAGGATCTTGTTCACGTCCGCAGAGTAGTCAGCCACGGCCGTTGCCCTCCTCTTCGTCATCGATCTCGTCGCGGAGCCGGCTCATGGGCGTCGGTGCATGATCGTCAGCGGCCATTTCCTGCTTGAGCGGACCGAGGAGCTTCTCCCAGTCCAGCTCGCGCCCTTCCTGGGCGGCTCCACCAGCGATTGTTCGGGCCACCGGATCCATCTTCTCGACCATGTGGCGCGCCATATCCGCTCGCGCCTGGGAGGCCGCTTGAATCACCGCTGCGGAGAGCTGCGAAGCCGCCATGGTCTTGTACTTCCCGTCGAGGAAATCGACGCTCACCAAATCACCCTTCGAACCCACGGTCACCTGCACCGACCGGTCCACCGAACGTGCCGTGGCCGAGGCTTGCCGCAGCTCGGCCTCCAACTCCGCCACCACCTTCTCGGCGACCTTGAAATCGGCCATCGCCTTGGCCACCCGGTCGTCCATCGACTGACTCATCGCGTCCTTCACCAACTTCCCTGCACTCAGCCGACATCAGCGGCCCAGGGCCTGCGGCAGACCGCCATCGTCCGTGCCCCAGACGTCCTCGTCCTCCGCGACCCAGGAGGTCCGCTCCCGGTTGAGCGTCCATCAGTGCGCGCCCAGGTGCGGAACCGATCGTCTCACCATCCGCAGAGGCTACGGGGACGAAGCCCTCATTATTTCCCACCTGTGCGGCGTAACCTTCATAGTTCTTGGCCATCTTGTGCACCAATTGCTTGAAAAGGCTCGCACTGGTGCCGGCCCAGGACATGCTGCCATTACCGATGTCCTTGGCTTCCCATTCTTCCAGCGTCTTGGCGCTGTCCTGGAAGAACTTCACGACGCGGTCGAGGGACTTGGCGACCTCGGTGAATGTCAGGAGGTCCACATAGGAGTCGTCGGGGATCGAAATCCCACGACTCTCGAATCCCTGGGTGCTATGGGGGTATAGAACAATCTTGTCCAGTGCAGCCTTCGAACCGTGCACGTACTGCATCAGCGGCAAGGCGTCCCAACTGATCTTCTCGCCGTCGCCCTTGTTCCACATGCCATCCTCTTTGAGGACCTTACTGGTCTTCTCACCGCCGCGGACTGCGACGTTACCGGAGGGCGGAGTGTCTCCGGCCGCGCGCCCGATGAACGTGATGTGCGCCTTGTAGTGGCCCAGGTTGCTGCCCTCTGAGGGGTCATCCTTCCCGCTGTCTCCAAGGCGGTAGTAGGGGAGGACGAAGTCCGTCTTGTCTCTGAGCCATCCACCTGATTGGACGAATCCCGGCATGTGCTGAGAGCCGCCGACCTTGTCCAGCCTGACGTGCATCAGGGGGATACCCTCGTTCCCCTTGGGAGTGTCGAACAACGTCTTGCGCTGCGGCAGAATGTAGCCGGTGAGCAGCTCGACTATTCTCTTCCAGTTGTCGTCGTTGTTCTTCGCGGCGTCACGCGCTTCGGCCATGGCGCAGCTCCCAGCCTCTTCATCGGGCGTCTTATTCTGTGCTCGTACTGTTCGAAGACGTGCGGGTACCACTGTCAGAGCCGAGCGAGTTCTCCACGTCCTCGAAAGCATCGAGGAAGAACTCGGTCGAGATCTTGTCCAGGCTCTTGGCCTGGCTGTCCCGCATCTTTCGGATGGTCTCCCAGAGGGCGTCTTCCACGTCTTCGAACATCACATCATGGTCGGTGAGTATCTTGCTGATAGCCGCCGCCATCTCCTGGATGGCCTTGTTCAGCTCGCCGCCCCCGACACCGTTGTCCTTGTCGCCGTTGCCGGCCATGAGACCGATCGCCAGCGGCTTGCTGGAGAGCAGCGTGGACGGCGTGACATCCCCGTCGGCGATAAAGCTGATCGCACGCCCACTGGGATCATCCTTGAGAATTTTCCCCAGTACGGCGCGGAAGTCCTGGATGTTGTCCCGGATGAATGCCTTCATCCACTCACTGTCGAGAACTGTTGTATTGCCTTGGTCGGACATGGCACCTGCTCAGTGAAATGAGTTATATCAGCGCCGTCGCCCCCCGCCCGGCACAGCGTAGGACGACGGCATCAGGTCTTGTTCAGTGGCTTCCGATTCTGATGTCACCCCACCTCTGCGACAGGCTGCTCTCGTTGAACTTGTAGTTCCCGGAGATTTCGGTGAGGAGTGCGGAGTGGCTGGCCAGGAGTATTTTGATGTTCTCGACCGCCTGGTCCCACTTCCCCTGAACTTCGGTGTAGACATCTCGGTCGTCACCGATCCACGTATTCTTGAGTTCGGTGAGTTCCATTTCCAGGTTGGCCAGGATGCTCATAATGGCCTGGGACTGGGAGACCATGTCTTCCGCGGCGTTGTCAGCATGGTTGTAGTCGACGTAGATGTAGCCGTCGCTGAAATCCATAGTGTCCTCGATCTCTTCAGCGAGTGTCATGAGGTCGCCCGGACGCTACCCGTGGGCGGGGTGCGGCTGGGCAATTCGAACTGTCATGCGGTGGGCGCGTCCCGTGATGTTGTGGGATCAGGAACTGTGGGCGGCTCCCGGGTTGAGCTCGTCGAAGACGCGCGTCGACCTCGTGTGCTCCCGGTCGATGGCTTCATTTGCCGATCCCTGCGCGAGACCGTGCTCTCGGAGCGTGTTGTTGAGCTCGTCCACCATCCTGTCCAGATTCGTCAGGATGATGTCCACCTGTCCGTCCCACTGGTCCAGGAGTTGACCGTATCGGCCACCGTCCGCTCCGCCATATCCGGACGCGAGATTACCCCGGGTCGACTGGACATCCTGCTGACACTTCAGAACACCCGAATATGCCTGCTCCAGCGCCATGATGCCGCTTCGCGTGGCGGCTTCTTCAGATTGCCGCATTGCCATTCGGGACCCCCTCTCTGGTGAATTACCTGCTGCCGCGAAGCCCTTACACAGTTCACTCCGCAACGCTTGATTGACCAAGGTACGACCCGGAGCGAATACCTGACAAGTATTTGTCGGGTGGCCGTTTAACCAACCAGCGCCCGAAAATGCTCGATTGAGCAATCATCAAAAAATGCAGCGCTCAATCGAGCGAAGGCTCGAATCGAATAGGGATATAGGAGACATTTCGACGACCGGCCGCTCACGCATCGCATCCACACGAAATGCATGTGACACACATCACACATCAAGAAGCTCTCACAGAGGGTGATCATTCGCAACGCAGCGTCACACGCGCCTCACCGAGAGAAGCAGCCTCAGGGCTGAGATCCGGCCCCGTCGGCAGCATCGACAGCAACTGCGCGGGCAGAGTTCGCGTCTTGCCGCCTTCAAGCCCCAGGGCTTCGATGGCTTCCTGCGACAGCAGGCGGTACTTCACCCCTTCGTCCGTCACCAGGAACGTCGTATCACCCATCCCACTGCCACTGGCGCTCACGGCCCTCACGAGAGCTCCCTTGTCCGGTCGCGCGGCTATAGCGTCGACGGCGAGGCATGCCGGCTCGGTCTCAGGCCCGGGCCGCTGCACCAGCGCCGGCAAACTCCCCGAAGGCAGCACCGCCGCGGTGATGCGCGGTTTGCTCCCGAGTGAGTCGACCTCGGCGCACGCGAGGGACCCAGCGTCAATGAACTGCTTCTGACTCAGCCTCGGAAGCGACGCCGGCCCCTGCGACCGCAGAGCCCGCGGACCGCCCTCGTCCCACATCTGCCGCCACCGCTGCACCGACCGGACGCTGACCCGCAGGTCCTTGGCGATCACTGAGCTCGCCTCACCCTGGGCAAACCGCTCGGCCGCCTGGAGCCGTACCTCCTCGCGGAACTGCTGCCGTTCGGCGGTCAGCCCGCCTCCCTGTGGATACCGCATGCCTTCGGTGATACCGCAGGACCCACGAGCCGTCAGCCCCTACGACTCCACGAGTTCAACCTTGTCGGCGTACTCCCTAATACTGCAACCGCATGTGGCGTGACTGTTGGCATGGTTGGTCGTTGGTGTGACTGTGTGATCAGTCGCTGTCGGTTGAGCAGATCGAGTCGTGGTCCGAGGGCATAGCAGGGCTGCATGCCCGGTTTGCGGGACGTTTTGGCAGGTCGGAGCCGCGAGATCGGGCTCTGGGCTATATGACGGGCCTGCTGGCGCCGTTGGAGAAGAAGAACGGCTGGACGGTGGCCGAGCAGGCGGGCCAGCTCCGCCCGGACGGTGTGCAGCGTCTGCTCAACCACTCCGAGTGGGACGAGGACGCGGTTCGTGACGATGCCAGGGACTTCGTCGTGGAGACCATCGGCGCCAAGGACGGCGTGCTGATCGGGGACGACACCGGCTTTCTGAAGAAGGGCGTGCGGTCAGCCGGTGTCCAGCGGCAATATTCCGGCACTGCCGGCCGTACCGAGAATTGCCAGATCGGTACCTTCCTCGCCTACGCCTCCGCCAAGGGGCGGGCGCTGATCGACCGAGAACTGTATGTCCCGAAGTCCTGGACGGACGACCGGGACCGCTGTCGGGCGGCGGGAATCGACGACACGGTGCCCTTCGCCACGAAGATCGAGCACTTGAAGTGGATGCTCCAACGCGCCATCGACGCGGCGGTGCCGTTCGCCTGGGTGGCCGCGGACGAGGCATACGGGCAGGTCAAGCACTTCCGCGGGTGGCTGGAGGAACGCGGGGCAGCGTATGTGCTGGCCACCAAGGTCAACGACACCGTCAGCACGGTCGACGGCTGCGACGCGCGGGTCGACGAGTTGATCGCCGCGCTGCCGAAGCAGGCATGGAAGCGGATCTCCGCCGGAGCCGGCGCCCACGGCCTGCGGATCTACCACTGGGCCCGCGTCGCCATCCAGCCCGTCTGGGAAAACGGTCACGGCCACTGGGTGCTGGCCCGCCGCAGCCTCTCGGACCCGACCGAGATCGCCTACTACGTCTGCTACGGCCCCGTCACTTCCCGACTGAAAGCCCTGGTCAGGACGGCCGGCGCCCGCTGGCAGGTGGAGGAGTGCTTCCAGACCGCGAAAGGCGAATGCGGCCTGGACACTACCAGGTGCGGCTTTACCGGGCCTGGTACCGGCACATCACCTTGTCGATGGCCGTCCTCGCCTACCTGACCGCCATCCGAGCCACAGAAGCCATAAAAGGGGCAGCGGAGATGACGAGCAGGACCTCATACCCCTCAGCGTCCCGGAGATCCGCCGGATGATCGGGCACATCGTCGTCACGCCCCGCTGCCATGCCAACGAGCACCGTCTGCACTGGTCACACTTCCGACGCCGCAGCCAAGCCCGAGCCCGCCGCTGCCATTACCAGCGCCGAGGCCACAACCCCCACATGCGGTTGCAGTACTAAGGTGGCGCTGGCAAGATTTCCGTGATGCTGGGGTGTGCCACCGTGCGCCGGTGACGCTCCGTCACGGGTAGCGGCACTGTAGGCGAGTGTGATGACCTCATATGGATCATGTCTCCGCACCTTGATGCGGTGCGGGTGGAACGAGTATGGGTGGCGGGAGGCGTAGTCCGCATCGCTGCACGCACCCGCGAGTTGAAGGTGGCGTGTCCGGACTGCGGTCGCGGTTCCGCGCGGGTGCACAGCCGCTACGGCCGCGCGCTGGCCGATGTCGCTGTGGGTGGCCGACCGGTGGTGATCGAGCTGTCGGTGCGACGGTTGTTCTGTGACGGCCCGAGCTGCGGTCGGCGGACGTTCGCCGAGCAGGTCGAGGGGCTGACGGCGCGCTACCAGCGCCGCAGCACATGGTGGAGATGGCCGGAGTGCTGTGCTCCTCGCCGGCCGTGGCGACGCCCGGCTCCTGCAGATCCTGCAGGTACCGCTGTCGCGGACAAGCTGCTGTTCCACTTGATGCGCTTGCCCCTTCCGTCACCAGCGATCCCGCGGGTGTTGAGCGTGGACGACTTCGCGCTGTACACGGACGTCTACGGCACCCTGCTGGTGGATGCCGACACCCGGTTGCCGATCGAGCTGTGGGCCGGCCGCGACGCCGAGCAATTGGCCACCTGGCTGCGGACACACCCCCGGTGTTGACGTGGTCTGCCGGGATGGCTCGCTGGTCTACCGCCAAGACATCGCCGAGGCGCCCCGAACGCGGTGCAGGTCAGCGACCGCTTCCACTGTGGCAGGGACTGTCGAAGCGGGTCGGCGATGTTGCCGCGGCCCACCGAGGATGCTTGTCCGTTGCGGTCCCCGAGCCCGAAGCGGCATCGCCGCCGACGAGCCCGGCGACACCGTCCGACGAGGCCGACACCCCCGCCCGCCGCCACGCGAAGCGGCTGTTCGAGGCGGTGCACGCGGTGACCGACACCGGCCGCTCTCTCAACTCAGCAGCCCGCGAGTTGGGCCTGAACCGCCGCACCGTGGGCAAGTACGCCCGGGCAGCCACCTGGCAGGAATGCGTACGCCGCACCCGGCCCCGCCGGCCCACCAGTCTCGATCCATACCTGGAGTACCTGAGGCAGCGCTGGGAGGAGGGCGAGCACACCGCGACGGTGCTGCACCAGGAGATCGTCGCCAAGGGCTACCGCGGTCACTACTGAGGTTTTCGGGTTGTCTGCTGGTGACGGTTCATGATCCCTGCGGTATGCCGGTGGTATGCGTTATCCGGAGGGTGGGGGCCTGACCGCTGAGCGTCGGATGTTTCGGGAGAAGATCCGGCTCCGGGCCGGTGAGAGGTTCGCGGCGGGCGAGAAGACCGCGGTGATCGCGAAGGACCTGCGCGTGAGTGTGCGGTCGGTGGAACGCTGGCGCCGTGCCTGGCGCGAGGGCGGCATGGAGGCCCTGCGTTCTGCGGGCCCGGCCAACTCTCCGACCGTCACTGCTGCCCAGTTTGCCGTGCTCGAGGAGGAACTCGGCAAGGGTCCGTCAGCGCACGGCTTCGACGATGACCGTTGGACTTTGGCCCGGGTCCAGACGGTGATCCGCCGACGTCTGAGGCTGAGCCTTTCGGTGGCGACGGTGTGGCGGCTGTTGAAACGGCACGGCTGGTCATGGCAGGCACCCGCCCGCAGAGCACTTGAACGCGACGAGCACGCCGTCGAACTGTGGAAGAAGGAGGTGTGGCCGAGGGTAAAAGCCTCGCGGCGGCCCGTGGAGCCTGGCTCGTCTTCGAGTTGCGCCGTGAGGCGCTGTGATTCGTGTGGAGGTGTGAGACCGTGCGCCACGAGGCGCTGTGATCCGCGTGCGGGTGTGAGACCCGCACCGTCGTCCCGTCGCAGCGGGACGGCAGAAGCAGGGGGTAGCTGGGCCCGGAGAGTCGGCCGGGTCTGGTGGAGAGCAGCCCCGACAACGACGGGACGCACCGGAACTACCGGACGGTGCGGGTCCGGCAAGCGAGACGGGAAGGTGGACGAGAGGAACCAGCGGTGTAAAGCCCCTCAAGACCTCCGCCAGCTCAAACCCGGTGGATCTGGGCTGGATAGCGGTGCGCACTGCTCGTACGGGCAGGAACTCCTGGATCGGATTGATCTTGCCGGTCGGGAGGCCACGGTGAAGGACTGCGGCGTAACCGTGGCAATGCCGCAGGGGCAAAGCTGGCCGCCTCACCCGACGAGCGGATCAGAGTGAACGTGGGAACCACTTCGAAGCTTCCGTCTCAGTGCGCTGTCCAGGTGCGATGGGGCGGGAAGGCGCGACGTCCGCCGACGGCCCGAGGTGGGGCGGAGGGCTGGTAGTAGTCCGGGGGCGGGAAAGCCGTCCACATGGCGAAGCAGCCCAGCGGATTCAGGTAGTTGAGGAACTGCAATGGACGGAGACGCTGGTGAACACCGGTGGTCTGTGGCTCGACCCCGATGGGGCCTGGCTGCGGGTACGACGGATGCAGACCAAGCTGCACCAATGGGCGGTCGATGATCCCGACCGCAGGTTCGATGATCTCTACAACCTTGTCCATCACCCCGACTTCCTCACCGTCGCGTGGGAGAGGGTGAGGGGCAACAAGGGCGCGCGCACCGCCGGCGTGGACCGGGTCATCCCGGCCTTCATCGCCGACGACGCCGACATCGTGGCCTTTCTGAAGAACACGCGGGAGCAGTTGAAGGCCCGCACGTTCGCCCCTCTGCCCGTGCGGGAGCACATGATCCCCAAGCCGGGCAGTGGGGGAAAGCTCAGGAGGCTGGGGATTCCCACCGCGATGGACAGGCTCGTGCAAGCCGCGCTCGTGCTGGTCCTGGAGCCGATCTTCGAGGCGTCCTTCAAGCCGGTCAGCTACGGCTTTCGCCCCGAGCGACGAGCCCATGACGCGATCGCTGAGGTGCACCACTTCGGCACCAAGGGATACCGCTGGGTGCTGGATGCGGACATCGAAGCGTGCTTCGACAACATCGCACACTCCGCTCTCCTTGAGCGGATGCGCCGACGAATCGGAGACAAGCGGGTTCTCGCCCTGGTCAAGGCGTTTCTGAAGGCGGGCATCATGTCCGCCGATGGCGAGACCAGGGACACGAACACCGGCACACCCCAAGGCGGCATCGCCTCGCCGCTGTTGGCGAACATCGCCCTCTCGGCGCTGGATGAACACTTCTGCGCCAAGTGGGACGCTCACGGCAACGGCGGCAGGCGGACAGCACACCGCCGACGCGGAGGTGCCACATACCGGATCGTCCGCTACGCGGACGATTTTCTGATCATGGTGTGCGGCGTCCGAGCTCACGCGGACGCGCTGTGGGAGGAGGTCATGGCCGTGCTCGCCCCTCTGGGGCTCCGCCTGTCCGAGGCCAAGACCCGCGTCTGCCATATCGACGAGGGGCTGGACTTTCTCGGCTTTCACATCCAGCGAAGGCGCAAGAAGGGCACCAGCGAGCACTATGTCTACACCTATCCGTCGAAGAAGGCGCTGGCCTCCATCACGGGCAAGGTGCGGGCGATGACGAACAAAAGAGGTCAACGCACTCTCGCCGACCTGCTCCGCCAGCTCAACTCGGCGGTGCGGGGGTGGTGTTACTACTTCCGGTTCGGGTCGTCCACAGCCACGTTTCACTATCTCGACGACTTCTGCTGGCGTCGAGTGACGTTGTGGCTGAGGAAGCAGCATCCCGGGATCGACTGGAAGACTCTGCGGCGCCGCTACTTGACCGGCGAGCCTGGTTGGCGGCCTGCGGAGGACGGGATCACGCTGTTCGTCCCGCAGCGGGTGAAGGTGACCCGCTATCGCTGGCGTGGATACAGCATCCCGACACCGTGGGCGGAGGCCGCGACGGTGTGAACCGCGCGGTCCCAAGGGAGTCCGTGGAGCGCCGGATGCGGTGAGAGTCGCATGTCCGGTGCGGAGGGCGGGCCGGGGAAACGGGCTGGTCACAAGGCCAGTACCGCGCCCCGGTCCGACCCCTACTTCACCGCCGACCTGTCGTAGCAGGGAGGTGGAGCTGAGGGCAGCCTGATCCGGGTGATGCCGGGGAGGGCGGGAGCGGCCCTGACAAAGCCGGGACGTGCCAGTACTGCCAGATGGTGCGGGTTCGGCGAGCGGGATGGAGAGGAGTACGCGAGGAACCGGCGTCTTTACGTCTCTTAACGACTACACCGGCTCGAAACCTGGTGGATCTGGGCCGGAAGCGGTGCGCACTCGCTGCCTGATAGCAGCGGGGAACTCCTTGGCCGGTATTTCGAAGCCGTTCGGGAGGCCACGAGGAAGGACTACGGCGTACTCGTGGCGATGCCGCAGGGACACAGTCGGACTCCTACTCCAACGAGCGAATCGCAGTGAACACGGGAACCGCCCGTTCTCAGCTCCCCTGCCGTGCACGGCCAGTGCCCGGCTGGGGATAGGCGCATCGACCGCTGAACGGTCCGGGTGGGGCGGAGCCGCCGTAGTACTCCGAGCCGGGGAGAGCCCGCGCACATGGGGAAGGGCGGCAGCGGGATCGAGAAGGGAAGGAGACTGCAATGCCGAAAGACGCACCGCTGAACAGCGGTGATCTGCTGGAGGCGGGCCCGGTGGGTCCACGCCAGCGGGTATCGGAGATGCAGGCCAAGCTTCACCGTTGGGCGGTGGCCGATCCCGGCCGCCGGTTCGATGATCTGTTCAACTTCGTGCACGACCCGGCGACGCTGATCGTGGCGTTCGACCGGGTCGCCGGCAACCGGGGAGCCCGCACTCCCGGCGTCGACGGCCTGACGGCCGCCGAGGTCGAGGAACGATTCGGGGTCCCCGAGTTCCTGGACGGCCTACGGGCCCAGCTCAAGCAGGGCTCGTTCCGGCCGCTACCTGTGCGGGAGCGCAAGATCCCCAAACCGGGTGGGTCGGGAAAGGTCCGGCGGCTGGGGATTCCCGTGATCGCTGACCGGGTCGTCCAGGCCGCGCTGAAGCTGGTGCTGGAGCCGATCTTCGAGGCCGACTTCAAGCCGGTCTCCTACGGGTTCCGGCCCAAGCGGCGAGCTCAGGACGCGATTGCTGAGATCCACTTCTACGGCACCCATGGATATCGGTGGGTGCTGGACGCGGACATCGCGGCGTGTTTCGACGAGATCGACCACGTCGCGCTGATGGACCGTGTCCGGACGAGGATCAAGGACAAACGAGTGCTGGCACTGGTGAAGGCATTCCTGAAGTCCGGTCTCCTCACGGAGCTCGGGGAACACCAGGAGACATTCACCGGCACACCGCAAGGGGGCATCATCTCCCCGCTCCTGGCGAACATCGCCCTGTCGGCGCTCGATGAGCACCTGCACCGGGCGTGGGAACCAGACGGAGAGCTGTCCACCAGCGGTCGGCGCGAACGACGGGGTGCCAAGGGTTTGCCCTCGTGGCGGCTGGTCCGCTACGCGGACGACTTCGTCGTCCTGGTCAAAGGGACCAGGCAGGACGCCGAGGCACTGCGCGAGGAGATCGCCCAGGTCCTCGCACCGATGGGGTTGCGGCTCTCGGAAGCCAAGACCTAACTGGTGCACCTGAGCGAGGGGTTCGACTTCCTGGGGTTTCACATCCAGTGGCGCCGCAAGCGCGGAACGGACAAGTGGTACGTCTACACCTTCATCGCCGACCGACCCCTGCGGTCGGTGAAGGCGAAGATCCGTACCCTCACCCACAGGACATCGCAGCAAGACCTGGCCGTGGTCCTGGTGAACCTCAACCAGGTCACACACGGATGGGCCAACTACTTCTGTCGGCGACGCTTGAAATGTGAGCCGATTCCGGCGGGTGAAAAATGACCCCCCGCTGCGTCAGTTGATGTTGGTCATTCCTCCGTGTTGGCCGCGGGAACCCGTCCGAGGTCGCGGCCGCGCATGCGGTAGCTGTCACCCTTCAGCGAGATGACCTCGGCATGGTGAACGAGGCGATCGATCATCGCGGCGGCAACGGTGTCGTCGCCGAAGACTTCGCCCCAGCGTCCGAAGGGCTTGCTGCTGGTGACGATCACCGAGGCGCGTTCGTAGCGGCCCGAGATGAACTGGAAGAACAGGTTCGCGGCCTCGGGTTCGAAGGGGATGTAACCCACTTCATCGACCACGATCAGCGGGATCCGGCCCAGCCGGGTCAACTCGTCGCTGAGCCTGCCTGCTTGGTGGGCTTCGGCGAGGCGGGTGACCCACTGAGCGGCGGTGGCGAAGGCGACCCGGTGGCCGGCCTGGCCCGGATGCCCAGGCCGGTGGCGAGGTGGGTCTTGCCGGTGCCGGGCGGCCCCAGGAAGATCACGTTCTCCTTCCCGACGACGAAGTCCAGCGTCCCCAGATGTGCGATGACCTCGCGCTTCACGGACCGCTGGTGATCGAAGTCGAAGTCCTCCAGCGACTTGCGAGAGGGGAAACGAGCCGCCCGGATGCGTCCCTCGGCGCCGTGGGAGTCACGGGCGGCGACCTCCCGCTGCAGGCATGCGGCCAGATACTCCTCGTGACTCCAGCCCTCGTCGCGGGCCCGCTCGGCGAGCCGGGCTGCCGCATCCCGCAGGGCCGGGGCCTTCAACGCCTTGGTCAGATAGATCAGTTCAGATTCGACGTCGCGGCTGGTCCTGGTCTGGTTCGTGCCGTTCTTCGTGCTCATCACGCCGCCCCTTCACCCGTGCTCAGCCCGCCGTCGATGACGCCGAAGATCCGGTCGTAGGTGTCCAGCGACCGCTCCTCGACCTCCGTCACGTCCACCGGCGCCGCTTTCGTGCCGGCGGCCGCCTTGCGGGCGGCCTCGGCAGCGGCCGCATGGTCCGGATCGGTGATCGTCTGGTGGCGGGCCCAGCTGCGGGCATGGCGGGCGACCTCGACGCCGTCGCAGGCCACCAGGACCTGGTCCAGATCGGCGGCGACCTCGATGCGGCGGCCGACGGCCAGGGGATGCACCGAGTAGTCGCAGGTGTCCAGGCGGACGTAATGGTCCCGGGGCAGTCGCAGCGATGCCTTCCACCAGCCCGGCGGGGCGATCGGCGGCAAGGCCAGCATCCGGGAGCGGTCCGCCTCCAGCCGGTCCGCCGGGCGGGCCTGCAAGGTGCGGTGGATGCGCCGGTTGGCCCTGATCAGCCAGTCGGCGAGCTGGATGTTGAAGTCGGCTGGCGAGGTGAACACCCGTCCGGGCAGGAACGACGTCTCGAGATAGCCGTTGGCCCGCTCGACCAGGCCCTTGGCCTCTGGATCCCGTGGCTTGCAGAGCAGGAACTTGATGCCCAGGAGTCCGGCGAACGCGGCGAATTCGTCAGTGAGTTGGGGTCCGCCGGACCGCCAGGAACCGACGGCTCCCTCGTTGTCCCAGACCAGCACCCGGGGGACGGCACCCAGCTCATTCAGCAGCCGCCAGTGCCCGGCAATCAGGTCGGCCGCAGACCTGGAGGGCAGCATCCGGGCGGTGATCCAGCGCGAGTAGCCCGCGACCATGACCAGCACTGGCGGCCGCCCGACCTGGCCGAAGCCGAGCGGGATGTCGGCGGGAGGGAACCACAGGTCGCACTGGCCGATCTCGCCCGGCTCATAGACCGTCCGCGAGGCCGGATCCGCAGGCCGATAGGCCGGCCGCAGGTCCCGGACCCGCTCCTTGAGCACCGTCAGACCGCGGTCCCAGCCGATCCGTTCCGCGATCACCGTCGCCGGCATCTCCGGCCACTGCTCGAGCAATTCACGAATCTGCGGCTCGACCGCGTCCACGATCGAGCCCTTCGGCGCCCGCTGATACTTCGGCGGCGCGTCGTCCGCGATCGCCCTGCGGACAGTGTTCCTCGCGCTCCCCAGCTTCCTTGCAATCGCCCGAACCGGCATCTGATCGGCCCGGTGAAGCCGACGGATCTCCGCCCAGTCCTCCACGCTGATCACCACTCCTCCCGGCCTGACTCAACGAGCCAGACCCCCGGAGGGGGTCAACTTTCAAGCGCCGCCCCTGGTCCACTTTTCAGCCGTCGCCGACATACTTCAGGCATGCCGTCGCGAAACGCACCTTCAGCAACCTGGACAACCTCGACTGGTGGCGAGTCATCCGGCTGCTGCAAGAGCGGCATCACTGGAACTGGACGGACGTCCGCAGACGGCTCACCACCCCCACCGGGCGGTGGCGGCCGATCAGCGCGGGCGAGATCGAGTTGCGGAAGATCAGCGCGATCCCGGTCACCCGGTATCGCTACCGCGGCAACACGATTCCCACCCCCTGGGTCACTGCAACCACCTGACGGCAGAGACCGTGGAGAGCCCGTTGCCTAGTAATAGGCACGGCGGGTTCGGCGAGAGGTCCGGGGAAACGGGCCGGGAGCAATCTCGGCACCGCGCCCCGGGCCTACTCAGCGACGAAGCCGGCTTCTCCATGACGCCGCCGCACTCGAAGACCTGGTCACAGCGCGGCCGGACCCCCGTGGTGCGGGTCCGCGGCCGTTCCCGCAGACGAGTGTCGATCGCTGCGCTGACCTGCTACAAACCCGGCCACGTGTCCCGACTGATCTACCGGCCGCGCCGGGACGACGGCCGACGCGACGGCCGTAAGAGCTTCTCCTGGCGCGACTACCGGAACCTGCTGATCGCAGCCCACCAGCAGCTCGGCGGCCCGATCGTGCTCATCTGGGCATCACAGGGCCGCCGGCCTGCGGGAGTTCGCCGCATCCCGCGACTGGCTGACCATCTACTACCTGCCGCCCTACGCACCCGACCTCAACCCGTCGAAGGGATCTGGTCACTGCTACGGCGCGGCTGGCTCTCCAACGTCGCCTTCAGCACACCCGAACACCTCGTCCAGCGCATCCGGCGCGGCTTACGGCACATCCAGTACCGCAGCGACCTCATAGACGGCTGCCTCGCCGAGACCGGCCTGACCATCCGACCCACCTGAGAAACCACGCGACATCACGAGTTCAACCTCAGTAATGCATACTCTGCTGCATGGAAGCAGGCTGTACTGATATGAAAACTGCTCGCTTTATCCCTCCCGATGGTCAAATCGACGTCTGGACCGCCAGGAATTCCTCCTATAATGCTCGTGACGTAGCCGTCATGAGTGAAACGCTCAGTATGTCGGAGCATGCGGAGGTCCAAAGGCTGCGTGTGCATCAGCACCGAATACATCGGCTACTCTCTCGTGCACTCTTGCGCAGAGTCCTCTCCCACTACGCTGGCCTCCCCCCACAAGCCCTGGAGATTGACCGCAAGTGTTCCCAGTGCGCTATACCCCACGGCAGGCCGCATGACCGGAGCGGTGTTTGGCAGATGTCCGTCACACACTCTGGTGACTTGTGGGCCGTCGCCGTCACAAGCAACTACCCCGTCGGACTGGATGCGGAAGAACTCGAGGGCCGGACTGTTCACCACGTCAGCCGACTGGCAGACGAGAGTTTCACCCCGTTGGAACGGGAGGCTCTGCCTTCATGGGAGCCGCCCGCGGAACATCTCGTCCTGCAACACTGGACGCACAAGGAAGCAGTCCTCAAGTGCCTAGGCACTGGGCTGACGATCCCCATCCAATCTGTGCAGCTGCTAGCCCCCCTTGGACGGCGCCAGCAGGTTTCAGTCGACACCGGCTCCGAGCATAAATCCCTCTATGTCGAATCCCTGGACATCGGCCAGCTCTGGGTATCCGCCCTCGCATGCGCTGCGCCCTGGCACAGAGTTGTTGTCCGCTCCGTTTCGATACTCGACGACGCGCCATAGTGGCCGGCTGTCGCCTCGCGGCTGGAGCTTGATATGCAAGACGCCCGAAGATTTTTTGCAGGGGCCGACCCGGCGATCACTCGGATCTTCAGAAGGGTCGCCAAAAAGCTCGGGCTTCAGAGCTGTGCACCGAGCGTAGGTATGCGCACCGCTCATGCAGCTTGCGCGGCGATCACGAGGCAAGTCGCTTCGTCGGAATCAACCCCTCGAGCCGACCCTGAGTGGCGCAACGGTGAGCTTGTTCCGCTTTGACGGACACCATCGGTGTGTTGGTCAGGCCGCCAAGGCTGTCTCGTATTCGGCAGGACTGCGGTAGCCGAGGCTGCTGTGGAGCCGGTGCAAGTTGTACCAGCCCTCGATCCACTCGAATATCGCGGCATGGGCAGCAGCCCGGCTGGGCCAGGGACTGAGCCTTTTCCAACCTCGTTCTTGAGTACGTCAGTTGGGCTGGCAACGTGGTGAAGCCCCTGGTAGACGGGTTTTCGACCAAGAGAACCGTCTCCACCAGAGGCTTCACGTGCTTGTCTACCCGTCGGGCGCTGACGTGTCCAGCTCCGCCCTTCGCTTCCTCACACAGCAGTTGCGGCGGCACCGCCGCGCGATCGGTTCCCGGTGGCGGCGTCTGAGCGCCGGCCGCCAGGCCCTGCTCACAATCGCCCACCTGCGGGTGGGAAACACCTACGCCCAGCTCGCGGCCGGATTCGGCGTCGGCACCACAACGGCCTACCGCTACGTCACCGAGGCGGTCGAGCTTCTCGCCACGCTCGCCCCGAGCCTCGCCGACGTGGTGCGGACCGCGTCGGCGAAGGCGAGCGCGCCTTCGGCTCGCTGAAGTACGAGCACCTCTACCGCCTGGAGATCGAGGACCTCACCATGCTCGCCCGCGAGGCCGAGCACTACCGGCATGTGTTCAACCACATCCGACCCCACGAGGCCCTGTCCGGCCACCGGCCGATCGAGGTCTACAACGACCCGAGCCTGCATCCCCAACTTTCAAACCGAGATCACTGAGCCAAAAACTTGACGCGGGACAGTGACGGTGCGTTCTCCTCACTGCAGGAGGATGCGGTGACGGAGGAGGTCGAATCCTGCTCGGCCGTGCATCTGCCGCATGATCTTCTTGGTCCGGGTATTGACGCCCTCGGTCCGGCCGTTGTGGTGGCGCAGGGTGAGGCCGGCGTTCACGGCGGCGCGGTCGAGCTCGAGGCCGTTGCAGAAGCTGTGCAGGTTGGGCAGGCCAGCGGTGCGGACTGTGGCGATCCACTGGGTGAGCTTGTCGTCGTTGGCCTGGGCCGGGGTCAGGAACGCGGCGAACTCGCCGGTGAGTCGGGAGAGTTCGGTCATCTCCGGGCACGCCGCGGTGAGGAGGCCGAGCAGGTCGGTGTCCTTGGTCCACAGGTGCTCGGGGTGGGTGAGCAGGAGCCGGGCGACGCGGCGGGGGTTGTCACGGGGCGGTCGCCTTCTGCGCGGCCCTGATTGAGGTAGCGGACCAGCAGGTTGGCACTGCCGGTATAGCCCAGTTCCCTGATCTCGTGCAGGAGGTGCGTGACGGGAACGGCCGGGTTGTCGGACCGGCGTCGGCGCAGGTGGTCGCGGTAGGGGTCGACAAGGGTGGGCCGGTAGCGGGGGGCGATGCGATCCGCGGGTGGTTCAGGGATGCGGGCGTAGCGCTTGACGGTGTTCAGGGCGAGGTTCAGTCTGCGAGAGCAGTCGAGCCTGCCGACGCCGGAGTCGAGGAGGGCGTGGACTTTGTGCCAGCGCTCGCGGGTGGTCTGCTCGCGGATGCCGCCGGGCCGGGGCGGGTTGACGGTGGCCCAGCAGGGGGCGTGGGCGCGGACCTCGGCCAGCACTTTGTCGCACAGGTTCCGCCACAGATGCCAGCGGTCGCTGACCTGCACCGCGTCGGGCAGGGCCCGGCGGATCGCCTCGGCGTAGGTGGCCGAGCCGTCCCGGCACACGACTTCGATCCCTTTCTGCCCGCGCAGCCACGCCTCCAATGTGGCGGCTTCGCGGTCGGGCAGGACATCGACGCGTTCCCCGGTCTCGGCATCGATGATGATCGTGGCGTAGCGGTGACGGCGGCGCAGGGCGAAGTCATCGACCCCGATCACCCTCGGGATCCGCAGCGTCGACGGGGGGATTCCCCGCAGCACCCGCAGGGCGGTGGCGAGCGATACGGGCACGGCCAGTAATCGGGTGAGCCGGGCAGCCGCCCGACCGCACAACTCTTTAACCACGCCCGAGACCTGGCTGGTCAGACGCGTGGTGCGGCGCTGAAGTCGCTCGATCAGCCCAGGGACTTGCTCGCGGAAGGTCTGCCGCCGACAGCCCAGGACCGGGCAGACCAGACGTCGTACCCGGACGTTGACCACGACCCGGCGGCCATCGACCGGCACATCCGCAAGGGTCCGGACGTGGTATCCGTGCACCTTCCCCGTCGGGACCCCGCACATCGGACAGGGAAAGGGAACATCCCGGGTCCGGGCCAAGACCCGGATCATCTCGCCATCGTCCACCACATCCCCGATGACCAGCGCCGAGAGCCCTGAAAACACCGTTGCCACAAGGGAGTTGATATCTCGCATACAACGTCAACGACGCCCGTCACCAGCCGTCACCACCGACTACGGAACAGAGCCGTTTTTCTGGCTCTGTCGCACATCCGGTGGTGACGGACGGTGATTTGACGGTCGAAGGACCCACCGATCAGGGAGACGCAGGTCAGCACGTTGCAGCGCTCGCTGTCTGGATTCGGCCGACCTGCACGGTGCCTGATCGGTGTGAGCCTGGCGTGCCAGGACGGCTTCCTCACGGCAGCGCCGTCCGCTCGTGAAACAGCCAGGTCAGGGCGTCGATCGCATGCTCTGCAACTGGCGGCGGCAGATTCTCACACTCCGTCACCACCGGATGGGAGCCAGGGCCGTTTTTCTTACAGTTCCAAACGACGAGAAAGGGGCAGGGCCTCATGAGGAAAACGAGCGGGATGGGGGAGCCGGGCGCCTGAGCGGCGCCCGGCCACGGTGGCGGGTCAGCGGGTCACGTCGAATGTGGCGGCGCGGGACACGAACGTGGTGTCCCCGTCCTTGGCCGTCGCCAATGTCGTGACGTGCCAGGTGCCCTGGACCAGCGTGACTGCCTCGTCCTTCGTGACCTTCAGCGTGTAGGTGCAGCGGGAAGTCTCGTCCGTGGTGCTTCGGCACGTGGCGCTGTCCACGTGCCCAAGCTCCGCCTCGGTCGGGCTGAGATTCGAACTGGCGGGCCAGGCAATGACCTTGAGGCCCCGGATACCCGAGTCGTCACTCACATCCGCGGTGAAGGTGAGCGAGCCTGCGCTGCCGCCCGACGGAGCGACGTAGCGCACGGAGGCGTTTTCCAGGTCCGGCTTTGTGGGCGTCGATGCCATGGCGATCCCCCCGGCAGCCACTCCGCCGAGGACGGTAACGCCGATGAGCGACGAGACGATAACGCGCTTGGACATGGGGATCCCCCTGAGTCGCTGTGGGAGCAGGTGCAGTGCGCCTGCGGACTGGAGCCGGGAAAGCGATACACGGAAAAGAGCGGAAGAACCGCTGATGGAACCGGTGGTCGATCGCTTTCTCGATGTGATCGAGCCCATGGCCAGGGCATTGCCCGGTCCTCAGGCTGCGGGATGAATGCCGCGTCGAACCGGAGGTAGAGAACGCTTCCGGGCCATCCACCGTCCGAGGTGCACGCCGCCCCTCCACGACGCTGCTTCCGTCTTTCCGCGTCGGCGAGACGAACGTCAGGCCGTCCGTCTCCGCATCTGCAACCCAGGTAAGAGAGCGAAATCCGCCTCAAGCCGGAGCTGGCCGTTTCCCCTGAGCCGTAGCCTGGTTCCCTCATGAATCGAACTGATGACCGCCTGGTTCCGGTCCTGCTGATCTGCGCCCAGGTCGTGGTGTGGCCCGGGACGGCACTGATACGTGGGACCGTCCCGCCCGCTTCTGCCGTTCTCGTGGCGGTGTTGGCTGCCGGGGGGGGGTGACGGCCGCGCTGTCTCTGCGCCATGCCCGCCCGGTGGCCGTCCTCGTCCTGGTCGCCACCGGCTGTGCGCTGGGTGCCGGGCCGCTGCCCACGGGAGCGGTGGCGGTGCTCGGGACAGCAGGCGTCGCGCTGGCCGTGTTCACCGTGGCGAGCGAACGCGACATCTTCACCGCTCTGTTGTGTGTCGTGGCGCTCGCCGCCTGGCAGTTTCTGCAGGGCCTCAGCCTGCACGGGCTAGCGAGCGCAATGGACTCGACCTCGTCCTGACCGCGGTGCTGTACGCGGCCGCGTGCGGCGTCGGCCTGCTCGTACGGCGGTCCCGTCGCGCGCGGCATGCGGCCGAGCAGCTGCTGAAGCGGGCCGAGGCGGAGAGCCGTCGGCTCCCGGCTGTGGAACGGCGTCGTATGGAACGGGAGATGCACGACGTCAGTGCTCATCATCTGACGGCTGTGGTGGTCACCGCCGGGGCGGCGCTCGGGCTGCGCGACCGCCGTCCCGAACTGGCCGAGGAGGCGCTTCGGTTCGCAGTCGAGACCGGCCGCGAGGTCACCCGGGCGCTCGGCGCGGTGAGGGCGCCGTCGCCTTCGCGTGAGGACCTGCCGTCGCCGGAGGAGCGGCTGCAGGATCTGGTCCGGGGGTTCCGCCGGCTGGACCAGCGGGTGGACTGTGAGATCGACCCGCTGCCGGACGGCGTCGTGGCCGACGCGGTGTACGGCATCGTGCGTGAGGCGCTGACCAACGTGGCACGGCATGCCCCTGGTGCGTACACGAGGGTCCTGTGCCGGTTCGGCGACACCCGCACCGACGTCGTGGTCACGAGCGCGGCACCGCCGACCGGTGCGGCGGCGCACGCTGCGGGCCTCGGCTCAGGTCGCGGCCAGGCCTTCCTGCGGTCCCGGGCGCGGGAGGCGGGCGGCACTCTGCACAGCGGACCCACGGCGGACGGCGGATGGGAGGTACGCGCGGTCCTGCCCGGCCGGATCAGCGCCCCCGTGGAACGGTCCGCCCCGCGAAGCCACCGCCTGGCGCAGGTGACGGCCGCGGTCGGCCTGTGCCTGCAACCGCTCCTTCCGACGCTGGTCATCCGGGGCGAGACCACATCGAGCGGACCGCAGGTGTCCGCGGGCGTGCTCTTCGTGCTGCTGGCCGCGGCACAGGCGGTCTCGCTGCTGTGGCTGCGCCGTGCGCCCCGCGCCGCCCTGGGCATCCTGTTCGCTCTGGCCCTGCTGTGGCCGGTGGCGATGGCGGCAGGCCAGTACACCGGGCCCGTCGTCCTGCCGCCCGCCTTGAGCATGCTAGTGTCATGCGCGGCGCTCGCCGCGGACGCGGCCCGCACCGCCGCCGGCCGGGCCCCTGCCGAGAACCGCCCGCGTGCGCTGCTCCTGTCGGCCCGCCCGGTCGCGTTCCTGGTCGTGCACGCGGCGGCCGCGATCTTTGCCGTCCTGAGCCGGGGCACGACGGTCCCCGTGTGGGTGGTTGCCGCGTCGGCAACAGCGGGGGTGTCCCTGGCGGTCGGCGCGGCCGGGTGGAGCGGAGCCCTGCGCGGGCGGCGGCACGGGGCCGCCCGGGGCACAGGGGAGGAACGCCTCGCCGCCTTCACCGAGGACGCTGTCCGGGACGGGTGGGCCGAGCGCCGCCGGATCGCCGCAGGGCTGGAGACCACCGTGCTGGCACGCACCGCCGACATGGTCAGGCAGGCGCAGGCGGGCCGGCTCGACACGACCGCCGAACGCGCCCGCGAGGCCCTGGCCGCCATGCGCGCCCTGCTCGATGCGGTCCGGGAGGGGGAGACGGATCGCGACCTGCGGCCGCAGCCCACCCTCCAGGCAGCGGAGTAATGTTCGTCGCCGCCGTCGGTCTCGGGGCGCTGGTCAACGCAGCGGTCATCGGCTGGTGCGCCCGCGCCCTGCGCCGCGGCGGCAACCCGGACCCGGCGTCCTGAGCCGGTGGCATCGGTTCCTTCCAGCGCCCGCGCAGTGCGGTCCCGGCGGCTCCCGCTCCACATGCTCGCGCTGAGCGTCACCGCGCCCCATGAGACGGGCTGTCCGCTGCCGCAGGCCGGTCCGTGCGACTGTGCCGGCGGCTTGGACGGCGGCGCTACCGCCGGCTCAGGCCACGGCCATGAGTGCTTCGGTGAGCATGGGCGGATCCTTCGAGTCCGGGAAAACCGACCCCTCAAGCTGCGGCTGCGACGCTGAGACCTGCCGCCTGGTGTCCCTGGCACCACTGACAACAGCACCCCCATGAGCGGTGCCAGGACCGAGCCCCCTTCCCCAACGCCGGCTTCACGTCCGCTTTGCGCAGTGCGGGGGCTCGTTGAGCTGCTGCCGCAGGACGACTGGCCGGTGCGGCTGGTCGTCGACACCAACGTCCTGATGGACGACCCCGACGTCACGCTCTACCAGGACGCCGTCGACAGCCCGTGAGGCCAGTGCCATGGGGCTGCCCGTCGGTTCCCCGATACTGGCAGGAGTCCACCGATGGTCGGACGCGGAGGGGATCATCGAGCTTCCCGCCGGCAGCGGCCCCTCGACCGTCGAGGCCGACCGTGGTCGCGTCGTTGCGAGTCCGGCTGAAAACAGGCTGCTGAAGCGAGGGCTCCCGCAGAAGCCCGGGTACTGGTGGTCCCACCTGTGTGGCGAAGGCATTAGTATGGACACGGGGCCAGTTGTGACAACTGCGCCTCCGTGGCGGCGGCCGTAGCCGCGCAGAACCCCGCTCTGACCCGGGAAGACCGGCGGGCCGAAGCCGAACGGCAACCGCAGGACGGTGTCGCACACGAAGCGGCATCGGCGCTCGTGCGGTGCGAGCCCGCCGTCAGAAGCACGCCGTACTGCTGGAGCTGTGCAGCGCCGACGCGAGGTGCCCGGCGGCCGCGGAGTCGGCACGTGCGGCAAGCCCGTGTGTGGACTGCGGAATCGCGGAGACGGCAAACCGACGACGCACGGTCGACCTCGACGCCCCGAAGCACGGCGGCGGCGCCCGCCAGGCACAACCACAACTGCCAACCCGCCATGCAGGAAACAGTCCAGGGTTGCGGTAGGGGAGAGCAGCAGGTGTCAGGTGGCGTATTCTATGACGAGGGTCTGGTCGATTTTTTCCTTGACGGCCATGAGCTCCTGATGATCGGGAGTTTCTCCGTACACGGTTGCGACGGCACTGTCGGTGCCGACTCTCCAATCGATGGCGTCACCGATATTTCGGTGGAACACGACGTGTTTGACACCGGGGATCGACCTGGTCTCCTCAACGCCGTCGATTGCGGAGAGGGAGCGGGCCCATACCGGGGGGGAGATGAAGAGCTGGTACGCCACGCAGCGTGCGCGCAGGGGCTCGGCGGACACGGCCTGACCGAGTGCGGCGGTCATCGCCTGCCGGATGACGCTCTGTCCCGTAGAACGGGCGAAGACGTCATTGACGTATCCGCCTAGGCGGCCGTTGACTTCGATGACCTTGGGGCCTTCAGCCGTCAGCTTGAGCTCGGTGTGGGATATGCCGTGTCGGATGCCGAGAGAACGCAGCGCTGCGGTGGTCACTTCGCAGGCTGATGCCTGCATGTCCGGAGTGAGGGTGCTCGGGAAGAAGAATCCTGTCTCTCGAAACGGTTCAGCGAGCGGTGTTTTTCCTGTCACCCCGAGATGGGTGACTTTCCCGTCCATGCTGAGGCTTTCTATGGAGATGTAGTCGCCCCATGCAGGTCCGGCGATGCTCGGATCACCGAGCAAGGCCTGTTCAAGGACGAGGGATGTCTCGCCTTGGTTGAACGATTGCACCACTGCCTCACGAATCTGCCAACGGTGGCTGATCAGGTACGTATTGCGTCCGCCCATGCCATGGCGTGGCTTGAGGACAGCGGGAGTGCCTGTGTGGTCCATCGCGGGCAGAGCATCGGCCTCGCTGTCGATGGTAGCGATGCGGACTGTATCGAGCCCGCCTGCCGCCAGCCTCGCTCGCTGGTCGCGTTTGTCGGTGAGAGCGGCTACGGTCCGGCTGCTGTGGAACGGCAAGCGGTGGTGAGCCGCGATACGTGCCGCACGGGGCAGTTCCCTTTCACCGAACGCGATAACGCCCGAGATTTCGCCCGTCGATGCCGGGTCGAAGGACTGGGGATCTCCGTACTGCTCAACCACTCTCCCGCACATCCGCAGGAGGGGAAGAAGCGCCTTCACGTGGTGGTCGGAGGGATCACAGACGAAGACGAGGTCGCATACATCACGGGCGGCGGCCACGAGTTCCATCGGTGTCGCCGACCCGTACGCGAAGACGACTGCCAGTGAAGGGGGCACAGCGGATCTTCTCCTTTCGTCGCTAAGGGAGGCACGGTGGGGACACGGGTTCTCCTTGGGCCGCTGTTCCCGACCGCTCAGGTTGATGAACTCAAGGAGTCCGGTGGTCTGAATCAAGGCGATCTCGTGACCAGACCGATTGCCGTGAGGCAGCCTTCACCATGCAACGGACTCCACCGGTCCAACCTGAGCCGCTTGGAAGCACCGATGGCAGTAGCCGAAGCCTTGCGGTCTGGTACGGAGGCCCTGTATTGCGTGCCCCTAGGGTCGGCCTGCCGGCCGGTGGAGGCCTTTCAGCAGCGCGGCGGTGTCTGTCTTGCCGTTCCAGGAGATGGGCAGCTGCTCGACCTGGACGATGCGGTCCGGGATGGAGTAGGCGGGCAGGTGCTGCCGCAGGGCGCTTTTCACCTGCTGGGGCAGCGGACCGGTAGGTGCTGCGAGATAGAACAGGACGAGAGCCTGGCAGCCACCATCGGTTTCCGACGGTAGGGGCACGACGACGCACCGCTCGATCCCCGGCAACGCCGACGCGGTGTATTCGATCGCATCAGGTTCGATGCGATGCCCCCGTACCTTGACCTGTCGGTCAACCCGGCCCGCGAACCGAATGAGGCCATCGTGTCCCAGGCTGCCGAGGTCCCCAGTCCGATACATGCGTACATTGTGCTTCCGTACGCGTAGCCGGACGAATTTCCTGGAGGTCAGGTCCTGGTCCCCTAGGTAGCCCAGGCTCAATCCGTCACCGGCGGCGCAGATTTCTCCTGTCTCACCCGGTGCACACTCCTCGTCGTCCCGCATGATGTACACCTGGCTGTGGGGGACCGGACGGCCGAGGGGGATGTCGCCTGCCCTCGTGTCGTCGAGCCGGACATCGTGGGAGAGCGTGATGATCGTGTTCTCCACAGGGCCGTACCCGTTGATCAGCCGGATCGTCGGATGGCGCTCCAGGAACTGCCGGGCATGACGGGCCGACATCTTCTCTCCGCCGGCCAGCACGGTGCGCAGTCCCTGGAATGCCGCGATGTCTTCCTCGACCAGGAGATGGAAGAGAGACGTGGTGATGAAGCTGGTGTTGACGCTGTCGCGTCGGATGGCTTGACGCAGCCCAGCAGGGGTCAGGGGCCGCTCATCGATGAGAACGCTCGTTCCCCCTGCGAGCAACGGTCCCCACAGCTCCATGGAGAAGACGTCCCACGGCATCGCCGTGAGCTGTGGCATGACGGTGGCGGGACCAAACTCGCACCATTGGACACCTTCGAAGAACAGTCGGCTCGTCGCCCGGTGCGATGACACTACGGCCTTGGGGGTACCTGTGGTGCCTGAGGTGAAGAACACCATGGCCGGGTCGGTGCCGGCGACGGTCACCTTCGGCGGGCAGCTGCCCATCGCCGCCAGTTCCTGGAGGGAGCCTTGCGGAGTCCACCGCTCCAGGAATGCCTGCGGCGCAGCGCCCGGCGACGTGACGGCGAGGCGTGCGTCCAGCCGGTCCTTGATCACACGCAGGTGTTCGTCGGGCCATGCCGGGTCAAGCGCCGCGTAAGCGGCCCCGCGCTTGAGCACCGCCAATAAGGTCGCGACCAGCATCGGCGATACGGGAAGCAGGACGGGAACGTAGTCACCGGGGCCGATGCCCGCAACCGCCAAGGAGTACGCGATCCTGTCCGAAGCCCGGTCCAGGACCTCGTAGGTGACCGTCTCTCCCCGGTGCCGCAGGGCACAGGCGTGCGGGCGCCCTTGGGCCTGCTGTCGAACCCGCTCATGGATGGCACCGTCAAGCACAGCTTCGTCTCCTTGGTTGGGCGAGAGGGAATCACCGGGGGTTGGGCAGGGCCCCTACAAGCTGATGCGGACGAGAGCCGGCTCGACGTGCGTCACACCGCGGTCAGCCAATGCCCCGCACAGCAGCTCGGCATCGGCTCGGTCTTCCAGGAGCAGACTGCGGCCATGGATGCGTCGGCTGCGCAACTGCTCCATGGTCACCGTGAAATGGGGACTGTCCAAGGGGGCGATGAACAGTTTCGAGATCGGAGTGCCCACAAGCCATTCCTGCACCATGGCGTTCAACGACGCGTAAGATTCCGGGACTTCGCAGATGAGCATGACCTGCACGGTGCCTCCGGGCCTCAGGATCCGGGGTGCGGCGGCGACCACGAGATCCAGTGAGGACCTCGCCGTCATCTGCCCGACCTCGTTGTCCCGTCCGCGGTACCGGGGCACCGTCGGCGAGTTGAAGAGGAAATCGCTGAACAGGGAGCCCTCGGGCGGTGAGAACGAGGCGATGTCTGCGGTGGTGAAGGTCGCAGCCGAGCCGTTGAGCGCCGCGTTCGCTTCTGCGTAGGCAACAGCCCGAGGGTTGATGTCGATGCCGGCGACTCGATCGCACTCCTCCTCCAGCATGAGGGCGAAGAATCCTCCCGCACACCCAACGTCGAGGAACGCCTCGCCGGGCCGTTCCATCTGGCGCAGAACCTGGAAGGTCGCGGCATGGGGCGGCATGACGGCGTCCGCGCGCGGGTTTCGCGTGACCAACTGCGGCCCCTCGCTGGTGAACAGCAGGTCGGAGAGGAACAGCTTGGACCGGTAGGGGGTGAGCGAGACCGTCCCGCGGTACTGTCCGGACTCTTCCACCAGCATATGAAGGGAATCCAGCAGCTCTGTGAGCGGACGGCCCAGCGCACGGGTCACCGCGTGCGCGGGCACGGCGCGGTTCAGCACATACAGATGTGTCAGTACGACGAGTGGCGATTCAGCGCAGGCAGCTGAATCTGGGGCGAAATAGGCATGAAATCCTGTCTCGCTCAAGGCGCGCTCCGGATCCGACGCGCCAAGGGCCGAAGCGATAGCTCCCTCGGTGTACCCGGCCGCACCGAGATCTTCACGCAGTTGGCGCAGCCCGCTGTTGAATCGGTGACTCCTTGCGAAGGATGCGTCATCGACAGGAGTGGGCGAGCTTTCACTCACAGAAAGTCTCCTTGACGTATAACCGCGGTCAGTTGATGTCACTGCGGCCGAGCAACTCGAGAGCTGCGGTAATCAGATCCGACATGCCAGGTCCGCTTTGGGCGTCGAAGTACGAGTGCTCGAGGGTGATGAGTCCGTTCTCGAACGTGAGCCACGAGCAGAACTCGACTCTCACCTGCTCGTTCGATTCCTGATCCGTACCGGACATCACTCCTTCGACCACAACCGTGTCACCTGCGGCTACGACGCGGACGACGCGAGCGGTGATGTCAGGCATTGCGGCTTGGCTCTGGTGTTCGACGGCGTGATAGAGTTCTTTGTCGGTGATCTCACCGACGCCGATATAGCGAACCCGGAAATCATCCGCGTAGCATTCATCGATCATGCGGTGGCTGTCGCTGTTGAATAAACCGATCCATCGGTCCACCGCGACCAGATTCATTTCTTCTTCGGTCATCTTCCCGCTCCTCCCACTGCCTCGATCCGCTCCCAGGCGATGGCGGAGATCTCGGTGATGTATTGGCTTGTCCGGTCACTGGTGAGCATGTCGCTCTCTGCTACTGAAATGCGCTGCAGTCGAACAAGCTCGGGGGCCCAGGTTGCCGCCGGCCCGTTCGCACTGTCATGTCCGGTGAGCACGGTCACGGGGCTGCGCGCCTCAGGAGGCTGCGTCTCGGCGACGGCGAGCAAAAACTTGAACCATGCCTGGTAGCGTTCAAGAACGATTTTCGCGGACACCTTGCGATCCGGTTCGGGAACCCCACCAGCGCGGAGACTTTCGTCGATGTCATCCGCGAGCTGGCCGATGATTGCCTCAACGGTCAGCGGGCCGGTCCATGTATTCTGTGCTCCGACAGCAGAGCGCACCTCCGCAATATTACTAAGGACATCTTCCATCGTCGGCCAGGTGGGCTCGACGAGAACTATGGAACTTTCCGCCCCGTCGGCAGGATTCAATTCCCGGGAAAGCTCCATGGCCAAGCCGGACGCACCGCAGTACCCGACGACGGCAGCAGGCTGGATGCCGAGCTGCCTCAACTGCTCGGCGCAGGCTCCCGCGAGTTCCCGGATCGATGCGCCCGGAGATGCCTGGTCGAGGCATTCGACAGCATCAATCCGATACAACCCGTGCCCGGCGGCCTTGCGATGCAGCAAGTCGGACAGTGTGCCAGCAGCGGAGAGCCAGGAGAAGTCAACCACGACGATGGGGGCGATCGCGCTTTCGACAAGTGCTTTCACACGGCCCAGGGCCTCCGGGCAGGCAGTGGAATTCTGCATGAGCCTCCTCCTTCATGTGAATCAGGAACTGCCGATGACAAGCTGATGTGCTGGGCCCCGTGACTCCCGGCATACTCGCCGACCAATTCGAAGGAGATTTTCTCGGGTTCGAGAAGACTGTGCTGATTCCCATCGGCGATCCGACGGCAAGCCCACACTCAGGACTGCCGGATACGGGAGGCAAGCCGGCGTGGAGTCGCATGGTCGATAAAATCGACCGGCCGCAACGAGATCCCAAGGCTCTGGTGGATCCGGCTGATAAGACGGACTACCTGCAGTGAATGCCCTCCGCAGTCGAAGAAGTCGTCGTCTGCCTTCAGGGGAGGAAGGTCCAGCACCGATGCGAACACTTGGCGCAAGGTTTCGGTGAGCTCGTCCGGCTCCTGATCGGACGCGGTTTCGTGCAGCCGAGGGGCTGGCTTCTCGGACATAGGGTTCCTCCTCATGCGAGGTGACGGTCAGTGAATATCCGGTCATCTGCCACGGTGGCTGCAGTTCGTTTCATTCGTCGCGTTCTTGCCCGTAAGAGCGTGTTCGTCCTGATCTTGCGAGGAACGGGTCGTGAGATTCGAGAAGAATCGCATCCCTGGCCTGGTGGTTGCGGGTGCGTCGGGTCAGTGGGACTTGGTTCAGGCCGCGACGGGCAGGGGAACTGAGGCCGGGGAGGTGGTCCCATGCGCGGAAGCGGAAGGTCAGCGGCCATCGGATGGAGGCCAGGCCGGAAGCGAGGGGAGTTCTGGCAGAGGATGGTGAGGAACTGTCGGACGGCGCCCGATGAGCGGAAATACTTGATCGCGCACTCCAGTGAAGATGCGTCGTCTGACTCTGCGGACGGCTTGTGCCTTGACCCTGGCTGACGGCCGGGTCGTCGGTGGTCAGTCCGTACTCGCGGGAGATGCCGTTGGCCCCGACGTACGCCAGGTCGATGACGGATCCGGAGAGCATCCCAGCGCCCCACTATCCCGCCCTCTCGACCGAGTAGGCCCCACCGTGCGTGCAGCGTACCAGCCCGTGCTGCTCCAACACATGGGAGTCCCGGCGAATCGTCTCCTTGGCCACCGCGAGGTCCGCGGCCAGTGCTGTGACCGTCACGGAGCCGGTGTGCAGGGAGAGTCGGAGGATCTCGAACGGGCCGGCTCCCCGTTTGGTTCCGCCGGTTGGGGTCGTGGCCGTCGAGGTCCCAGTCTGTGCTCCACAGTTCCTGGCTGCGGCCTCCGCTGGCGTGCGCGGTGACGGGACCGGGGGTGAGTCGGATGTTGGTCCGCCATCCCCTGCCCCAGTGGTTGTGCTCAGGCGACAGGCTCCACGTGGGCTCGTCTATGACGCGGGAGGCCCCATCGTTTCCGGGGATGATCACAGTTCCCGTGGGGGTCCTGACCACCAGCCGCTGGTCGAACAGGGCGGACTTGGTGATGACCCTGATCTGCCAAGGGCCATGGAAGGTGATCACAGGATCTTCCTGAGGCAACTCGTGCGGACGGTGGACTGGGACAGCTGGTCGGGCTGCTGACTGTCACCGGGTTAAACGGTTGCGGTGGAGACATGGTTCACCGGTCTGGGGTCTTTGAGATTCAGGGCTGTCGGGTCGTCACTTCGGTGCTGCAAGGAGGGATTTGTGGGTGGTCTGGAGGCGGTAGGGGATCCCCGCGCACGAGCGGGTGATCCGCATCCCGGCCCGGATGGTGCCGATCCCGAGGGAGGCATGCGATGCCGCTGAACGCGCAAGCGCTGCACGACGCGACGTTCGCTGAGCTCCTGGCCGCCACCGAGCGCACGGCCGTACATCTGGAAATGCGCGACAGCTACGCCGTAGGCGGCGAAGCCGATGACTTCGCGGCCTTCCTCCGCACCGGTATCCCGCACCTGGACCCGGCCCGCTCCTTCTGGCCGCAGTGGATGCCCCTCGTGCGGGAGGCGGTGGGCCGTGGGGTGGTGATGCGCCGCGCGCGGATCGTGTCCGAGCCGGTCACCGAGTACATCCGCTACGAGTACGCAATCACCCCGCTCAACCTCCAGGCCGGCGAGCAGGTCCGTTGGCTGGCCCGCCGCGAGGCGAGCACCATCCCGCTCCCTGGCAACGACTTCTGGCTCCTTGACGACCGCCTGGTGCAGTTCCACCACTTTACCGGCACCGGCGACTGGGCCAAGGACGGCCGCGAGCGCACCACCGACCCGGCCGCCGCCGAGCTCTGCCGCACCGCGTTCGAGAAGGTGTGGGAGCGCGCCATCCCGCACGCCAAGTACACCCCCTGACCCTTCGCGCTCACAGGACACCTGCGCCTCATGCCCGTCTCCCCGTCGTCCAGCACCCAGGCCGCCCGCGAAGCCCTCGCGGTGCGCCTGGGCCACCTCATGCGGGACGCCGGGATCAACGGGCGTGAACTCTCCCGCTGCTGCGGCTGGGACAAGGCCAAGACCTCCCGGATCCTCGGAGCCAAGGCCGCACCCTCCGACGCCGACATCCGCGCCTGGTGCACCGCCTGCAACGCCGAGGATCAGGCGGCGGACCTGGTGGCCACCGCCCGCGCGGTGGAGTCGATGTACATGGAGTGGCGCCGCCAGCACCGCGCTGGCATGCGCCGCGCCCAGGAAGAGGTCTTCACCCGCAACGCCGCCGCCCGCACCTGCCGCGCGTACGTCTCCAACGTCATCCCCGGCTTCTTCCAGACCGCCGACTACGCCGAAGCCCTGATGCGCTCCATCACCGAATTCCAGGGCACCCCCGACGACATCCGCGAGGCCGTCGCCGCCCGCCTGGCCCGCTCCCGCTTTCTCTACGAGGGCGACCACCGGTTCGTCGTCCTCATCGAGGAGTGGGTGCTGCGCACCCGGATCGGCACGCCCGCCACGATGGCCGGCCAGCTGCAGCACCTGCTCACCGTGATGCCGCTGCCGTCGGTTTCCCTGGGCATCATCCCGCTCGGCGTCCCGCGCACGGGGTGGCCGTTGGAGGCGTTCTACCTCTACGACGACCGGCACGCCGTGGTGGAAACCCTCACCGCTGGCATCAACGTCCGCCAGCCCCGCGAACTGGCCGACTACGCCAAAGCATTCAAGGGTCTGGCGCAGATGGCCGTCCACGGCGACGCCGCTCGGACGCTCCTCCGGGCCGCTGCCGACGCCCTGGAGTGAACCCGCGCAACTATCCGCAACCTTCTTGAGGCCCGGCCTGCGCCGTCCGTAGCGTCGAAGCACCGACGGACCACCAGCGGAAGGGCGGTGCCTCATGCGCGCACGCACGATCAGCACCACCGGTCCCGCGCCCCGGTACGGCGTTCCCTCGCCGGCGCTGCTCGCCCGCGCCGACCGCGGCTACGAGCGCTTCCTGGCCCAGCAGACCGAGGACCAAGAGCACGACGGCAGCCAGGCCATGCCCCAAGGCCGGGTAGTTAACGGATTCGCGTTGGTGGCAAGGGGTTCATGAGGTGCCTTGGCTGGTGTAGGCGGCGGGTCCGGCTTTGTGGATGAGTCCGTTGCTGGCCCATCGGTCGAGTTGTCGGCGCATGGTGCCCAGGGTGACGTCGCCGAGGTGACGGGCGAGGTCACGCGGGTGCCAGTGGCGGTCGGGGTCGGTGTCGAGGACCTCCAGGACACGCTGTCGGCGGCGGTCGTCCGGCGGGATGTGACGGTCGTCGTGTGAGGCGGCGGGCAGCTCAGGTTCGGGTTCGAGGATGGAGATGTCGAGGCCGGTGACGGTGCGGCTGGTATCCGGGCGGCCGTCGTCCTGGCGGGCGTGGTAGCGGGAGATGGGCGACTTGACCTTGCGGACTGACGCGGGGCCGCCTCGGCGGAAGGAGCCCGGCCAGGATGCGCTGGCTGATGACACCGGTCGTCCCGCATCCGGTGACGCCGGCGGCCTGGACGACCAGGTCACGGGCGGTGTGCAGGGCAGTGGTGAAGCCGCAGCGGTCCGGATCTGTGCCCGGCCGCGACTCGGCGGCCTCCACCATGACCGTCCGCAGGGCCTGGTAGAGCGCGAGATGAGCCCACAGCTCCTGCTCGACACCGGCGGGGTCGGCCGAACGCAGCACCCGGCCCCTCAGGAGGGTGTGCCGCAGCGCGTAGTAGGTCGATTCATGCTCCCACCGCTGGTGGTAGAGCGCGACCAGTGCCCCGGCCGGGTAGCGGCCAGCGTCGGTCAAGGTGGTGGCGAGGCGGTAGGAGCCGGTGAACGAGGTGCCGTCCTTGCAGGTCACGACGATCTGCGCTTCGACGATGCGGACCGGGACGGTGCCGATGACGGACAGATAGGAGCCGTCCGCGAGACGGACAAGGACGGGGGTGCGGCGGTTGGCGCGGATCCGGCCCAGGAACTGGGCGCCGGTGTCGGCCACGGCGGCGAGGAAGGCGTTGGCGTCGAAGCCCTTGTCCCACAGGACCAGCATGTCCGGGCGCAGGTGGTGCAGCAGTCGGCGGGCATAGTCGGTCTCGCCCTCTCTGGTCGGGCCGAACACCGCGCCGATCAGGGCCCGGGTCCCGGTCTCCACCAAGGTCATTAACTCCAGCATCGGGTAGCCGCCGCGGCTCTGCGGTCCGAAGCGGTCGGTGTTGCGGCTGCTGTCGGGGATCTTGATGGAGCTGCAGCCGTCGAAGGAAACCGTGCGGAACGGCCCGAACCTCACCCCGCGTGTCGACGGCTGGGCCAGCGTCCCGGCCAGCACCTCGAACAAGCGCTGCAGTGGCGTGGCGCCGACCCGGCGGCGCAGGTCTCGCAGGGCCTTCGTGCTGGGCCTTGCCACGTCGAGGTCGATCAGGCCTGTGATCAGCTTCTGCCACACCAGCCGGTAACCGACCTCGGGAAACAGGCACATCGCGAGCACGAAGTACACCCCGACCCGGGAGGGCAGGTCCCGCAGCCTGCGCTGCACACTCCGGGTCTCTTCCAGGACCGCGTCGACCAGCTCGAACGGCAGAACCTGGGTCAACTCGCCCAGATGGCCGGGAGCGAAGCGGCCCCCGGCCACGGTGAGGCTTCGGGTCACGGTCGTCAGACCGGGCGGCAGGGCACAATGGCGTGCAGGCAACGGAGCTCCGTAACGGCAGAAGTCTTGGCGGACTACCTGCTCCAACGGGACTCCGTTGCCCTTGTTCCCCGCTCCATCACGGAACACCCGCCAACTCGCTTGCCACCAGCGCGAATCCGTTAACTACCCAGCCTTGGGCCATGCCCGCCCCTGCCAGACACCCCGAGACCGCCGCAACGAGGCTTTGATGAGCAACAGACACCTGGTTCTGCATGACCCCGAAGGGCTCCTCGAAGGTGAACTCCCCCTCGACCGAGGCACCCACGGGCGCCTGGCCACGGCCGTGCTCGGCTGGACCGGCGGACCGGGCTACAACCAGCGGACCTCCAGCAGATCGCGCTGCAGCTGACCGGCGCCGCCCGCGCGGTCGCCGCCGACGTCGTCCTGGAGGAAGCCCACCGGTGCCTGTCCGGTGTTCCGGACGGCACGGTGCGCTGCGCGCAGGGCCGCGCCCGCCTCATCCGCGCCCTCTACGAGCGCCTGGACCGTCTCACCGAGCCAGCATCCCGGTCCGCAAGGGCTCTCTGAACCCGCCGCGCACCCGGACGAGATCTGGGGATCCTCGGGTGCGCGGCGTCGTACAGCACGACGGCCGGCCCGCCCGGGCCGGGCGAGCACTACACGACACCGAGAGGGGCACCACCGTGAGCACCGCAACCATCGAGCTGCGCCGCTTCCTGACCATCACCGGCCAGCGCTTCAAGGACGGCCAGTCCACGCCCGAGATGTTCTCCCCGGCCGTGGACGCCGCCTGGCACGACATGCTCGGCACGCCCGCCTACGAGGCCCTGTGCCGGGAGACCGCCGGCCAGCCGATTCGCCACGTCGTGAACAACGGCCGCGGCCCGATCGCCTGGGTCGCGGCCTATGAGGCGGCGTACGGGCCGCTGCCGGACATCTGGTTCACCGGCGCTCACGGCACTGTCGATGAGCAGGCCGTCACCCGCTACCGCGAGACCGGCACCGTGGTGGCCGAGTGGGACTGCGGCCCCGCCGGCGGTGACGGCGACGACCTCACCCCCGAGCAGCCCCCGACCCACCGCCCGTGACCCGCAGCCGTACCATCGCAGCGCCCCGACTCACCGCCGGGGCGCTGCGCCTCGTCGAAGCCAGCACCACTACCCCGACCACCGTCGACATCACGGCGTACGTGCGGCAGATGACCGCCCACTGCCCCTTCCTGGCCCCGTCACTCCAGCAGGGCCTGACGACCTGGATGGTGTATCGGGCCGAGGGCGAGCCTGCGGCGGTGGAGGCGGAGCTGTTCCACGCGGGCGTCCAGGCCGCGGAGTGGCTGCGCCCTCTACTGACCCGGCCGCACGGTGGCCTGCGGTGCGAGAACATCGTCCTCCTCGGCGATGTCCCCCGTGCCCGGCACCGTGACCTGCTGGCCTGGCCCCACTGGGTCCTCAGGAACCTTTACGGCCCCGTCGGGATCATGTTCGGCAAGTTCCACGCGGGCGAGGAGGAAACCACCCGGGCCGGCGACCGGATCCCGGCCGCCCCCGTGTCGTTCCTCCCTGTGCGGGCCGCTGTTCGTCGCCGCGACCCCCGCTTCCTGACCGCGACCCCGGGCCTGGCGGCCGCGCTCGCCGTCGCCGAGGACGACGGCCGCGGCCTCCTCGAGCACGTCCCCGATCAGTGGAAGGAGATCAAGACATGGGCCAAGCGCTTCCTCCCCCCGGTGAAGCCCTCACCCGCCTCACCGAACAGCTCGGCGACCCCCTCACCGCCAGCCTCCTGAGCGACCGGCGCGGCTCCCGGGCCTGGAAGGTTCGGGGAAGCCGGGGAGTCGTGGCCCTGAAGGCGAACAACTCCGACGAGGCCACCGCCCGGGACAAGGCCACCGAGATGGCCCAGGAGGACGAGCATATCCTCCGCCTCACCACGGCCGGGGCCCTTCGCCCCGACTACCGCATCGACGCCGGCCTTTGGGACGGAGGTCGGTGGCTCGCGGTCCGCTGGGTCGACGGCGTTCCGCTGTGGCGGGCGCTCGCCCTGGCCCGCGGCCCCGAAGGCGACCGGCCCTCGGTCCGGCCCTGGCTCCTGCAGATCGCCCGCACCTGGGCCGAGCACCTGGCCGGCATGCACGCCGCCGGATGGGCCCACGCCGACATCCAGCCCACCAACACCCTCATCACCCCAGGCGGCCGCGCCGAGGTCATCGACTACGCCCTCGCCTGCGGCCCCGACTCCGACCGGCCCCTGCCGTACCGCGGCGCCCTGACCCACACCACCGCCCCCGAGATCGCCGCCGCCGTTCTCGCGACCCCGGCGGACACACACATTCAGGCGCAGCCGGCTGCCGACGTGTGGAGCCTTGGCGCCTCCCTGTTCTGGTGCTGGACCGGCCACCGCCCCGTCCCCTACGACGACAACATCGACCGCCTGGACAAGCTGGCCGTCATCGCTAAAGGCCGCACCACCCCGCTGACCGACGTACGGCCCTGGCCGTTCCCCGGCTTCGAGGCCACCATCACCGCCTGCCTGGCCCCCGACCCCACCGACCGCCCCACGGCCAAGGAACTGATCGCAGCATGGTGACCCTGCGCGCCCTGACTCTCGACGACGCCCCCGCCCTCACCCGCATCTACAGCGGCGCCTCGGTCCGGCACACCACCGGCAGGCCGCTCCCCCTCGACCAGGCCCAAGACAAGATCCGCAGCGCCCTTGCGCGGGCGGCCGAGACGCCGAGGGCGCAGTGGAGCTGGGGCATCCTCGACACTGACGAGATGATCGGCCACATCGCCCTGCGGCGACGCTCGCCCGTCATGGGGACCATCAGCTACATCCTGCGTGAGGACACCTGGGGCAATGGCTACGCAACCGACGCCGCCCAGCGGGTCGTCGCCTTCGCCTTCACCACCGTCGGCCTGGACCGAGTGGAAGCGATGCACCACCCCGCCAACCCAGCCTCGGGCCGCGTTTTGGCCAAGGCCGGCTTCACCCGCACCGGCACCACCGACCAGCCTGCCGCCGATGGGGCCGTCGTGCCGTACGAGACGTACGCGATCCAGCACCGGACGAGCTGAGGCACAGGAGAGGGTTGCACCGGGAGGGGGCTGGACAGTTGTCTGGACGGTTGCACTAGGCGGGGGACCGGAGGTGCTGCCGGAGGTGTGAACCCCCGAATCCGGCGATCTTTCGTTTGCGCAGGTCACATGCCGTGGGCAAGCCCCCTTCGGAAAACGACACCTCTTTCCTCGCGATAGCCGAGGGAAGAGGTCTGTCCCGTGTCCGGGGCTGGCTGCGCCGTCAGGACGGCTTGCCCCGGCTCGGCGGATCAGCGGCGCCCGGACGGCGCCGCGGACGAGGGCGTAGGGGGTCACGCAGAAGGCCCCGAGGGTGGCGGCGACGATCATTGTGAGGAACAGCCAGTAGTCGAAGCCGTGGCCGTCGGAGGAGGCCAGGAGGTACCCGTACGTGAGGCTGGCGAGGCTGCCGGTGCTGGCGATCCCGGCAGCCCGCCCCAGGAGGTGAGTCCGAGGCCGAGACCGACGAAGGCCCAGAACAGGGTGGGGCCGGCCACGGCCGCGATGGCCGGGAACACCGGGTAGTCGATGTCCCGGCCGCCGATGAAGTCCGTGAGTTGAGGGACAGAGATGAAGGTCCACAAGCCCATGTAGGCGACGGCGATGACGACGGCGACGGTCGTGATCACACGGGCGGCACGGGTGGTGGGAGGGTGTTGGCGGCGTCGGTCATGAGGCGGTGGGCTCCTTCTCCTACGGCGGGCAGGGCAGTCGGCTCCGGTCCGGTATAGCCGACGGGGACCACAGGAGTGCGTGCTTCCCGGCAAGGCTCCCCGGGGCCGGTGATGAACACGCCACTCGAAGCGGTGACGAGACCACGCTGCTGCGGCCCGACGCCGCCCGGCAGCTCGCCGACCACCTCACCGCCTCCGGCCCCGGGCATCCGTGGACCGGGGTGCGGTTCAGCGTCACCTGGGGCGGCTGCGAGGTCCTCGACCCGATCTTCGTCGTCCCCATCGTCGTCGAGGAGGTGAGTGCCGACACCGCCATCGACCGCGGTGCCTGGCGCCCCCACTGTGCTTGGTGCGCCTGCGTCTGGACGTCACCACAGACGACGTGCCGCCGTTCGGCGAAGGCACGACACCCGCCGCCGGATGGCGACCCGCGGCCCGGCCGCGGGTCAAGCCGCCCAGCGGGTGGCAGGCACGGTGTTCGCAAGGGTTCCGGCCCATGTGTCTGCGCTGCTGCCGGGCGCCGCCGCTTGCGTGTGCCGGGGCGCGGTCGGCTCGTCCAGGGACCAGCCGTGCAGGGCGGGCCCCGCTGAGGTGGTCGCGTCGAGGGGGGGCATGACCCACAAGCATCCACCGGGGAGATCTGCCCTGCTCCGTCCCGTGGCCTGGAGAAGGGTTTCGGTGCGGACGGGGGCCAGGAGCTGCTCGTGGTGCCAGCCCTGGACGGTGACCAGCGTGGTGATGGGGCCGGCGCGGTGGATGGCGGCGCGGGTGCGGTGTGCTCGGTGGGCGGGGTGGTCCTGTCGCGCGTCAGACTTTCTGGCACAGGGGTTTGTTGAGCCCTGACGAGCTGAAGGAGAGCCTGATGAGCCGTCCGCCGCAGTTCCCGGTGGAGGACAAGATACGGATCGTGCTGTCGGTCCTGGCTGGTGAGATGACCGTCGCTGAGGCGGCCCGCCGGAACAAGACGTCGCAGACGTCGGTGGCCAAGTGGCGGGACCAGTTCCTGGAGTCCGGGAAGGCTGGCCTGACGGCCGGAACATCGAAGCAGGCCTCCAGCCGGGAGGCGATGCTCGAGGAGCAGATCGAGGACCTCAAGGCCGCGCTTGGTGAGGCCCATGTCGAGCTGCGGGTGTGGAAGAAGTCCGCTGAGGGCCGCCTGGCCCCTTCGAGGACCTCGAGGTGATCCGCACCGAAGCGGCGATGCCGAGGCGCCGGACGAGAGGCTGCTTGTCCACGAGTTGGCGCACCAGTGGTTCGGCAACTCCGTCACCCGGCGCAAGTGGAAGGACGTCTGGCTCAACGAGGGCATGGCCACCTACGCGGAGTGGCTCTGGGAGGAGGAGTAGGGCGGCAGGAACACCGACGAAATCTTCGAGGACTTCTACGACGGCACGGATGCTGAGAGCGGGGGAATCTGGGCCTTCCCTCCGGCCGATCCTCCCAGCGCGGCGCCCCTCTCCGACCCGCCCGTCTATGGACGCGGTGCCATGGTCGTGCACAAGGTGCGTGAGGCCGTCGGCGACGAGACCTTCTTCGACAATCTCCGTACTTGGACCCGACAGCACCGGCACGGCAACGCCGACACCGGACAGTTCATCGCCCTGTGTGAGGGCAAGTCCGGGAAGAACCTGACGAAGCTCTTCGACGTCTGGCTCTTCAACAAGAAGAAGCCGTCCCGGATGCAATGAGAGCGGCCCGATGGGAGAAGGGCTCTTCTTTCGCCCAGGGGGAGAGAAGAGCCCTTCTCCTGTCCGGAGGAAGACCTCAGGCGGGCGGGCCAGCGAGCCCGCCCAGCCCGGCCGCGGATCAGGCTCGGGCACGGACAAGCTCTGGTCAGCCGGTGATCGCCCATGGCAGTGAGCTGCCCCGAGTTTCGTAGAGTCCGGTGGTCTTGTTTCAGGCGGACTGCGGGGTGGCTTCCTGTTGTCGTCAGAAGTCGCGTTCGTACTCGGCGGGCGGTACGTAGTCGAGTGCGGAGTGCAGGCGTTCTTCGTTGTACCACGTGACCCACTGGAAGATCGCCCGTTCGACCTGGTCGACGTCCCGCCACGGCCCTTGCATCTCGATCAGCTCGGCCTTGAACGTGCCGTTCAGGGCCTCGGCCATCGCGTTATCGTACGAGTCGGCCACGGAGCCGACCGACGCGGAGGCGCCGATGTCAGCGAGCCGGTCGGTGTACCGAATTGACACGTATTGAGATCCGCGGTCGCTGTGATGAATGAGGCCGGAGCCTGCCTTGATCCGGCGTCTCCACAGACCCATCTCCAGTGCGTCCAGGGGCAGTTCGGTCCTCATGTGGTTCGCGACCTGCCAGCCGACGATCATCCGCGAGTACACGTCCAGGACAAACGCCACGTATGCCCAGCCCGACCACGTCCTCACATAAGTCATGTCGGCGACCCAGAGCTCGTCCGGGCGGGAGGCTGTGAAGTCCCGATCGACCAGGTCCGGCGGCCTCGGCGCCGACGGTTCGCAGATCGTGGTGCGGCGCCGCTGTCCGCGAATGACACCCTCCAGGTTCAGCTTGGCCATCAGGCGCTCGACGGTGCAGCGGGCGACGTCCACCCCCTTGCGCTTGAGGGCACGGGTCATCCGGCGGGCTCCATAGGTGCCGTCCGACTCGGCGTGGACCGACTCGATCACAGGCATGAGCTGTTCATCGCGGAGCCGGCGGGCCGACTTCGGCCGCTTCTTGCGGGCAAAGTACGTCGACGGCGACAGCTCCAGCACCCGGCAGACGGGATCGACCCCGAGACCCTTGTCACGCAGATGGTCGATCACCTGCTCGGCCTCGTCCGGGGACGGTCGATCTCCTGGGCAAAAAACACCGACGCGGCCTTGAGGATGTCGTTCGCCCGCCTCAACTCCGCCACCTCTTTGCGGAGTTGCCTGAGCTCGTCCTGCTCGGCGGTGGTCAGCCGGTCGTCGCGCTCGCCACGGTCGGCCTCCGCCTGGCGGACCCAGCCGCGCAGGGCCTCTTTATGGATGCCCAGGTCCTTCGCAACGTGCGCGATCGGGCGGCCGGTGGAACGGACCTCGCGGACCGCGCGCTCGCGGAGCTCGTCCGGGTATTTACGGGGTGCAGGCATAGTGTTGGTGGATCTCCTTCGCCAGGACCGTAACCCTGGCATCAGGGACTCCACAAATCTCAGTACAGCTCACCTGGACCGGTCACATCACCGCAGCCCGCGACCGGCTCAGCCAACTGCCCAACCCTGGCTGACCAGCGGATTCCCCGTCCCTTCGACAGCACCCCAACACCCGGAGCAGTGGAATCCGCCGCCACCCCGAGGCGACACTCGGGCCCTCAGCCTGCACAACCTCAGCCCACGGCACGGAAACGGTCCACCGACTCCGTCGGCGGACCGTCACGAAACTTCGAGGTTACTGGTCGTTTCAGAATGAGTTGAGCTGCGGGTCTTGTGCTCAACGATCTTGGTCGGCAGGGTGTCCGGGGTGCGCGCTGATCTTGTTCCTGACGACCTGTGGGAGCGGGTGGCCCCGCTGCTGCCGCCCGCTCCTGAGCGCCGCCGCCGCTATCCCGGGCGGCTGCGCGTTCCTGACCGGGCGGCGCTCGCCGGCGTCATGTACGTGCTGCGGACGGGTGTCGCGTGGCGCGACGTCCCCATGGAGACAGTGGGCTGCTCCGGAGTGACGGCCTGGCGTCGGCTGCGGGATTGGACTGAGGCCGGCGTGTGGCCGCGCCTGCACGCTGCCTTGTTGACCGAGCTTCGACGCGCCGACCTGCTGGACCTGGATGACTGCTCCGTGGACGGGTCGCACGTCCGGGCTCTCAAAGGGGGGATCACGTCGGCCCCTCACCTGTCGACCGCGCCCGCCCCGGCTCGAAGCACCACCTGATCGTCGACTGTCACGGAACCCCGCTCGCCGTCACCCTCGCTGGCGGCAACCGGCACGACGTCACCCAGCTCCTGCCGCTGCTGGAGGCCATCCCACCGATTGGGGGACTTCGGGGACGCCCCCGCCGCAGGCCCCGGCGTCTGTATGCGGACCGGGGCTATGACTTCGACAAGTACCGCCGCCTGCTGTGGAAGCGGGGCATCAAGCCGTTGATCGCGCGACGCGGTGTCGTCCACGGTTCCGGACTGGGCAAGGTGCGCTGGGTGGTCGAGCGTGCCTTGTGCGCCACGAGGCGCTCTGTTTGTATCCCCGGCTCAGCCGGGAGGAACTCGGAAGGAGGTTCCTGGGCCCGATGACTTACCTGGATCCGAAAGGCGAAGGGGACAAAAGCATGTCAGAAAACCAGTGACCGGGCTCAGTTGTCGGAGACGGTGTGCTGGGTGGCCCGCGCGATATGGCGAAGACTGGATTGTTTGAAGCCCAATCTCCAGAAGATGCAAGTTCCCATCCGCCGGAAAGACATCTGAAACCGGTGCCGTGCTCTGCTCTGGCTTCGATTGTGTGGCCGGAGCAACTTCCGGAGCACGGAGCGATGTTCAGCGAGGACATTCAAGGAGATGAGTGGGACGCCTGTGTCGCGCTAGAACGTACAGACAGAGACGAACGTGGGATCGCCTACGGGACGCGAGTCCTATGGCGACGGAGGCCCCGTAGTAGTCGCCGGAGTCACGCCCGGCCAGGGAGGACGGGAAAGCCGTTCACAGGGCGAAGGGGGCCAGGTGATTCGGACACTCGAATCCGGGAGGTATGCGGAATGCAAAGCGCCAAAACGGTGCTGGGTGTCCTGCGTGAACGCGGCAGGCGCGGCCTGCCGTGCAATGAACTGTATAGGCAACTGTTCAACCCGCAGTTGTATCTGCTGGCCTACGGGCGCATTTACGCCAACCACGGCGCGATGACGCCCGGGGTCACGTCGGAAACCGTGGACGGTATGTCACAGCGGAAGATCGGCCGGATCATTGAAGCGATGCGTCACGAGCGTTACCGCTTCAAGCCGGTCCGACGCATCCATATCCCGAAGAAGAACGGGAAGACGCGCCCGCTGGGGCTGCCGACCTGGTCGGACAAGCTCGTTGGAGAAGTGGTCCGCCTGTTATTAGAGGCGTACTACGAGCCAACGTTCTCCGACCGCTCACATGGATTTCGTCCCCGCCGAGGCTGCCACACCGCGTTGCGGGAGGTGGACCACACCTGGACCGGGACATCCTGGTTCATCGAAGGGGACATCGCCGACTGCTTCGGCAGCCTGGACCACCAGGTCCTGCTGTCGATCCTCGGCGAAAAGATCCATGACCAGCGGTTTCTACGGCTGGTGCGCAACATGCTGACAGCCGGATACCTGGAGGACTGGAGATGGGGCACCACGCTCTCCGGAGCGCCGCAAGGCGGAGTGGCCTCCCCAATCCTGTCCAACATCTACCTGCACAAGTTGGATGAGTTTGTAGAAACGGTTCTGATTCCGGAGTACACCCGAGGAGACCGCCGGGCCCGAAACCCGGCTTACCTGGAGTTGCAGAATCTGCTGGCGAAAGCCCGCCGGCGCGGCGATCGGGCCCAGGCCCGTGCGTTGCGTCAGCGGATGGTCAGCCTGCCGAGCGCGGATCCCAATGATCCGGCATATCGCAGGCTGCGCTACATACGCTACGCGGACGATCACCTCCTCGGTTTCACCGGACCGAAAGCCGAGGCCGAGCAGATCAAACAACGCCTGGCCCAGTTCCTGCGTGACAAACTCAAGCTGGAACTGTCCCAGGAAAAGACGCTGATCACCCATGCCCGCACCCGGGCAGCTAGGTTTCTCGGCTATGAGATCACGACCCAGCACAACGACACGAAGAAAACCGGCCGTTACCGTCGGGTCAACGGTCAGATAGCACTCCGTGTTCCACGGGACGTGATCAAAGCCAAGTGCGCCCCCTATATCGCCCGCGGGAAACCCGCGAAGAAGACGGCCCTGACCAACAGCAGCGATCACGCGATCGTGGCGACCTTCGGGACCATCTACCGGGGCGTCGTCCAGTACTACCTGCTCGCCGGAGACGTCTTCCGGCTGCACCGGCTGCAATGGGTCATGGAGACCTCCATGCTCAAAACTCTCGCAGCCAAGCACCGTTCGTCAGTGTCGAAGATGGCCGCCAAGCACAAGACCAGAATCGACACCCCCAACGGGCCCCGAGTGTGCTTCGAGGCCCGTATCGAGCGGAAGAACAGGAAACCACTGGTGGCACGGTTCGGCGGGATTCCCCTCCAACGGCAGCGGGCGGCAGAACTCGCCGATCGCGAGCCGGTACGGGTGGACTATCCGCAGAAGGAACTCATCGCGAGACTCCTCGCGGACACCTGCGAGATCTGCGGAAGCAAGGGCAACGTGCAAGTGCACCACGTCCGCGCTCTCGCCGACCTCGCACATTCCGGATGGCAGCCTTCCGACTGGGCGCGCGTCATGCTCCACCGGCGACGCAAAACCGTCGTGGCCTGCGACACCTGCCACGACCGTATCCACTCAGAACGGCCAGCCAGACCACTCACGCAGTAGTCACTGGAGAGCCGGATGACCGGGAAACCGTCATGTCCGGTTCGGCGGGAGGCCGCGCGGAACAGGACTCGCCCCCACGGCAAGCACCTCGCCGCGCGGCCGACCCAACCGCCTGGCTGCACCAGTTCAAACGGCTCCGCACCCGCTACGAGCGACGCGCCGATCTCCACCAGGGCCTGCTCGAACTGGCTTGCAGTCTCATATGCCTCCGCCGCCTACGAACCTCGCCCTGAAGCGATCAGTTGGCTACGCTGAACCACCCCGGCCGCACCTCGTTCAGAAGCGGTTGCAGCGACCGCACTGCGGACCGCATGTCCTGATCCGTGACCTCAAGAGGCTCCGGCAGGCTCAGCCCATACCCGCGTAGCCGCCAGGGGTCGAAGATTTCGCTCCCGTCGGCTGCAAAGTCCACATCGACCTCAGTGCCGTTGTCGCTCACGAAGCGGCACCCTGCCCCATGAACCTTGTACGAGTAGGTGCCGACGTGATCACTCCGGCTGATCCAGCGCGAACGGGCCAGGCCGACGATGTCCGCCAGTCGCTCAAGCGAGGGGATCGCCCCCTTCATGGCCTCATCAATCGCGTTCAGAGCGCGGACGTAACCGAGCACGAGGTCTCGCGCAGCCCCAACCCGTTCCATACGGCGTCATCTCCCCTGAGCCCGTGGCTGAAAGGATTGTTCCATGGGGCCGCCAGCGTCTCCGCAGGACGGCATTCTGAAACGATCAGTTAGTCAGCCAGTGGGTGGGTCAGACCCCGCCGGGGAACGCTCACTTACATCCTCACTGTCATTCGGCGATATGGGTGCGGTAGATCCACTCGTAGCATCGTACGACTGTCCCGTCGGCGGGATCGGCCGACTCGTCGCCGGTGTACTCGAAATGCTCCCACCCGGCCAGGAACCGGACTCTGACCCGGTCGTCCAGTTCCTCAAGACTCTCCGGTGTCACCGTCCTGTCCCGTTGTTCCTGCGGGAATGCGGCCGGGCCGCCAACCAGTCGAATGTGGATCGTGGGCATCAGGATTCCTCCATAGTCATGGCAGGCGCGCCACTTGGGCGGCGTACACGGTTCCGGAGCCGAAGCGGGTGAGCAGGGGCGATGTCGCTGCTGAGCACGGTCCGGCGAACTCAGCGCCAGCCGCTGTGCGATCGCGGGCGCCGCCTCGAGTGTCTGGGTGTAGGTGTGTCACGGTTGACCCGAGAATGACGTCGACCATGTCAGGCCACAGCTGGACGAGCTCAGTGCCGATCCCCAGCAGCGGGTTGTGCCCTTGCTCGGTGGCCGAGAAGCCGCCGAAACCGGTGCGTTCGGTGGCCTCGACCGCCTGGCTTGCGTGGGTCGCACAGTCGGTGTTCATGTCGGACGCGAGGTAGACGTCGACCGGGGTGGCGAGGCCGCGGGCGGGGGTGTTGAGAAGGGTTTGAGGACGGACGGTCGTATGTGAGTGAGAGTGCGGGGGCGGTGGGTGTCGGGCGGTGGGTCGGTACGGCGGGGGCGCCGGAAACGCCAAGCGGTCGCCCGCCGCTGCCACTACCTGCGTCGCTCTCGCACGATCGAGGGGTGGCCTCCCGAAGACCACCTCTGACCACTCCGAAGCCCGCTACACTCCAGCCGCCCAGCGAAACCCCCAGGTCAGACAGCAAAATCCTGCTGGAGTACTAGTGGTAGGTGTCGTGCATGCGCCACGCCGTCAGCTGGGGTGAGCGGTCGAGGGCCCGGCCGCAGGCGGCGTGAGCGGCGAGCAGGGCTTCGGCCTCGGATCCGGCGAGGATGAAGAGGACCATGTCGATCTGGCCTGCGCTGGTGCGTAGCCACAGGTGCTCGATCCGGTCCGCGGGGGCGAAGTGGGCCGTGAGCAGTTCTCTGAGGCGGGCCGGAGCAGCGGGGGTTCCACGGGAACCGACCAGCCGTATTGTGATCATGTACATCGGAGTTTCAGCGGGGGCTGGTGTGTGTCCCCGTCTGCCGTCGGTGTCAGAGCTGCCGGGGGGAGTTGGTGGTGTCCTTGGGGTGGCTCCAGCCGTATCCGTCGTCGAGGATCTGTCCGGTGCCCCAGCCGAATCCGTCACCCGCTACCACGCCTCGGGGCTCCGAAGCGCTGGGGGCGACGGCGCCGGAGGCGGTGACGCCGGCGATCGAAGCGGCGGACGTGAGCAGCACTGCGATGATCCGGGACATGACAGACTCCACCTTTTGAATAGCCGTCTATTGCGTCGTTTCTCTGCCTTCACCCTGTTTTGTAGGGTGTTGCGTTCGATGGGTTAAGCCTGTCCAACCGTCGAAGCGGTGTCACTAGCAGACGGCGGGCTTCAAGCTGCCTGGCACTTTGGAGCCACCTCCTCGCCGATCCAGGTTGTCTCCATTGACACTTGTTCACCTCCTGCCCCTCCGGAAGCCTGACCTTGCCGAAGGTGTAGATCTGGGGAGAGAGCGACGTGCTGCAACTGCTCGGACTGTCAGCTCATGCGGAAACCGTGTACCGGACGACGCTGCAGTACCCGGATCACGGGGTGGCCGCCTTGTCCAAGGACACGGGCCTCACCGAGGCCGAGATACGGGCCGCGTTCGACGAACTGGCGGCGTTGGCGCTGCTCAAGCCGTCCGACCAGTTCGGAGGAAGGCTCCGGCCGGTGAGTCCCGAGGTCGGGTTGTCGACGCTGCTCGCCTCGACGGAAGCCGAACTCGCCGGGCGGCAGGCCCAGGTGGAGACCACACGCGCGGCGATTGCCGCCATTGCCGCCGAGCACCGCAGCAACCGGCTGTCCGACAGCGCCATCAGACTTCAGGGGCTGGACGCCGTCCGCGCCCGGCTGGAGGAGCTGCAGCGCACGACGGAGTTCGAATGCCTGTCACTCAATCCGGGAGGCGCACACCGGCCCGACGCCCGTAGCGCCGCCACTCCGCTCAACGAGCAAGCACTGCGCCGCGGCGTCACCATCAGGGCAGTTTGCAGGGAAAGCTTCCGCAACGACCCCGACACACTCGCCTACGCCCACTGGCTCATCGAACACGGCGGCGAACTGCGCACCGTGCCGACCGTGCCCATACAGATGGTCATCGTCGACCGCCGCATCGCGATCCTGCCTCTGGACCCGTCTGCGCCCCGCTCAGGCGCGCTGGAGATCCAGAGCCCAGGCGTCATGGCCGCCCTGTGCGCGCTGTTCGAGCAGTGCTGGGCGACAGGGACCTCCTTCGGTGAGCAGCCGCCGGCGGACGACAACGGGTGCACGCCCGTGGAACGCACCCTGCTGCGCATCATCGCCTCCGGCGACACGGACGAGTCCGCGGCCCGAAAGCTCGGTGTCTCGCTGCGCACGGTCCGCCGCATGATGTCCCACCTGATGGAGAGGCTGGAGGCAGCCAGCAGATTCCAGGCAGGCGTGAACGCCGCCAGACGAGGGTGGCTGTGATCCTGGGGAGGGACTGACACGAAAATGACTCGTGGTTGAGCCGGTTACTGATTCCCAATGTGTTTGTCAACACAGCCTCGTGACTCACTGTGAGCGTGTCAGCTCAGCGGGATGGGGCTCGGCGGCGCGGTGATCTCGAAGGTGCGACCGTCGCGTATGAGGGCCCACAGGACGTTCAGACGACGTCGCGCGAGCGCGATGATTGCCTGCTTGTGGTTCTTTCCCCTCGGCTCTCTTGCGTTCGTAGAAGGCTTTGGATACGGGGCAGGAGCGGGAGGGGCGACGAGCAATGCTCAGGACTTGTGGATCAGCTCCTGTGGAGGACGCGTGAAGGGCGTACCTTCCCCGAGTGAGTGATCGTCAAGTCACCGAGTAGGCCCGCGCTGCGAACGCGGGTCGGGAAGGCACGCCCGTGCTCAGCGTAGTCAATGAAGACGGCACCACCGAGGCCGGTTCCCTGATCGACGAGATCGTCCGCGAGGGTGCTCGGCGGATGCTGGCCGCCGCTCTGGAGACGGAGGTGGACCAGTACATAGCCGAGCTCGCCGGGCAGCGTGACGAGGCCGGTCGCCGGCTGGTGGTCCGCAACGGCCGGCACCGGCCGCGGACGGTGACCACGGCTGCCGGCCCGGTCGAGGTGGCCGCCCGCGCGCGTGAACGACAAG
>NZ_JAUSZW010000001.1:0-242997 GCF_030817975.1 Streptomyces sp. V4I23 | reverse complement strand
CTCAGTTGGTTTTTGTTTAGCTTGCTTCGCGCCACATGGCCAGGGGGTCGTATTCGGTGGGGATGTGTCCTGTGTGCAGTCGCATGGCTGCTTCGCGCAGGATTTGGGGTGTCTTGTTGCCGTGTACGAAGAGGTGGTCGCCTTCGACGGTGCGCACGGTGAAGCCGGCGGGGGCGTAGTCGGCCCATTCGATGATGCCGTGCAGGGGGGAGATGGTGTCCCGGCGTGCGGCCAGGGCGAGGAGTGGGGCTTGGAGTGGGGTTCGTTCAGCGGTAAGGAGTGCTTGGGCGAGGTGTAGGTCGTCTCGCACGACGGGGAGTACGTGTTGTTCCCACAGCCGGCCGCCTTGGGCGGCTTGGGGTGGCAGGGTCTGGTGGGCGACCAGCAGTTGCAGCAGTTCACGGTCGGGCAGTTCCAGACCGGTCTGCAAGGGAGAGGCCAGGTGAGGGGCTTGAGTGGCCCCGATGACGACCAGTGCCGGGGAGGGAAGGCCGGCCCGTTCCCGGGCGCGTGCGAAGTTATAGGCCACCAGGCCGCCCATGCTATGCCCGTAAAGGATGTAGGGGTGAGTGTTGAGGGTATCACCGAGCTGTGTGTGGAGTTCTTCGATGAGCTGGTCGGCATCGGTGATCCTTGGCTCCGCCTTGCGCTGGTCACGCCCCGGCAGGGTTACGGGAACAACCTCAGCGGCCTCGCCGATGATTTTCTGCCACGAGGCGAAGGCCGAAGAACCCGCGCCCGCGTGGTGGAAGCAGACCAGCTTCGGCCGCTCCAGCGAGCCACGCCGACGACGAGCAACTTCAAGATCATTATGCCGGGAGTCGGTTATCAGTCGCATGGTCTTTTTTTCCTTTCAGGGCGGAAGGTGCATCACCATGTGGTGCGATCGCCTTCTGCAAGTAACTACGGGCGGGTTGACCACGAGACCGTCCGCACCGTGTCACAGCCCTGTGACAGACAACCCGCCACCACACCCCCTGGTCGCACCACCCCAGACAGCGAAACACGACAACCGCAGCGGGATTGAAGTGAGACACCTTCCGCTTTCCGAACGTGATCGTTTGGTTCGGGGGTCTGTCAAACGAGCGGCCCTGTCTCATATTCGGTGGTGACTGAACCGCCCCGGGTCCGGTAGAGATTGAGGTGACTCCCGGAGTGTGGACACAGGGGTTCATGCTGCGAGTTGGAGTTTAGCCTCGGGCTTTCATGACAGCTCGCCAGTTCATCTGGCGGGCTGTTTCTGTCTGTGCTGTGGGTTTCGGGCATGACATCGCCCCGGCAGTCGCGTCGGGTGGGCGCCGGGTTCCACTGCTCCGGTGGGCTTGCGCTGCCCGTAGGGACGAGAAAGTGTTGGTCAGCCGGGGCTGGGGAGGGCTTCGAGTCGTGCCCACGCGTCGGTGATCAGGTTGGTCCAAGGCCAGTGTTTCGCGAGGCGGAGGATGCGGCGGCGGCCGGTGGTGACCAACTGGGCAGCGATGGAGAACAGCCGCAGGCGCAGGCGTTTGGGCTCCCACACCCGGGCGGTGCCGGCCAGAGCGAGCATGGGCATCCAGGCGAGCAGGTCGAGGGCGATCTGGACGATCTCCAGCCAGATCTGGTTCTGCGCGGTGTCGTGCAGGGGCAAATTGCGCAGGCCGGTGGCGCGGGCGGCGCGGATGCGGTCCTCGGCCCTCGCGCGCTGGCGGTGCCGCAGTTCGAGCGCGGCGATCGGAGCATGCTTGGTGTTGGTGGCGAAGCAGGTCAGGCGCATGCCGTCGGCGTCGGTGAAGCGCAGTTGGGCGCCGGGGTGCGGGCGTTCCTTCCGCACGATCAGCCGCATCTCCTTGGGCCAGCCGGTCAGGCAGTCGCCGTCGAGTTCGGCGACCCAGGCACCGTCGCGGATCTCGCCGTCGGGCTCGACGGCCGGCGTCCAGGCCGATGCCGGGACCTTCCCGACGGCCTGGTGGATGGCATCGGTGATGGTCATGCCGACCGAGTAGGACAGCCACCGGCCGCGCGCGGAAAGCCAGTCCACGAACTCGTGGGTGCCGCCGCCCGAGTCGGTGCGGATCAGCGTCCGCCGTCCGCGCCGGTACTTCTTCGGCAGCTGCTTCAGGGCGATCCTGGCGGCTTCGATGTGGTCCGCAGCGGTGTTGCTGCCCGCGTTCCCGGGCCGCAGCAGCCCGGCCACCGGCTCCCCGGACCCGCCCCGGCCGTGGTCGACGAACCCCATCAGCGGATGGTGCCCGAACGTCTTTTTCCAGGTCGCGGCCGCATCCTGCTTCTCGGAATGCGCGATCACCAGCACCCCGCCCAGGTCCACGACCACCTGCCCGCCGGCGTCCGGAGCTTCCTCACCGGCCAACGTCCACACACATTCACGGACTTGAGAGCGGGCCTGCCGCAGTGCGGTCAGAGCACGCTTCCCACCCGCTGCCAGCGTGTCGATCAGCCGGGATACCGTCGGATCGGAGGCCACCGGCCCGAACATGGCCGGTTCGGCCCGCAGCAGACCGACGTCTGCCAGGCAGTCCCCACCCAGCGCGACCGCGAGCGCCACATCCAGCAGGACCTTGCCCGGATCATGCACCGCCCGCGGCCTTCGCCACGGCTCAAGCGCCGCCGATATCGCCTGATCCAGACCGGACTTGCGGATCGTCTCCACCAGCAGCACACCACCGGCCTGGGACACCACCCCGCGGCCACCGCCCTCGACGCGGACACGCGGGTAGGACCCGATACGCTTCTTCACCTGGAGAGTGCTTCTTTCCTGCGACGACCTGGACACTAGACAAGTCCCATCGTTGCAGGTCAGGAGCACTCTCTGCGTTTCTGATCACCCACCGGACGCCCTGCCTCATGAAAGCGCGAGGTTAGCTGTCTTGTGGTGCTGCTGTTCGAACTCCATCGGGGAGAGGTAGCCCAGCGCGCTGTGGCGGCGGCGGGCGTTGTAGTAGGTGAGCCACTGGAATATCTCCAGCCTCGCCTGCCGCATAGTCACGAACAGCTTCCCGTGCATCGTCTCCCTCTTCAGCCTCTGTCAGAAACTCTCGGCGAGGGCATTGTCGTAACTCGAGCCGACCCTGCCCATGCTCCTGCGGATGCCGTGCCGGTCGCAGACCTGGGCGAACGCGGCCGAGGTGTACTGCGAACCCCTGTCCGCGTGGAAGATCACCCCGGAGATGTCGCCACCGCGGGCCGCGACCGCGGCCTGGAGCGCGTCGATGACGAGTTCGGCCCGCATGTGCGGGGCCATCGAGTAGCCGAGCACCCGGCGCGAGCGGATGTCGATGACGCAGGCGAGATAGAGCCACACGGCGCCGACCTGTACGTATGTGATGTCGCCGCACCACTTCTCGTCCAGAGCCCCGGCGGCGAAGTCCCGCTGGACCAGGTCCGGCACTGGTGGCGCGAGCCGGTCTGCGACGGTGGTGCGCTTCTTCCTGCGCAGGTGGCGGCCGACGATGTTGTGCTTGCGCATCAGCCTGGCGACCCGCTTGCGGTTGACGGTGTGGCCGAAGCCGCGTAATTCGGCATGGATGCGCTACGCGCCGTAGTTCCCGCGGTGTTCGGCATGAATCTCGCGGATCTCGGTGACCAGGGCGTCCTCAGCGGTCTGCCGCTCGGCCCGCGCCTCGGCCCCGGCGATCCACCGGTAGTAGCCGGAGCGGGAGATTCCCGGTACCCGGCATATCCGCTTGATGCCGAAGGCCTCGGCGTGGGCGGAGACGAAGTCCCAAGCGGCGGTCTTCACTTCATCTCCCGGGCGAAATAGGCCGCTGCCCGGCGAAGGATCTCCCGCTCCAGCTGCCATTCCTTCTCGTTCTTCAGCAGCCGGGCATTGTCTGCCCGCAGCCGGGCCCGCTCGGCCTCGGTCTCCTGGGACGCAGCGGCGGCAGGCGGTGCGTCGGCGTTACGCACCCAGCTGCGGAGCGTCTCGGGGTTGACATCCAGATCGGCCGCGACGTCCTTGAACGTCCTTCTGCCGGCCGAAGCCCGCCACAACGCGATCGCGTCGGACCGGAACTCCGCACTGTACTTCGAGGGCCTTGCCACGTGGATCTACACCTTCCAGAATCACCAAGATCCATTGTCAGGTGTGTCCACACCGCGGGGATCACCTCACACCCTCGACGAAATCAAGACCCACCTGGGCGGGTCGCACCTGGTATTGCGGTCCCAGCACCCCGACGGAGCCGAGCAGGAACTCTACGGCTTCCTGCTCGTCCACCACGCCATCCGACAACTGATGCACCAGGTCGCACAACAAGCCGACCGAGACCCCGACCGGATCTCCTTCACCCGCTCACTGCGCGTCGTGCGCCGCCAGGTCACCGACCAGGCGGCACTTTCCCCCCGGCAGACTCGCCCGCGCCATCAAAGCCACCCACGCTGAACTCCTCGAACGCCTCCTGCCACCGCGACGCCGCCGGTCCAACCCCCGCGTCATCAAACGCAAAATCGCCAGCTGGCCCCTCAAACGCGCCGCCCACCGCGTTACAGACCACCCACGCGTTCCGGCCATCACCATTGTCGATGCCACCAAGCCCAAACGGGTCAAGCGAATACAAACGCCCTAACCTCGCCGTTTCGGTTGGGGCGGTGAGGCGTCGCTGAGGGGCAACTGTCGGGTGACCGATGCGATTTCGGTGTTCGGACATGGCGGAGTCCCGGCGCGGTGGTCGGGTTCTCCAGGATCCTTCGGGTCGTGGCGGGCAGGGTTGCCGGTCAGTCGGCGGGACGGGGCAGTGCTGCGAGGCGATGGAAGGCCGTGGCCAGTTCGTGTCTCCAGGGCCAGGTCGCTGATATCCGCAAGCGCAGGCGTCGGCCGCCGCGGGTGAGGCGGGCGGCGACGTGCAGCAGCCGGTAGCGGAGCTTCTTCGGCTCGGCGGTGGCCAGCTCCCCGTCCAGCAGCAGGACACGGGTCCAGGCCATCAGGTCGATCGCCGTGAGGCTGAGTTCGAGCCAGACGGTGTTGATGGCGAAGTCGCGGGAGGGGAAGCGGCCGAAGCCGGTGGTTTTGCCGCACCGGATGTGGTCCTCGACGCATGCATGCCCGCGGTGACGGACCTCCAGGAACTGGGCGGAACCACCACCGGAGTAGGGGGTGTCGGTGAGGAACACCTGATGCCGCAGGCCCTCGTCGAGGTCGAACAGGGACAGCTGGGCGCCGGGGTGCGGGCGCTCGCGGCGCACGATGATGCGGGTGCCGACGGGGTAGCCGGTCAGGTCGACCATGTCGGTCAGCTCGGCGACCTCGGCGCCATCACGCAGCGTCCCGTCCTGGTCCAGGGCGGGATGCCAGAGGCGGTCGGGCAGGGCCCGGACAGCGCGGCGGACCGGCTCGGTGATGGCGTATCCGACCGAGAAGAAGGTACGAATTCCTCGTTTCCGCACGTCGCGGATGTGGGCGAGGAAGGCTTTCGCGGATCCGGCGCTGTCGGCGCGGACCAGGATGTCGGTGCCGTGCCGGTGAGCGTCGGGGATCTGCGCGAGCGCCTGGTCGAGGACCGTGATGTGGTCGCTTGCGGTGTTGGCTCCGGAGTTCCCGGGCCGAAGCCGCCCCGACACGGCCTCGCCGGTGTTCGCGAGGAAACACAGCAGCGGATGGAAGCCGAAGCCGCCCTTATAGGTGGGTGCGGCCTGTTCCTTTTCCGAGTGGCAGGTGACCAGCGTGGCGTCGAGGTCCAGGACCAGGCCGGGAAGTTCTCGTCCGCCGGCCCGAGCAGCAGGTATGCCCTCGCCGGTCTCGGCGGCCTGCATCCAGGCGACTTCCCGGGCTGAAGCGCGGGCCGCTCGCAGCGAAGCGAGTGCAGCCTCGTCGGTGTCGGCGAGCAACCGCCAAGCCGTGGGCGTGGAGGCGACCGGGCCGAACACCTCGCCCTGGTCCCGCAGCACGGCCAGATCCGCGATCGCCTCACCGCCGTCGGCGAGCATCACCGCGAGATCGGTGGCGACCCGGCCCGGATCATGCCCGGTCCCGCGCGGCCGAAGCGGCCTGAGAGCGGCGGAGTACGCGGCGGTCAGCCCGGTGGCATCGGCAAGATCCGCCAGCAACCGTGCCCCGGCATGCCCGACCACCCCCGAACCATCGGCACTGACATGGACCTTGGGACGCAACCCGATAGCCTGCACGTAGAAAGTGCCCTCCGCCTGGACCGACAGAACCCCTCAGCAAGGTTCATCGTCCCAGGTCAGGAAGGCACTTTCGCGTTTCCGCCCCAAAGCCAGCCGTACCCAACCGAAACGGCGAGGCTAACTGGTCGTTTCAGAATGAGTTGAGCTGCGGGTCTTGTGCTCAACGATCTTGGTCGGCAGGGTGTCCGGGGTGCGCGCTGATCTTGTTCCTGACGACCTGTGGGAGCGGGTGGCCCCGCTGCTGCCGCCCGCTCCTGAGCGCCGCCGCCGCTATCCCGGGCGGCTGCGCGTTCCTGACCGGGCGGCGCTCGCCGGCGTCATGTACGTGCTGCGGACGGGTGTCGCGTGGCGCGACGTCCCCATGGAGACAGTGGGCTGCTCCGGAGTGACGGCCTGGCGTCGGCTGCGGGATTGGACTGAGGCCGGCGTGTGGCCGCGCCTGCACGCTGCCTTGTTGACCGAGCTTCGACGCGCCGACCTGCTGGACCTGGATGACTGCTCCGTGGACGGGTCGCACGTCCGGGCTCTCAAAGGGGGGATCACGTCGGCCCCTCACCTGTCGACCGCGCCCGCCCCGGCTCGAAGCACCACCTGATCGTCGACTGTCACGGAACCCCGCTCGCCGTCACCCTCGCTGGCGGCAACCGGCACGACGTCACCCAGCTCCTGCCGCTGCTGGAGGCCATCCCACCGATTGGGGGACTTCGGGGACGCCCCCGCCGCAGGCCCCGGCGTCTGTATGCGGACCGGGGCTATGACTTCGACAAGTACCGCCGCCTGCTGTGGAAGCGGGGCATCAAGCCGTTGATCGCGCGACGCGGTGTCGTCCACGGTTCCGGACTGGGCAAGGTGCGCTGGGTGGTCGAGCGTGCCTTGTGCGCCACGAGGCGCTCTGTTTGTATCCCCGGCTCAGCCGGGAGGAACTCGGAAGGAGGTTCCTGGGCCCGATGACTTACCTGGATCCGAAAGGCGAAGGGGACAAAAGCATGTCAGAAAACCAGTGACCGGGCTCAGTTGTCGGAGACGGTGTGCTGGGTGGCCCGCGCGATATGGCGAAGACTGGATTGTTTGAAGCCCAATCTCCAGAAGATGCAAGTTCCCATCCGCCGGAAAGACATCTGAAACCGGTGCCGCGCTCTGCTCTGGCTTCGATTGTGTGGCCGGAGCAACTTCCGGAGCACGGAGCGATGTTCAGCGAGGACATTCAAGGAGATGAGTGGGACGCCTGTGTCGCGCTAGAACGTACAGACAGAGACGAACGTGGGATCGCCTACGGGACGCGAGTCCTATGGCGACGGAGGCCCCGTAGTAGTCGCCGGAGTCACGCCCGGCCAGGGAGGACGGGAAAGCCGTTCACAGGGCGAAGGGGGCCAGGTGATTCGGACACTCGAATCCGGGAGGTATGCGGAATGCAAAGCGCCAAAACGGTGCTGGGTGTCCTGCGTGAACGCGGCAGGCGCGGCCTGCCGTGCAATGAACTGTATAGGCAACTGTTCAACCCGCAGTTGTATCTGCTGGCCTACGGGCGCATTTACGCCAACCACGGCGCGATGACGCCCGGGGTCACGTCGGAAACCGTGGACGGTATGTCACAGCGGAAGATCGGCCGGATCATTGAAGCGATGCGTCACGAGCGTTACCGCTTCAAGCCGGTCCGACGCATCCATATCCCGAAGAAGAACGGGAAGACGCGCCCGCTGGGGCTGCCGACCTGGTCGGACAAGCTCGTTGGAGAAGTGGTCCGCCTGTTATTAGAGGCGTACTACGAGCCAACGTTCTCCGACCGCTCACATGGATTTCGTCCCCGCCGAGGCTGCCACACCGCGTTGCGGGAGGTGGACCACACCTGGACCGGGACATCCTGGTTCATCGAAGGGGACATCGCCGACTGCTTCGGCAGCCTGGACCACCAGGTCCTGCTGTCGATCCTCGGCGAAAAGATCCATGACCAGCGGTTTCTACGGCTGGTGCGCAACATGCTGACAGCCGGATACCTGGAGGACTGGAGATGGGGCACCACGCTCTCCGGAGCGCCGCAAGGCGGAGTGGCCTCCCCAATCCTGTCCAACATCTACCTGCACAAGTTGGATGAGTTTGTAGAAACGGTTCTGATTCCGGAGTACACCCGAGGAGACCGCCGGGCCCGAAACCCGGCTTACCTGGAGTTGCAGAATCTGCTGGCGAAAGCCCGCCGGCGCGGCGATCGGGCCCAGGCCCGTGCGTTGCGTCAGCGGATGGTCAGCCTGCCGAGCGCGGATCCCAATGATCCGGCATATCGCAGGCTGCGCTACATACGCTACGCGGACGATCACCTCCTCGGTTTCACCGGACCGAAAGCCGAGGCCGAGCAGATCAAACAACGCCTGGCCCAGTTCCTGCGTGACAAACTCAAGCTGGAACTGTCCCAGGAAAAGACGCTGATCACCCATGCCCGCACCCGGGCAGCTAGGTTTCTCGGCTATGAGATCACGACCCAGCACAACGACACGAAGAAAACCGGCCGTTACCGTCGGGTCAACGGTCAGATAGCACTCCGTGTTCCACGGGACGTGATCAAAGCCAAGTGCGCCCCCTATATCGCCCGCGGGAAACCCGCGAAGAAGACGGCCCTGACCAACAGCAGCGATCACGCGATCGTGGCGACCTTCGGGACCATCTACCGGGGCGTCGTCCAGTACTACCTGCTCGCCGGAGACGTCTTCCGGCTGCACCGGCTGCAATGGGTCATGGAGACCTCCATGCTCAAAACTCTCGCAGCCAAGCACCGTTCGTCAGTGTCGAAGATGGCCGCCAAGCACAAGACCAGAATCGACACCCCCAACGGGCCCCGAGTGTGCTTCGAGGCCCGTATCGAGCGGAAGAACAGGAAACCACTGGTGGCACGGTTCGGCGGGATTCCCCTCCAACGGCAGCGGGCGGCAGAACTCGCCGATCGCGAGCCGGTACGGGTGGACTATCCGCAGAAGGAACTCATCGCGAGACTCCTCGCGGACACCTGCGAGATCTGCGGAAGCAAGGGCAACGTGCAAGTGCACCACGTCCGCGCTCTCGCCGACCTCGCACATTCCGGATGGCAGCCTTCCGACTGGGCGCGCGTCATGCTCCACCGGCGACGCAAAACCGTCGTGGCCTGCGACACCTGCCACGACCGTATCCACTCAGAACGGCCAGCCAGACCACTCACGCAGTAGTCACTGGAGAGCCGGATGACCGGGAAACCGTCATGTCCGGTTCGGCGGGAGGCCGCGCGGAACAGGACTCGCCCCCACGGCAAGCACCTCGCCGCGCGGCCGACCCAACCGCCTGGCTGCACCAGTTCAAACGGCTCCGCACCCGCTACGAGCGACGCGCCGATCTCCACCAGGGCCTGCTCGAACTGGCTTGCAGTCTCATATGCCTCCGCCGCCTACGAACCTCGCCCTGAAGCGATCAGTTGGCTACGCTGAACCACCCCGGCCGCACCTCGTTCAGAAGCGGTTGCAGCGACCGCACTGCGGACCGCATGTCCTGATCCGTGACCTCAAGAGGCTCCGGCAGGCTCAGCCCATACCCGCGTAGCCGCCAGGGGTCGAAGATTTCGCTCCCGTCGGCTGCAAAGTCCACATCGACCTCAGTGCCGTTGTCGCTCACGAAGCGGCACCCTGCCCCATGAACCTTGTACGAGTAGGTGCCGACGTGATCACTCCGGCTGATCCAGCGCGAACGGGCCAGGCCGACGATGTCCGCCAGTCGCTCAAGCGAGGGGATCGCCCCCTTCATGGCCTCATCAATCGCGTTCAGAGCGCGGACGTAACCGAGCACGAGGTCTCGCGCAGCCCCAACCCGTTCCATACGGCGTCATCTCCCCTGAGCCCGTGGCTGAAAGGATTGTTCCATGGGGCCGCCAGCGTCTCCGCAGGACGGCATTCTGAAACGATCAGTAAGTTACCGGTATTGAGGCTAGGCAGGACAATGCCCGCCCCTGGCGGCGAGCGCGTCACACCTCGGTGGTTGGTCGGTTGTGCGCCCCCCGCAGAGTGCGTTCGACGCGGTCCGCAACCAGCCTCATGAATCGTGACGGGTCGTCGGGCATGCCGCCCTCGGCGAGAAGCGCCAGACCATAGACGAGTTCGACCATCTCGTCCAGGTCGGTCTCAGCGTAGTTCTGCCCCTCGGTGTGCGCCTTGTTGAGGCCGCTGATCAACGCGTGGCCCGGGTTGAGTTCGAGGATGCGCTTAGTGTAGGCGACGTCCTGACCCATGGCGCGGTACATGTTCTCCAAGGCCGGCGTGATGTCGTGCGTGTCAGAGACGAGGCAGGCGGGCGATACGGTCAGGCGGGAGGAGAGTCGTACTTCCTTGACGTCCTGGCCAAGCCGGTCGGTCATCCATGTCAGCAGCTCCGCGTACTCCTGCTGCAGTTTCTCGCGCGCGGTCTCGGTTGCCTTCTCGTCCTCGGCGGTGCCCAGGTCGACATCGCCCTTCGCGACGGACCGCAGTTGCTTTCCGTCGAACGCCGGCACGGCATCGACCCACACCTCGTCGACGGGGTCGGTCAGCAGCAGCACCTCCATGCCTTTGGCTTGGAAGGCTTCCATGTGCGGTGAGTTCTCGATCGCCTGACGGGACTCACCCGTCAGGTAGTAAATGTGCTCCTGCCCGTCCTTCATACGTTCGACGTACTGCTTGAGGAGGGTCGGTTCGTTCTTGTCGTGCGTCGAGGGGAACGAGCAGACGGAAAGAATGGCATCGCGGTTGTCGAAGTCGCTCAGCAGCCCTTCCTTGAGGGCACGACCAAACTCCCGCCAGAGGGTGGCGTAACGCTCCGGAGCGTTCGACATCAGATCTCTGATGGTCGCCAGGACCTTCTTCGTCAATCGGCGGCGCATCATCTGTATCTGGCGGTCTTGCTGCAGGATCTCTCGGGAGACGTTGAGCGACAGGTCGTGTGCGTCGACTACGCCCTTGACGAAGCGAAGGTAGGGCGGCAGGAGTGCTTCGCAGTCCTCCATGATGAGGACTCGCTTCACATACAGCTGGATACCGCGGTTGTAGCCCTGCATGAAGAGGTCGTGTTGGGCGTGCGAGGGGATGAACAGCAGGGCCTGATACTCGAAGGTGCCTTCCGCCTGTAGCCGGAAGGTCTCCAGCGGATCCATCCAGTCGTGGCTGATGTGCTTGTACAGCTCGTGGTATTCGTCGTCGCACACCTCGTCCCGTGAACGCGCCCACAGCGCCTTCATTGAATTCAGTGTCTCGGGCTCGGGCAGGGTGTCCGCGCCGTCTTCCCCGGACTCTGCGGTGGTCGTCTGGGCGGCCATCCTGATGGGCCAGGTGATGAAGTCCGAGTACCGTTTGACGATCTCCTGGATCTTCCCGGCTGAGGTGTAGTCGTGGAGCTGGTTCTCGGTATCCGCGGGCTTGAGGAGGAGCGTGACCGAGGTGCCCTGTGGTGCTTCGTCGACGGTCTCGATCATATAGGTGCCCTCGCCGTTTGACGTCCAGCGTGTGCCCTGACACTCTCCGGCTCGCCGGGTCAGCAGGGTGACCTTGTCTGCCACCATGAACGCAGAGTAGAACCCAATACCGAACTGCCCGATGAGACTGTCGGTGGCGCCTGTGTCCTCGGATTCCTTCCACGCCTGCAGGAACTTCGCGGTCCCGGAGTTGGCTATCGTGCCGATGAGCTGGACCACCTCGTCGTACGACATGCCGATGCCGTTGTCCCGCACGGTCAGAGTGCGGGCCTCCGTGTCGGCCTCGATGCCGATGTGAAGATCGGACACGTCCGCGCCGAGTGTGTCATCGCGCAGAGTCTCAAGGCGCAGCTTGTCGAGCGCGTCCGAGGCGTTGGAGATGAGCTCGCGCAGAAATACATCCTTGCTCGAGTAGACCGAATGGATCACCATCTGCAAGAGCTGACGCGCTTCTACCTGGAATTCGTGGGTCTCAGTCGTCATGACTCGTGATTCCTCCTCGGGGTATGACGTTACGGCGACATACTCAAGCACGGTATGGCCGCGCTGAGTAGCTTGATCGGAAGGTTGTGCCTGGCACGGTTACACCCGGCACCCGGCACCCGGCACCCGGCGAGCCGCCCTCCCCTTGGAGGTTCTCCCGTGTGGGATGTATCCAGTGAGGGCGAGGTTGTCGAGTCGGGCGAGGCCGAGCATGGCCTGGTGAACGCCCTTGCCCCTGAGACGGCAGTCCCGCAGCACCTTCCAGTTCTTCAGCCGGGACAAGGTGTACCACCCGGGCTCGGGCCCCGCGATGGACCGTGTTCTCCGCCTCCTTCTCCAAATCAGGCGTTCTTGACCAGGCCGTTTGCCGTGCGGTATGAGAGCCCAGGTTCCCTGGTGTCGGCCATCGGCGATGACCGGTTCCGCGGCAGGTTCGGTCGCCACCGACTCGGCAAACGCCCGGCAGTTGTTGCGACTGCCCGGCAGCGGAATGCCGATCGCCACGAGGAGGCGGCTGTTGACGCCGATGACCACCTGTAGGTTGGTCGCGTACCGGCAGCTGGACGAGGAGACGCTGCGATCGCGGGTAGGCACCAGCTTGCCCTCCACCATGTAGACGGTGTCCTTGCGCGGCCGGCGGGCCGGAGAGACCGTCAGCAGCGGGTCGAGGTGATCGAGGATGCGATCGGCCGCGGACTTCGAGATCCGGAACCACGGCGCCACCTGCCGCAGCGTGAGACTCGTGCGCCAGCACGTGGCCGCCAGCATGACCCGGCCCGGCCCCCCGCGGCAGTCGCCACGGCCGGCCCCTCTGCACATCCCCACCACGCCGCCGCACCAACGCCACCAGCGTATCGTGCCGATCGGCCGCTGCCATTGCGCGCCGTTTCGTCAGAGGGCAGCCACCTCCACTGACGAATCGGGCACGAATCGGTCACCAGAATCAATAAGGGCTCGCAGAGAATCAACATGCTGATTTGATCTCTGTGGTGCTGCTGTTCGTGAGGAATGCGGTGACGTCAGCAGGTGTCCGGAACCTGGCTGTCGAGGGTGGGATGGTGTAGCCGCGCTCGGCCAGGAGGGGCTGGACCTGGTGAACGGCCCTGGTGAGGGTGCTGGCGTTGACTCCGAATAACTGGGCGACCAGGTCTCGGGTGCCGAGTTTGCGCAGGTAGAGCACGGTGGCCAGGACTCTGTCGGCGGTGGTCAGTTTGTCCTTGGCCCCTGCGCCGCGAGCGCGGATGCGCTCGCCTCCTCGCCGCTGGAGCCGTCCTTGCTCACGTAAGTCGTCCAGTGTCCGGGCCAGTTGGCCGACAAGTTCGTCCAGCACCGGTTCGGGCATACCGGTCAGCTCCTGGTTGCGCAGACACCTGATGCACGGCTGTGGGGACGGGCAGTCGGCTGACCGCGTGTTCTTGGCCGCGCTGGTGTCGCGGGGCTGAGGGTGGAGGGTGTAGTTCCAGTCGCCGTGGAAGCGGTGCCGGTGCATGGGCAGAGTGTCGATGTCGCTGTCGGTGACCTTGATGCCGGTGTCGTAGGTGCCCGGGTCGAGTTCGGCATGGACTGTCAGCCCGGTGCGGGTGGTGGTCGCCGCGATGCTGTTCACGATGACGTCGTGGCTGGTCAGCGGGCGGCCGCGCCAGTTCATGGAGATGTGGGAGAACAACCGGTGCTCGATCTTGTTCCACTTCGAAGTGCCCGGCGGCATGTGGCAGACCGTGATGTCCAGGCCCGTCTCGGCGGCCAGAGCTGCGAGTTCCTTCTTCCAGCCGCGGGTGCGGTAGCCGTTGGAGCCGCCCGCGTCTGCGGTGATCAGCAGGCGCGTGGCGGCCGGGTAGTCGTGCCGGCCTCGAGCCTGCCACCAGCGGCGGATGGATTCCACGGCGAAGGCGGCGGTGTCGTGATCGGTACCGACGCTGACCCAACCGGTGTTCGCGGCGATGTCATAGATCCCGTACGGGATCGCCTTGCCCGGTCCCTGCCGGTCGAGGAAGTCGTGCGTCTTGACCTTCACCGGCTCACCGGCCGGCATCCACTCGCGGCCGCCGTTCTTGTACTCGCCAACGAGTTCCTTCTTCTTGGTGTCCACACTGATCACTGGCTGGCTGGCGTCCATGTGATGCCTGGCCTGCTCGCTTGCAGGCTGAAGCCCTCCTCCCTCAGCAGGTCACTGACAGTGTCCGCTGATACCCGGTGACCCTGCCGGGTGAGTTCGCCGGCGAGCTTGCGCGTCGACTTCGTCGTCCATCGCAGTGGCGACATCGGATCCCCGCGCACTTCCGGCTCGACCAGCGCCAACAGTGCAGGTCGCACCCTCGATCCACGTCGGCCGCCCTCTTACGTCCGCCGCCGGGCCGGCGGACCCGACCCAGCGGCTCCGCCCCCGCTTCCAGCTCGCTCACACCACTGCTGACGGTGGTCTCGCTGACTCCGGCCGCCTGCGCGACCGCCCGGATCCCGCCGTGTCCCAAGATCCGGGCCTCGGCCCCCATCAGCAGCCGACGCTGGCGCTCATCCAGATGTGGAAACAACACCGAGAATCTCAGCGCGAGTTGATCACGATTCTCCTGCGATACGCGCATACCACATCAACGAGCCAGACCCACGAAAGCAACACGTTGATTCTCTGCGAGCCCTTAACCTCGGGCTTTCATGACAGCTCGCCAGTTCATCTGGCGGGCTGTTTCTGTCTGTGCTGTGGGTTTCGGGCATGACATCGCCCCGGCAGTCGCGTCGGGTGGGCGCCGGGTTCCACTGCTCCGGTGGGCTTGCGCTGCCCGTAGGGACGAGAAAGTGTTGGTCAGCCGGGGCTGGGGAGGGCTTCGAGTCGTGCCCACGCGTCGGTGATCAGGTTGGTCCAAGGCCAGTGTTTCGCGAGCCGGAGGATGCGGCGGCGGCCGGTGGTGACCAACTGGGCAGCGATGGAGAACAGCCGCAGGCGCAGGCGTTTGGGCTCCCACACCCGGGCGGTGCCGGCCAGAGCGAGCATGGGCATCCAGGCGAGCAGGTCGAGGGCGATCTGGACGATCTCCAGCCAGATCTGGTTCTGCGCGGTGTCGTGCAGGGGCAAATTGCGCAGGCCGGTGGCGCGGGCGGCGCGGATGCGGTCCTCGGCCCTCGCGCGCTGGCGGTGCCGCAGTTCGAGCGCGGCGATCGGAGCATGCTTGGTGTTGGTGGCGAAGCAGGTCAGGCGCATGCCGTCGGCGTCGGTGAAGCGCAGTTGGGCGCCGGGGTGCGGGCGTTCCTTCCGCACGATCAGCCGCATCTCCTTGGGCCAGCCGGTCAGGCAGTCGCCGTCGAGTTCGGCGACCCAGGCACCGTCGCGGATCTCGCCGTCGGGCTCGACGGCCGGCGTCCAGGCCGATGCCGGGACCTTCCCGACGGCCTGGTGGATGGCATCGGTGATGGTCATGCCGACCGAGTAGGACAGCCACCGGCCGCGCGCGGAAAGCCAGTCCACGAACTCGTGGGTGCCGCCGCCCGAGTCGGTGCGGATCAGCGTCCGCCGTCCGCGCCGGTACTTCTTCGGCAGCTGCTTCAGGGCGATCCTGGCGGCTTCGATGTGGTCCGCAGCGGTGTTGCTGCCCGCGTTCCCGGGCCGCAGCAGCCCGGCCACCGGCTCCCCGGACCCGCCCCGGCCGTGGTCGACGAACCCCATCAGCGGATGGTGCCCGAACGTCTTTTTCCAGGTCGCGGCCGCATCCTGCTTCTCGGAATGCGCGATCACCAGCACCCCGCCCAGGTCCACGACCACCTGCCCGCCGGCGTCCGGAGCTTCCTCACCGGCCAACGTCCACACACATTCACGGACTTGAGAGCGGGCCTGCCGCAGTGCGGTCAGAGCACGCTTCCCACCCGCTGCCAGCGTGTCGATCAGCCGGGATACCGTCGGATCGGAGGCCACCGGCCCGAACACCGACGGTTCGGCCCGCAGCAGACCGACGTCTGCCAGGCAGTCCCCACCCAGCGCGACCGCGAGCGCCACATCCAGCAGGACCTTGCCCGGATCATGCACCGCCCGCGGCCTTCGCCACGGCTCAAGCGCCGCCGATATCGCCTGATCCAGACCGGACTTGCGGATCGTCTCCACCAGCAGCACACCACCGGCCTGGGACACCACCCCGCGGCCACCGCCCTCGACGCGGACACGCGGGTAGGACCCGATACGCTTCTTCACCTGGAGAGTGCTTCTTTCATGCGACGACCTGGACACTAGACAAGTCCCATCGTTGCAGGTCAGGAGCACTCTCTGCGTTTCTGATCACCCACCGGACGCCCTGCCACGTGAAAGCGCGAGGCTAACGAGCCGGGTGTGCTGCCCAGGACATCCGGGAGGTCGTGGGGACGCTCCGGGGCCCGTGCGGGCCAAACAGATCGTGCCGAGGATCGGCCTTGCGGCCGAGGCCGCGAAGATCGAGGGAGCGCGCACGAAGCTGAAGCGTCTGGTCGAACGGGGCTGTACCGATCTGGCCAACTCACCCTGAAAATCGGTCCATCGCGTGAATACTGATCACGGGTGTCGGGCGGGTTCGGGGTGGTCTTTCGAGTGCGGGCAGCAGGGTGTGCCGGGTGGCCGTCCGGTGCGGGTTCTCCTGTCGCGCGTCAGACTTTCTGGCACAGGGGTTTGTTGAGCCCTGACGAGCTGAAGGAGAGCCTGATGAGCCGTCCGCCGCAGTTCCCGGTGGAGGACAAGATACGGATCGTGCTGTCGGTCCTGGCTGGTGAGATGACCGTCGCTGAGGCGGCCCGCCGGAACAAGACGTCGCAGACGTCGGTGGCCAAGTGGCGGGACCAGTTCCTGGAGTCCGGGAAGGCTGGCCTGACGGCCGGAACATCGAAGCAGGCCTCCAGCCGGGAGGCGATGCTCGAGGAGCAGATCGAGGACCTCAAGGCCGCGCTTGGTGAGGCCCATGTCGAGCTGCGGGTGTGGAAGAAGTCCGCTGAGGGCCGCCTGGCCCCTTCGAGGACCTCGAGGTGATCCGCACCCAAGCGGCGATGCCGACCTCGAGGTTCTGCGAGCTTGTCGGCATCCCGCGCCGCACCTGCACCCGCTGGCAGGCCCGCGCCCGCCGTGGCCAGAGTGTGGTCAAGGGCCCGTGGCCGGCGCCGGTGGTCGACCAGCTCGAGCCGATCGCCGCGAAGTACGCCGCGGACTGGCCGGCCTGGGGCCACCGCAAGATCCACTGGATGATGCGAGCCGACGGCCACGACGTGTCTGCGTCCTCCATCGAACGGGCTCTGCGCAGAAGGGATTTACTCCAGCCGGTCGACTACCAGGGAATACGCCGCGAGCTGGCCAAGGCCCGCAAGGCCGCCTTCGCCCAGCCGCCGACGAGCCCGAACGAAGTATGGCAACTGGACTTCTCCGAATACGAGACGTCCGGAGGCGGGATCTGGCGGCTGGCCGGGGTGACGGACTACTTCACCAAGTACGAGCACGGCTGGCACATCAGCCCCTCGTGCACCGGCGCCGACGCGATCGAGGCGGTGAAGCTCGCGATCGCGGAGGCCGAACGTCTCGGCGGACGTCCGCTGGCCGAGCTGCTGCCCGCCGATCCCGACACCGGCAAAAACCGGCGCATCAAGCTGGTCACCGACAATGGCGGAGCCTTCAAGGGCGCCGCGTTCGCCCGCTTCATCGCTACCCGCCCCGAGTTGCTGCACATCCGCACCCAGGCCAAGAGCCCCGGCCAGAACGGCGTACGCGAGCGCGCCTTCGGCTCGCTGAAGTACGAGCACCTCTACCGCCTGGAGATCGAGGACCTCACCATGCTCGCCCCCGGAGGCCGAGCACTACCGGCATGTGTTCAACCACAACCGACCCCACGAGGCCCTGTCCGGCCACCGGCCGATCGAGGTCTACAACGACCCGAGCCTGCATCCCCAACTTTCAAACCGAGATCACTGAGCCAAAAACTTGACGCGGGACACTCCGATGTCTTTCGGGTCGTGGGCGGGTAGGGGCGGTCGCGCGGGTCAGCTGAGCATGCGCTGCCCGGTCGTTGTCCACGTACGAAGCAAGCGTCCGTCCGGGTCACGCCCTCGGCACGACCACCGTCTTCGGTACGGCGATAGCGGAGACCACAAGATTTCGGCGGGCCAGCCAACGGCCCTTCAGAAGGCCGGCTTCTCCCCTGAACTGGGGCCGGGAAGGGATGATGCGTGCCGTGAAGGAGGCTGCCGCGGCGTCCACTTCGATGTCGGCGTCCTCGAAATCCAGTCGGCGCCCCGTGGCCGGATACCAGGCCTTGTAGACCGCTTCCTTCATGCTGAACAGCAGGCGGTCCCAGCACACGCCGGGTTCGGTCGCCCGGAGTCTGCGCAGGCGCGCGATTTCACCGGGCAGGGCAATGGTCTCCAACACGCCTTCGGGCAGCGGCTGATCGGGTTCCGCGTCGATCCCCATCATGGCGACATCGGACGTACGGGCCAGGGCCGCGACTCGATAGCCGGTGCAGTGCGAAATGCTGCCTGTCACGGATTCCGGCCAGCGCGGCGCTCCGTGCCAGCCGGGCAGCAGGGGCCCGGACGGCAGGCCGAGCTGGGCGAGGCAGCGTCGCGCGCACAGCCGTGCCGTGGCGAACTCACGCCGCCGACTGTCCACGGCGTTCGCGACGACCCTGGCCTCCTCCGGATATAGCTCGGCCGGTGCGAAGTCGTCGTACGCCTCGGCCACAACGACGTTCGGCGGGAGTATCTCTTCGATCACGGAGTTCTCGTCTGTGGCAGCACACGACGGGGGACGTTGCGCGGGTGGCCGGGGCGGCGCCACTCGCGCGGATAGCCGACGGACACCTCCTCGAAGCACACGCCGTCGTGCCAGGTCGTCCGGGGGATGTGCAGATGGCCGTACACCACCGACCGGGCGCGGAACCGGTGGTGCCAGTCGGCCGTCCGCACGGTGCCGGACCACTGCGCGAACTCAGGGTGATACAGGATCCGGGTCGGATGGCGCACCAGCGGATAGTGGTTGACCAGCACCGTGGGCAGGTCGGGGTCGCACGCGGCGAGGCGCCGTTCGCTCTCCCGCACCCGAGCGTCGCACCAGGCCTCACGACTGGGATAGGGGTCCGGGTGGAGGAAGAACTCGTCCGTGCACACCACTCCCTTCTCGTACGCCTGCTCCAGCGCCGCCTCCTTGGTCACGGCGGTCGGCGTACGGAGGCTGTAGTCGTAGAGCACGAACAGCGGCGCCACCGTCACCGGTCCGCCCGCCACTTCCCACACCGCGTAGGGGTCCTCCGGGGTGAGGATGTCCATCCCCCTGCACAGGTCCACCAGGTAGCGGTATCTCTCCTCGCCCCGGAGCTGCACCGGGTCCTCGCGGGGCGTCCACGGCTCATGGTTGCCCGTCGCCCAGACGACCTTGGCGAAGTGGTCCCGCAGCGTGCTCAGCACCCACTCGATGTCTTCGGTCAGCTCCCCGACGTCACCGGCGACCAGCAGCCAGTCGTCGGCCGCCGTCGGGCGCAGGTTCTCCACGATCTCCCGGTTCTCCGGATGGCTGACGTGCAGATCGCTGATGCCGAGCCGGTTCGCGGGGGCCATCCGTCACCGGTCCGACGCGGGCGGGCCGGTCAGCGACGACTCCGCGATGCCGGCCGAGAACGCCTCCATCACCGCTTCCGCATGGGAGTTGAGGTAGAAGTGACCGCCCTCGTACACCTTGAGTTCGAAGCCGCCGACCGTGTGCTCGCTCCAGGCCTTCGCCTCGTCGAGCGTCACCTGGGGGTCGTCGTCGCCGGTGAAAGCGACGACGGGGCAGTCCAGCGGAGGGCCTGGAACGTGGCGGTACGACTCCACCGCCTTGTAGTCGCTCCTGACGGCCGGGAGGATCATCCGCAGCATGTCCGGGTCGCCCAGGATCTGGGAGTCAGTCCCGCTGAGCTTCTTGAGCTCGTCGATCAGGCCGTTGTCGTCGCGCCGGTGCACGTTCCCGTCCCGCGTACGCGACGGGGCGCGCCGGCCGGAGACGAAGAGGCGCAGGGGCTTGATCTCCTTGCTCTCCAGGCGCCTGGCGGCCTCGTACGCCACCATGGCGCCCATGCTGTGGCCGAAGAGGGCCAGCGGCTTGGTGTCCAGGGACAGCAGCTCCTCGACAACGCGGTCGGCCAGCTCGCCGATGTCACTGACACACGGTTCGCTGTGCCGGTCCTGCCGACCCGGGTACTGGACCGACAGCACCTCGATCGACCGTGACAGCGTACGGGAGACAGGAAAGTAGAAGGTGGCCGAGCCTCCCGCGTGCGGGAAGCAGACCAGCCGGACACCGGCATCTGGCGCCGGGTGGAATCGACGCAGCCACGCCGTGTTACCTGTCATGGTTCCTAAACGTCCCCTCTGTCTTGCCGTCTTGCCATCTCTGTCCTGCGGTTCTGTGGTCTTGCCGGGCCACATCGGCGGGTTGCCGTGTTTACGCGAGGACAGCCGAGCGTCCTTCGCGCGCAGTGCCTCAAGTGCCTCAATCAGAACGGGTTTTGGTTCGGCGGGGTCGATCACGTCGTCCACGAGCCCGCGTGGCGGCGTAATAGGGATGCATCAGCTCCTGCCGGTACTTGAGGGGCCTCGCGCTTCTTGGACAGCATCTGGCCATTGATGTCACGCGGAGATTTGCAACTTCTGGTACTCGGCGTGGCCTTCGCACGGAGGGCGGTAACCCACCGCCGAGTGAAGGCGTTTGCGATTGTACCAGAATTCGATGTATCGAGTGATGTCCTGCCGGGCTGCCTCGCGGGTGGGGTAAGTCGCCCGTGATACGCGCTCGTTCTTCAGGGCTCCGAAGAACGATTCAGCCATGGCGTTGTCGAAACAGATTCCGGTACGGCCGGCGGATCTGCGAAGCCCGAACCGCTTCAGCGTCTTCCCGAACTCGACTGACATGTAGTTCGGTCTTCCATCGCGTAACCGATTACTTCTTTCGTGCAGCCGTCGAGGACGGTCGCAAGATACAGCCACCCTTCTGCGGTGGCTATATAGGTGATATCGCCGACCAGCTTTTCACCTGGAGTATCGGCGGTGAAGTCCCGGCCGACGAGGTCCGGTACGGGACCGGGCGTGCCCTGGGTGAGGCCGAAGCGTTTCGGCTTCGGCTGGCAGGGCTCAAGGCCCAGCTCGCGCATGATGCGGCGGACCAGCTCCAGGCCCGCGGTGATGCCCCAGCGATGCAGCTGGGCGTGGATGCGCCGGTAGCCGTAGGTGCTGTCGGCTTCCTCGAATGCCTTCTTGATGAGAAGCTTCAATTCCTCACGCCGCTGGGCCGTCGCGGATTCCGGACGGCCTCGCCAGTTGTAGTAGCCGGACTTGGACACGTCGAGCCGACCGCACATGAACTCGACGCTATACACGTACTCCACCGTGTCGAGCCGCATCTCATCGATGAACTCGTATTTGCTCGCTACCGGGGATCCTTCGCGAAGTACGCTAACCTCGAAGTTTCGTGACGGTCCGCCGATGGAGTCGGTGGACCGTTTTCGTGCCGTGGGCTGAGGTTTTGCAGGCCGAAGACCCGAGTGTCGCCTCGGGATGGCGCCGGATTCCACTGCTCAGGGTGTTGAGGTGCTGTCGAAGGGACGGGGAATCTGCTGGTCAGCCAGGGGCGGGCAGTTGGATGAGTCGGTCGAGGGCTGCGGTGATGTGACCGGTCCAGGGCCAGTGCCGGGCCAGGCGGAGGATTCGCCGACGGCCGGTGGTCACGAGCTGTCCGGCCGCGGTGAACAGGCGGAGCCGTAGTCGGCGGAGCTCCCAGAGCCTGGCCTTGCCGGTCAGGGCGAGCATCGGCATCCAGGCCAGCAGGTCGAGAGCGAGCTGCGCGATCTCCAGCCAGATCCGGTTCTGGGCCGTGCGGTGCAGGGGCAGGTTGCGCAGGCCGGTGGTCCGGGCGGCGCGGATGCGGTCCTCGGCCCGGGCCCGCAGCCGGTGACGGAGCTCGAGCTCGGCGATCGGCCGGCCCAAGGTGTTCGTGGCGAAACAGGTCAGCCGCATGCCGTCCGCATCTATGAGCCGCAACTGGGCCCCGGGGTGCGGTCGTTCCTTCCTGACGATCAGCCGCATGCCCTGCGGCCAGCCGTCCAGAACGTCGCCGGTGAGTTCAGCGACCCAGGCGCCGTCGCGGATCTCGCCGTCCGCCTCGACGGCCGCCGTCCAGGCCGATGCCGGAACCTTCAGCACATGCTGGTGAATCGCCTCGGTGATCACCATGCCGACCGAGTAGGACAGCCACCGTCCTCGCTGAGCGAGCCAGGCGACGAAGTCGTGGGTGCCGCCCGCGGAGTCGGTGCGGATCAGGGTCCGGCGCCCGCGCCGGTACTTCTTCGGCAGCTGGGCCAGGCCAGTTGAGCGGCAGTGATGTGGTCGGTGGCCGTGTTCGATCCCGCGTTGCCTGGTCTGAGCAGGGCCGCGACCGGTTCACCCGTGCCGCCCGGTCCGTGGTCGACGAACCCCATCAGCGGGTGGTGGCCATAGGTTCGCTTCCACGTGGGTGCGGCGTCCTCCTTGTCCGAGTGAGCGATCACCAGCACCCCGTCGAGGTCCACGGTCACCGTCCCGCCCGCATCAGGAGCTTCCCGGTCGGCCAACCGCCAGACATGTTGACGGACTTCAGCCCGCGCGGCACGGATGGCCCGCAGGGCCTTCTCCCCGGCCGCGGCGAGGGTGTCGATGAGGCGGGAGACCGTCGGGTCGGAGGCCACCGGCCCGAACACGGCCGGCTCGGCCCGCAGCACGGCGACATCCGCGAGGCAGTCCCCGCCCAGCGCGACCGCCAGGGCCACGTCCAGCAGGATCTTGCCCGGATCGTGAACCGCCCGAGCCTTCCGCCACGGCGTCAGCGCCGCTGATATCGCGGTGTCCAAGCCGGCCCTGCGGACGGTCTCGACCAGCAGCACGCCCCCAGCCTGCGAGACCACCGCCCGGCCGCCGCCCTCGATGCGGACACGCGGGTACGACCCGATACGCTTCTTCACCTGGAGAGTGCTTCTTTCCGTGCAGCCAACAGGACCCTAGACAAGTCCCATCGTTGCAGGTCAGAAGCACTCTCCGCTTATTTGATCAAGCCTCGGACACCCCACCTCGTGAAAGCGCGAGGCTAATACTCCAGTCTGGTTTCGCGATCTTGCTGGTGGACCCGGCTGGTAACGCGTACGGCCACCGCGTGATCATCGGGGGTTGTGTGGACTCCTGAAGATCGTGCGGTGGCCGCAGGCCATAGCGTAGACCCTGCCCGCTGGCGGACGATGTTCGACCAGGCCATGGCCCGGATCGCGGGACAATTCGGCCGAGTTGAGCCGCGGACCGCCGCCCGTGCCTATCTGCTCGGGCTGCTGTCGAACGTCGAGCGCAAGAACTGCTGGCAGCTGGCCGAGCAGGCCGGTCTCGCCCGGCCCGGACCGATGCAGCGCCTGCTGCGCTACGCGCGCTGGGACGCCGACGCTGTCCGTGACGACCTGCGCGCCTACGTCGCCGACCACCTCGGCACCGACGACGCGGTGCTGATCGTGGACGAGACGGGCTTTGTGAAGAAGGGCCGAGCCTCGGCGGGCGTGCAACGGCAGTACACCGGCACCGCGGGACGCATCGAGAACTCCCGGGTCGGCGTGTTCCTCGCCTACGCCACCAGCCGAGGAAGGGCCCTGATCGACCGTCGGCTCTACCTGCCCGAGCATTCCTGGTGCACCAATCCGGACCGCCGTCACGCGGCCGGGATACCCAAGGAGGTGCAGTTCGCGACCAAGCCCCGCTTGGCCGGGGAGATGATCGCCGACGCGCTGGACGCGGGGCTCACCGCTTCCTGGGTGACCGGCGACGAAGCCTACGGCCAGGACCCGCACCTGCGAGCCCGCCTCGAAGGCCGTGGTATCGGCTACGTCCTGGCAGTCGCCTGCTCGGCCAGGGTGCGGATCAACCACGGCCGCACCCCCGTCCGCGCGGACACCGTCGCCGGCAGCCTGCCCGCCACCTCCTGGCACCGCCAGAGCGCCGGGAGGGGCGCGAAGGGCCCGCGCTACTACGACTGGGCCTGGATCCACATCGGCAGCGACAGCCACCGCCACCTACTCATCCGCCGCAACCGGACCACCGGTGAACTCGCCTTCTACCTGTGCTGGTCACCCACCGAGGTGCCCCTGGCGGAGCTGATCCGCGTCGCCGGTGTCCGCTGGAGCGTCGAGGAGTGCTTCCAGGCAGCCAAGGGCCAGGTCGGACTCGACCACTACCAGGTCAGGCACTGGACCTCATGGCACCGGCACATCACGCTCGCCATGCTTGCCCTGGCCTTCCTGAGCGTCGTCGCCGCCAGTGCGGCCCCGGACCGGGCCGCCGATCCGCACCACCCCACCCGCAGCCGCGAACCGATCACGCTGACCGTTTCGGAGATCCGCCACCTACTCGCCGCCTTCCACCCACCAGCCGTGTCCGCGGCCAGGCTGCTGCACTGGTCCAACTGGCGCCGAAAGCACCAGGCCACAGCCCGTCGCAGCCACTACCGACGACGATCCGCCGACGAACCCACGGGATAGATCACGAAACCGCACTGGAGTACTAGCTTGAGGGCATGGTGAACAACCGCACGTCGGGGTCGGTGACGACGGAGGTTCGCGGGATCGTGTGGGCTGTCCAGGCTGGTCACGAGGGTCAGTGGCGCGCCCTGGAGGCAAGGCTCCGCGAGCGGGATGCGGCTATGGAACACCTTGAATGGTGCCGCGTGCACGCGCCTCGCTCTGTCTCTCACCGGCTCATTCGGGAGACAACGACGGTGACGACCGAGATCGTGGACGTCTGATCGGGCACGAGAAGCAGGCGACGACCAGCATTCGAGACTTGTGCATTGGAGTTCCGAAACGGTCACACGCGGCCGCGATGCCTGCTGGTGCGTGCCCACCGGGACCCCGCGTACGCAGGGTCGGCTTCTTCGCCGCCCGCCGCTACCGCCGGCGCTTCCAGCAGCTTCTGGCGGGCCACCGCCAAGTGCAGCCTGCGACAGAGCCGTTCACCGGCCCGTCCCCCAAGCTCGACAGCGACCGCACGCAGCCACTGCTTCACGCCGGGACCGGAGCGCCGATACCGCTCGCTTGACCCGCTGACCCGCTGACCCGCTGATGCTGACCTGCTCGACGAAGATCCTCCGCCCGCAGGACGACCGGTCTCGGTCAGGGACAGCTCCAGCCAGGCCGCGTTGATCTGGAAGTGGCAGGAGGGGAAGCGGCCGGAGCCGGTGGTCTTGCCGCAGGGGATGCGGTCTTCGACCCGGGCGTGTGCGCGGTGGCGAACCTTTAGATGCTGCATGGAGCCCTCGCCGTAGGGGGTGTCGGTGAGGAAGACCTGGTGGCGCATGCCTTCATCCAGGCCGAATAGGGAGAGCTGGGCGCCGCTCGGTGACCTCGACTGAACCGCGCAGGGAGCCGCCCTGTTCCAGGGCCCGGGTGCCAGACCTGCCGGGGCAGGGTCCGGATCGCGCGGCGGACCGGTTCGGTGACGGGGCGTCTGACGGAGAAGTGCGTCCGGATGCCCTGGTGGCGCAGGTGGGTCAGGAATGCTTTGGCGCCGCCTGCGCTGTCGGTGCGGATGAGGATGTCGGTGCCGTGGCGATGGGCATCGGGGTCTGTGCGAGCGCGGCGTCCAGGACGGTGATGTGGTCGCTCGCAGTGTTTGCGCCGGCGTTGCCCGGCCGCAGCAGGCCAGCCAGAGCCTCGCCGGTGTTGTCCAGAAAGCACAGCAGCAGGTGGAAGCCGTATCCGTGTTTGTAGTTGACGGCTGCCTTTTCCTTCTCGGAGTGGCAGGTGACGAGGGTGGCGTCGAGGTCCAGGACTGCCGACGATTTTCTTGGCGGCGTCGGTTCTCTGGCTGGCCAGGGGCACATTGAGGGTGCGCCATCTTCAAAACCGCTGGTCAGGGGTTCTTCCGTGATGTTCGTTCGGGGTGCTCGCGCTGGTCGTAGGCGGCAGTCTGTGCTGTAGATCGTCTGACAGGGTGGTTTCGCCGGTTCCTGCCCGCTGTGGCCGGTATGCCTTCTACGATCCCGGGTCATGGTGGACCCCGAGACGCTGGAACGGATCGCCGCGCGACGCGCGGAGCTGGACGCACTCGAAGAACAGCTGGTCAAGCAGCTGGAGGAGGTACGGGCCGAGCGGGACGAACTCGCCGTCGCGATACGGTCCTTGAGCGGATGAGTGAGCAGATCACCCAGGAGCGTGCCGTGGCCGCTCCGGTATCTGCCCAGGTGGGGGCTGGACGGTGTGGATGATCCCGGAGCGTGGGCCGGGTGTGGAGGAGACTGCGCTCCCGCCGGAGTACCAGCGCATCCTCACCGTCGCGCGGAAGGCTGGCGGACCGGTATCGGTCCGGCAGGTCGGCGAGGAGCTGGGCCTGGAGGTCACGGTGAAGGGCAAGCTGGAGCCGCTGCGCGGGAAGCTGAGGAAACTGTCCGACCGCGGTTGGCTGCGCAAACGTCCCGACGGGAAGTTCACCGTCCGCCCGTGACCCGCCGCGACTCCGCTCTCGGTGCCGCAATCCGGCCGTAACTGCGGTGCCCCCGGCGGCCGTTGAGATTGTGTGAGCAAAAACAAAGAGCACACCGAGAGCACCGTGTCCCTGTCTACCAGTGCCGCCTGTCGCTGTCCACGCGGACCGTCAACCACCTCGCCGACCTACTGCGACGCCACCTGAAGGCGATAGGTTCCCGCTGGAGGACCCGGACACCCGGGAAGATCGCCGTGATCGTCCTGGCCGTCCTGCGGCACGACCATCGGCTGACCGACATGGCCGGCGGCAACGGCATCTCCGCCACCACCGTCCGGCGCTGGCGCGACGAGGTGATCGACCTGCTCGCCGCCAAGGCGCCGCGTCTGGACCGCGTCCTGAAGAAGATCGCCAAGCGGGGCGGCGAGGTCGTCCTGGTCGACGGCACCCTCGTGCCCACCCAGCGCCGCACGGGGCCAGCGAACCGCCCGAACTATTCCGGCAAGCACCACCGCCACGGCCTGCACTTCCTCGCCCTGACCGACGAACGCGGCCGCCTGATCTGGATCTCGGCCGCCCGGCCCGGCCGCACCCACGACATCACCGCCGCCCGCCGCGACCATCTCCTCACCCACCTCCGCGCCGCCGGCCTCGGCGCTCTCGCGGACCTCGGCTTCCTCGGCCTGGACGACGACCCCGACGACCCCGTGGTCGTCACCGGCTTCAAAGCCACCCGCCACCGCAAGCTCACCACCTGCGAAAAGGAAGCCAACCGGGTTCTCGCCGCCGGACGCGCCCCCGTCGAACACGGCTTCGCACACCTCAAAAATTGGCGCACACTCACCAAGCTCCGCACCGAACCCGCCCGCGCCACCCACCTCCTGCGCGCCCTGCTCGTCCTCACGAACCTCGAGGTCCACCGCTGACAGATGACAGATGATCTTCAGTGCAGACTGCCGCAGCACGACCAGCACGAGTACCCAGACTGAACGTCACGGAAGGGCCCCTGAACAGCGACTTTCAAGATGGCGCAGGCTCATTGGTGGAGGTCTTCACGCTCTGGGTGTCGATCACGGAAGCGGTCGTTCGGGCTTCCGTCCTTCCTTTACGCGGACCAGGCCGGTCAGGTCGTAGTTGAGCTGGGTGAGGATTTCCTCGTCTCGCCAGGCGGCGTAGTAGGCGTAGACGGTGCAGTGGTGGGGTAAGGCGTGCGGGAGGTATTTCGAGGGGATTCAGGTGCGGTTGATGTAGAGGAGTGCGTTGAATACGTCGCGCGCGAAGTGCGGGCGAGGTTGCGGCCCATCACCGCGAGTCCCGTGACACCGATCTGGGCTGTACCACTCATGCGCGTGCTCCTGGAGTCCGTCGGAAGATCCGTCCGTGCCGTCATTGCCGCTGTTCCCGCTGTTTTGGAGACGCATACGTGTGGGCGGTCCCGGCCATTCACCGATCCTCGACGCACGGGCGGCGTTCCGCACTCTGCCCGGCCCCCTCGCGTCGCACTCGGGCAGCGTTCGGACTCCGTCACGTGCGAAGCGGGCGCCGACGGGGCCCGTCGCGCTCGCGCGCAGGCGGCCGACCAGTGACGACGCGCTCGGCGAAACGGGCAGGAACGGGCATACGCCGTCCGGCGAAGACGCTGGTCCAGCGGCCTCGGTTGCTTGTGCAAACGACGCATGGGCCCGAACGGACGACGGGCCCGCCATGCAGCACCAGCACAGGCAGGGATGTGGGCCGTGGACACCGAGGAACGCCGGCGGGCCATTCTCGACACCGCCCGACGGGACGGGTCGGTCGAGGTCAACGCGCTGGCCGCCCGGCTCGAGGTGGCCAAGGAGACCATCCGCCGCGACCTCCACACCCTGGAGGAGCACGGACTCGTCCGGCGCACGCACGGCGGCGCGTACCCGGTCGAGAGTGCGGGCTTCGAGACGACGCTGGCGATGCGCACCATGCGCCAGGTACCGCAGAAGTCGAGGATTGCCGCGGCCGCCGCCGACCTCCTCGGTGACGCGGAGACGGTCTTCGTCGACGAGGGATTCACCCCGCAGCTCGTCGCCGAACACCTGCCGAGGGACCGGCCGCTGACCGTGGTCACCGCCTCGCTGGCCGTGGCGTCCGTCCTCGCGGACGCGGAGAGGACCGCCGTCCTGCTGCTCGGCGGCCGGCTGCGCGGCCAGACCATGGCCACGGTCGACCACTGGGCCACCCGGATGCTCGCCGGCTTCGTCATCGACCTGGCGTACGTCGGGGCCAACGGCATCTCCCGCGAGTACGGCCTGACCACACCCGACCCGGCCGTCGCCGAGGTCAAGGCGCAGGCCATGCGCAGCGCGCGACGGCGCGTCTTCGCCGGCGTGCACAGCAAGTTCGGAGCGGTGAGCTTCTGCCGTTTCGCCGACGTCGGCGACTTCGAGACCGTCGTCACCGACACGGGCCTGTCCTCGGTCGAGGCCCAGCGCTACTCCCTCATGGGGCCGCAGGTCGTCCGCGTCTGACTCGGCACCTCAACACAACAGCACCCACTGCACCCGCCCCGGCGGGACGGGCCGTCACGCCCCGAAACACCGAACGAACCGCCCGAAACCGGCACAATGAGCCGCTCTGAAATCCCAGGAGTCTCAATGACGAAGTCAAGCCGCTTGCGCGACCGGCGGGGCGGAGGTGAACAGTCGGTGATCGCGCAGGAGTGCCCACAGAATGCTGGCCCGTCGGCGGGCCAGGGCGATGACGGCCTGGACGTGTTTGCAGCCCTCGCCGCGCTTCTTGAGATAGAAGTCCCGGTTCGGTCCTTCTCGGATGATGCTGGTCTGCGCGGACATGTAGAACACTCGTCGCAGGCGGCGGCTGTATCGCTTGGGCCGGTGCAGGTTGCCGGTCCGCCGCCCGGAGTCCCGGGGAACAGGGACGAGGCCGGCTGCGGAGGCGAGGTGGCCCGCGTCCGCGTAGGCGGTCAGATCGCCCGCGGCAACGACGAACTCCGCCCCGAGTATCGGTCCCATGCCGGGCAGGAACTCGATGATCTCGGCCTGCGGATGACTGCGAAACGTCTCGCGAATCTGCCGGTCGATCCGCTTGAGACGGTCGTCCAGCGCCAGGATCTGCGTGGCCAGATCGGCGACGATCTGTGCGGCGACGTCCTCGCCGGGCAGCGAGGTCTGCTGGGCCTGGGCGGCTTCCAGGGCGGTGGCCGCGACCGCATCAGCGCCGCGCACGCCGCGGTTGGCCAGCCAGGCCGTCAGCCGGGCCCGGCCGCGACGGCGGATGGCAGCCGAGGTCTGGTATCCGGTCAGCAGCACCAGCGCGCCCTTGTGGGAGCTGTAGTCGAAGGCCCTCTCCAGCGCGGGGAAGACTCCGGTCAGCACGTCGCGGAGCCGGTTGATCATCCGTACCCGGTCGGCCACGAGATCGGCGCGGTGGGCGGTCAGCAGCGCGAGGTCAGCGGCGAGCTGGGCAGGAACGGCGATGGGGGCGAAGTCCCGGCGGTGCCTGGCGGTTTCGGCGATGACGTAGGCGTCGCGGGCGTCGGTCTTGGCCTCGCCCCGGTAAGCCCCGGACATGCGGTTGACCGTGCGGCCGGGAACGTAGACGGCCTGCTGGCCGTGGGCCGCGAGCAGGGTCAGCAGCAGCGCAGAGGACGTGCCGGAGATGTCCACTGCCCAACTGACCTCGTCGGCCAGTTCCAGGATCTCGCCGAGGGCGGTGAGGATCGCCGACTCGTCGTTCTTGATCTTCTTCGACCACAGGGTCGCGCCGGTCTCGTCGACCACAGCCGCCCAGTGGTGACCCTTGCCTGCGTCGATGCCGGCCCACACCTGGGCCCGTCGCTCGCTCACTCGCCCCTTCTCAGCCCGAACAGCTTGCCGTCGGCCCGAGGAACACCCCGCTGTCATCTCCGTAATCAGCGACCGAAGCGCACATCTCAATCAGCAGCCAGGGCGCCCCGGAGAGCCGGACGGCCACTCCAAGGAAGCCACGGTCGGCAAGAACCCATCAGCCACATCCGGCCCTCCCGGGCCACCCAACAACTTACGGAGACACCCATGACCCTGAAGCGACGACACCATGGACAGCGCATCAGTGCGGTTGCCGCCACGGCTGCCCTCGTCGTCCTCGCCGCAGGATGCGGGGGTGCCGGCGGCGGTTCGTCCTCCTCCGGAGGCAACCAGACCCTGAACGTGCTCATGGTGAACAACCCGCAGATGGTCGAACTGCAGAAGCTGACCGCCCACCACTTCACCAAGGACACCGGCATCAAGGTCAACTTCACCGTCCTGCCGGAGAACGACGTCAGAGACAAGATCAGCCAGGACTTCTCCAACCAGGCCAGCCAGTACGACGTCGCCACCATCAGCAACTACGAGGTGCCCATCTACGCCAGGAACGGCTGGCTGCACTCCCTCGACACGTACGCCGCCGAGGACACGGCCTTCGACCAGAACGACATCCTGGCACCCCTGCGCCACTCGCTCACCGCCGAGGACGGCAAGCTCTATGCCCAGCCCTTCTACGGAGAGTCGTCCTTCCTCATGTACCGCAAGGACGTGTTCGCGGCGCAGGGCCTGAGCATGCCCGACAAGCCCACCTGGCAGCAGGTCGCCGACCTTGCCGCGAAGGCGGACGGAGCCGAGAAGGGCATGAAGGGCATTTGCCTGCGTGGCCTGCCCGGCTGGGGCGAGGTCATAGCTCTGTCCCGCGTCAAGTTTTTGGCTCAGTGATCTCGGTTTGAAAGTTGGGGATGCAGGCTCGGGTCGTTGTAGACCTCGATCGGCCGGTGGCCGGACAGGGCCTCGTGGGGTCGGTTGTGGTTGAACACATGCCGGTAGTGCTCGGCCTCGCGGGCGAGCATGGTGAGGTCCTCGATCTCCAGGCGGTAGAGGTGCTCGTACTTCAGCGAGCCGAAGGCGCGCTCGCGTACGCCGTTCTGGCCGGGGCTCTTGGCCCGGGTGCGGATGTGCAGCAACTCGGGGCGGGTAGCGATGAAGCGGGCGAACGCGGCGCCCTTGAAGGCTCCGCCATTGTCGGTGACCAGCTTGATGCGCCGGTTTTTGCCGGTGTCGGGACCGGCGGGCAGCAGCTCGGCCAGCGGACGTCCGCCGAGACGTTCGGCCTCCGCGATCGCGAGCTTCACCGCCTCGATCGCGTCGGCGCCGGTGCACGAGGGGCTGATGTGCCAGCCGTGCTCGTACTTGGTGAAGTAGTCCGTCACCCCGGCCAGCCGCCAGATCCCGCCTCCGGACGTCTCGTATTCGGAGAAGTCCAGTTGCCATACTTCGTTCGGGCTCGTCGGCGGCTGGGCGAAGGCGGCCTTGCGGGCCTTGGCCAGCTCGCGGCGTATTCCCTGGTAGTCGACCGGCTGGAGTAAATCCCTTCTGCGCAGAGCCCGTTCGATGGAGGACGCAGACACGTCGTGGCCGTCGGCTCGCATCATCCAGTGGATCTTGCGGTGGCCCCAGGCCGGCCAGTCCGCGGCGTACTTCGCGGCGATCGGCTCGAGCTGGTCGACCACCGGCGCCGGCCACGGGCCCTTGACCACACTCTGGCCACGGCGGGCGCGGGCCTGCCAGCGGGTGCAGGTGCGGCGCGGGATGCCGACAAGCTCGCAGAACCTCGAGGTCGGCATCGCCGCTTCGGTGCGGATCACCTCGAGGTCCTCGAAGGGGCCAGGCGGCCCTCAGCGGACTTCTTCCACACCCGCAGCTCGACATGGGCCTCACCAAGCGCGGCCTTGAGGTCCTCGATCTGCTCCTCGAGCATCGCCTCCCGGCTGGAGGCCTGCTTCGATGTTCCGGCCGTCAGGCCAGCCTTCCCGGACTCCAGGAACTGGTCCCGCCACTTGGCCACCGACGTCTGCGACGTCTTGTTCCGGCGGGCCGCCTCAGCGACGGTCATCTCACCAGCCAGGACCGACAGCACGATCCGTATCTTGTCCTCCACCGGGAACTGCGGCGGACGGCTCATCAGGCTCTCCTTCAGCTCGTCAGGGCTCAACAAACCCCTGTGCCAGAAAGTCTGACGCGCGACAGCTCCCCTCACCACTGTCGTCAACACCATGGGGGCACCTGGTTCACCGAGGACTGGGAAGCACGGCTCGACTCGCCCGAGTTCACCAAGGCCGCCAAGTTCTACGTCGACCTCCTCCGGGAGCACGGCGAGGCGGGCGCGGCCCAGTCCGGCTACGCCGAGTGCCTCAACAACATGACCCAGGGCAAGACCGCCATGTGGTACGACGCCACCGCAGGCGCCGGCTCTCTGGAGGCCTCCGGTTCCCCGGTCAAGGGGAAGATCGGATATGTGCCCGCGCCGGTCGAGAAGACGGACAGCTCCGGCTGGCTCTACACCTGGGCCTGGGGCATGCAGAAGGCGTCCACAAAGGCCGACAACGCCTGGAAGTTCATCTCCTGGGCATCGAGCAAGGAGTACGAGGAGCTGGTCGGCAAGCAGATCGGCTGGGCCAACGTGCCCGCCGGCAAGCGGACCTCCACCTACTCCCGCCCCGAATACCTCAAGGCGGCGGACGCGTTCGCCGACGTCACCAAGCGAGCCATCGCCGAGGCCGACCCGAAGAACCCCGGCACCCAGCCCCGCCCCGCGCCCGGCATCCAGTTCGTCGGCATCCCCGAGTTCACCGACCTCGGCACCAAGGTGTCCCAGGAGATCAGCTCGGCCGTCGCCGGCCGCCAGTCCGTCGAGGCAGCCCTGAAGAAGTCGCAGGCCCTGGCCGAGAAGGTCGCCGAGGAGTACCGGTGAGTACATCGCTGAGCACACTGTCCCCCACGCCCGCCGGACAGCGGCCGCAGACCGCGCCCGGCACGGCACCCGAGCCCCCGTCCTCCACGCAGCGCACGGCCGGCCGCAGTGACCGGATCCGTGCCTGGGCCACCAGGGCTCCACTCCTGCCCGCCCTCGTGTTCCTGATAACGGTCACCCAGCTGCCCTTCGTGGCCACACTGGTGATCTCCCTCTTCGACTGGAACTCCCTTGCCCCCGACGAACGCGCCTTCACAGGACTGAGCAACTACGCCTCCGCGTTCAGGGACGACTCGATGCGCGACTCGGTCCTGACCACCGTGCTGCTGACCGCGAGTGTCGTCATCGCGAGCGTCGTCCTCGGACTGCTCCTCGCCCTGCTGCTCGACCGCACCTTCCTCGGCCGCGGCATCGTGCGCACCCTGCTCATCACCCCGTTCCTGCTGGTGCCCGTCTCGGCGGCCCTGCTGTGGAAGCACGCCCTCTACAACCCCGAGTACGGGCTGTTCAACGGTGCCCTCAACTGGGCCGCCGGACTCGTCGGCATCGACGCACCGGCGCAGCCCGACTGGATCTCCGAGATGCCTCTGCTCGCTGTGGAAGCGGCCTTGGTGTGGCAGTGGACACCGTTCATGATGCTGATCCTGCTCGCCGGACTGCAGAGCAGGCCCGCGGAGATGATGGAGGCCGCCCGGCTCGACGGCGCGAACTCCTGGCAGATGTTCCGCTACCTGACCCTGCCGCACCTGCGCCGCTATCTCGAACTGGGCATTCTGCTCGGCTCGGTGTACATCGTGCAGAACTTCGACGCCGTTTTCACCCTCACCTCGGGCGGCCTCGGCACCGCCAACCTCCCATACACGATCTACCAGACCTTCTACCAGGCCCACGAATACGGACTGGCGTCCGCCGCGGGAGTCGTCGTCGTGATCGGCACCATCGTCATCGCGACCTTCGCGCTCCGGGCGGTCTCGTCCCTCTTCCGTGAGGAGGCGACCCGCGCATGACCACTGCCGCACTCCCACCGCACCCCCTGCCGCCCGCCGCCCGCAAGGCCCGGCGCCGCTCCGCCGCCCTCGGCCTGCTGGCCTGGGCCGCCGGCATCGGGTTCTGCCTGCCCGCCCTGTGGATGCTGCTCACCTCCTTCCACTCGGAGGCCGACGCCGCCACCAACCCGCCCTCGGTCGCCGCCACGCTCACCCTCGACGGCTACCGGTCGTTCTTCGGCGGCGCGGGCGGCCCCACGCCCTGGCCCCTGCTGATCAACTCCCTCTCGGCGTCCGTCCTCTCGACCGTCCTCGTGCTGGTGCTCGCCCTTCCGGCCGCGTACCCGCTCTCCATCCGGCCGGTCCGCAAGTGGACGGACGTGATGTTCTTCTTCCTGTCCACCAAGATGCTGCCGGTGGTCGCCGGACTGCTCCCGGTCTACCTGTTCGCGAAGAACACCGGGATGCTGGACAACGTCTGGCTCCTGGTCGTCCTCTACACCTCGATGAACCTGCCGATCGCGGTCTGGATGATGCAGTCCTTCCTCGCCGACGTACCGGTGTCGATCATCGAGGCCGCCCAGGTCGACGGCGCCCGGCTGCCCACCGTGCTCGCCCGGGTCGTCGCGCCCGTGGCGGGGCCGGGCATCGCCGCGACCGCCCTCATCTGCTTCATCTTCAGCTGGAACGAGCTGCTGTTCGCCCGGGTGCTCACCGGCGTCGTCGCCCAGACCGCTCCCGTGTACCTGACCGGATTCGTCACCAGCCAGGGCCTCTTCCTCGCCCAGCTGTGCGCCGCGTCCGTCGTCGTGTCCCTGCCGGTGCTCACCGCCGGCTACGCCGCCCAGGACAAACTCGTCCAGGGCCTGTCTCTTGGAGCCGTCAAGTGAGGGCAGCGATCGTCGAAGCACCCGGCAAGGTCACCGTCACGACCGTGCCCGACCCGACTCCGGGCCCCCGCGACGTCGTCGTCTCCGTGGCGTCGTGCGGACTGTGCGGCACCGATCTGCACATCCTCCAGGGCGAGTTCGCGCCCACCCTGCCGATCGTGCCCGGCCACGAGTTCGCCGGCGAGGTCGTCGGCATCGGCAAGGACGTCACCGAACTGGCCGTCGGGGACCTGGTCGCGGTCGACCCGTCGCTCCACTGCCACGAGTGCCGCTACTGCCGCAGCGGGCGCGGCAATCTCTGCGACCGCTGGGCGGCCATCGGTGTCACCGTCCCCGGCGGCGCCGCCGAGTACGCGGTGGCACCGGTCGCCAACTGCGTGAAACTGCCCGGCCACGTCGACGTCAGGGACGCGGCGCTCATCGAGCCCCTGTCCTGCGCCGTGCGCGGCTACGACGTGCTCAGCAACACGCTCGGCGCCGAGGTCCTGATCTACGGCTCGGGAACGATGGGCCTGATGATGCTGGAGCTCGCCAAGCGCACCGGCGCGGCCGGTGTCGACGTCGTCGACGTCAACCCCGACCGGCTGGCCACCGCCGGTCTCCTCGGCTGCTCGCGCACGGCGGCCTGTGCCGACGAAATCGAGCGCCCCGGCGGCTGGGACGTCGTCATCGACGCCACCGGCAACGCCAAGGCCATCCAGGACGGCCTCGGCCGCGTCGCCAAGGGCGGCACCTTCCTCCAGTTCGGCGTCGCCGACTACGCGACGACGGCGGTGATCGAGCCGTACCGCATCTACAACCAGGAGATCACCATCACCGGCTCGATGGCCGTGCTGCACAGCTACGAGCGGGCTGCCGCACTCTTCGCGACCGGCGTGCTCGACGCGTCGGTGTTCATCAGCGACCGGCTGCCGCTGGAACGGTACGCGCAGGCCATGGAGCAGTTCCGGGCGGGCCGCGGCCGCAAGATCGTGGTGGAGCCGTAAGCCGTGTCCCGCCCCGGCGGTGCGACGTCGCCGGGGTCGGGGTGACGCGTCCGCAGGTTACGCGGCCGACCAAGCCACCGACCCCGACGGTCGTTCGCCGACCTAGTAGGACTCCGTTAGGTGTGTTTGCCTGTTGTGTGCGGTTGAGGGCACGGTGGGTGTATGGACATGCGGCAAGTGGAGGGCCTGCGGGCGGAGTTAGCCGAGTTCGTAGCGGATGTGTTCGCGTCGGTGCCGCGGCGGGATCAGCGGGCGAAGGGCGACTGCTACCTGCGCGGGCTGATGCTGGACGGGCGGCGTAAGTCGATCCAGCCGATGGCCGAGCGGCTGCCGGACGGCAGCGAGCAGAATCTGCAGCAGTTCGTGAATCAGTCGCCGTGGGATCCGATGCCGGTGCAGCAGCGGATCGCCGCGCGGATGGTGCCGCTGATCAGCCCGGACGCCTTCGTGGTGGACGATGTGTCCTTTCCCAAGGACGGCCGGATGTCGGTCGCGGTTGCCCGTCAGTACTGCGGCGCGCTGGGCAAGCAGGCCAACTGCCAGGTCGCGGTGAGTGTGCACGCGGTCAGCGACACCGCCTCGGTGCCGTTGCAGTGGCGGCTGTTCCTGCCGAAGGAGTGGGACGACGACACCCAGCGTCGCCGGGTCACCGGGGTGCCGGACGAGGTGCGGCACCAGGAGAAATGGCGGTTGGCGCTGGATGTCCTGGACGAGCTGGCCCGGTGGGGCCTGGCCCCACCTGTGGTGGTGGCGGACGCCGGATACGGCCAGATCCATCCCTTCCGGGCAGGATTGCGCGATCGCGGTCTGGACTACATCACCGCGGTGCGCGGGGACACCAGCGTCCATCCGGCCGAGGCCGTGCCCAGCACGCCGCAGCGGGCGGGGCGGATGGGCGCACCCCGCCTGCCGCGCTACCGGGAGGCGGCCCGCTCGGTGAAGGATCTTGTCATGGCAGCGGGACGCAGGTCGCTGCGGCGGTGCACCTGGCGGGAGGGCAGCCGCGGCGCGATGACCGGCCGCTTCATCGTCATGGAAGTCCGGCCGGCCGGCGTCGCGGCCTGCAAAGCGGCACGCGATCAGGCCGGCGGACGCGACGCCTGGGACGGCACCCTGCCGGCCGAGACCCTCCTGGCCGAATGGCCGCCCCACCAGCCAGAGCCCACCGACTACTGGCTGACCAGCCTGCCCGCCCACACCACTCTGCGCCTCCTGGTACGGCTGGCCAAGATCCGCTGGCGGATCGAGCACGACTACCGCGAACTCAAGCACGGCCTGGGCCTGGACCACTTCGAAGGCCGTTCCTGGAACGGCTGGCACCACCACGCCACCCTGGTCACCGCCGCCCACGCCTTCCTCACCGAGCAGCGACTGGCCCCAAAAGCCGACACGCCGGCCTGTCCCTCTACCAGACCCTCGACGCCCTCCAAGACCTGCTGAACTGCTGGACCGGCACCTGCACCACCTGCCACCGCCCCCTGCCCACACACCGCACCAGACAGCCAGCCCAAACACACCTAACGGAGTCCTACTAGGCTACGACTCCGACAAATACCGCCTCCTCCCGGCTCGAGGGATCACACCGTGGCGGGGGAGGGGATGTGTGCTGGTTGCGGACACCGTATGGGCCGTTGCCGGGTTCTTCGTGAACTGTGCGTCGAAGGTGTCCCGCACGGTCCCGAGTACTTCCAGCGCGTCGGCCCGCTCGCCGGTTATCTGTGCGGCCCGAGGTCACCTCGAACGTGCCGTTGTCGCCGGCGAGGCCCGCGTCATCGTCTATCCCAAGGACGTCGACTCTGGCCGTTTCACTGGACGCCTCCCGCCCGGGCCGGGGCGGCCGGCTGCCGGGGCACTCCGCCAGATTGACGCCACCACCGCCGTGTCGCTCCCCGCCGGTCCGGCCGGCACCTGTGCCGCCCTGTGCTGCTCCCGCCCCGCCCCTCTACCGTGCTCGCCTGAACATTCGCGCCCGCCGCATCCGCCGCATCCGCCGCATCCGCCGCATCCGCCTCTTCGGCGGTGGTCTCCCGCGCCAGTCGCCGTAACTCTTTCCCCCGGTCCGCTCCCGGACCCAGCCGCTGTCCGCACCCGGTCATTGTCTCCGCGGCCACGCCTATCGCCACCACCACTCGCGTCCGGTCGATCCGCGCCTGCCCCCGCTCCCGGGCCTGACGCATCTTCTCCTTCACTGCGGCGGCTACCGTCTCCTCGTCCTCTCGCGCCCGGTCGAATTCGGCCTCCAGCTCATCGAACGCCGTCTCCTTGCTCAGCCGCTCAGCCGCCGCTCCTGAGAGGTCGTTTTCTCCCGGTGTTTTATCCCGGTCCAGGTGATTCATTGGTAGTTGTCGGGTCGTGCCAGGAGATGGTGTTCTCGCCGGTGAGGCGGCGGGTCATGAGGTCGGTCATGGCGAGGTGGATCATCGCTTCGGAGCGGGCCGGGAGGGTTTCGTAGTCGCGGGCCAGGCGGCGGTGCAGCATCAGCCAACCGGTTGGGTCGGCCGCGCGGCGAGGTGCTTGCCGTGGGGGCGAGTCCTGTTCCGCGCGGCCTCCCGCCGAACCGGACATGACGGTTTCCCGGTCATCCGGCTCTCCAGTGACTACTGCGTGAGTGGTCTGGCTGGCCGTTCTGAGTGGATACGGTCGTGGCAGGTGTCGCAGGCCACGACGGTTTTGCGTCGCCGGTGGAGCATGACGCGCGCCCAGTCGGAAGGCTGCCATCCGGAATGTGCGAGGTCGGCGAGAGCGCGGACGTGGTGCACTTGCACGTTGCCCTTGCTTCCGCAGATCTCGCAGGTGTCCGCGAGGAGTCTCGCGATGAGTTCCTTCTGCGGATAGTCCACCCGTACCGGCTCGCGATCGGCGAGTTCTGCCGCCCGCTGCCGTTGGAGGGGAATCCCGCCGAACCGTGCCACCAGTGGTTTCCTGTTCTTCCGCTCGATACGGGCCTCGAAGCACACTCGGGGCCCGTTGGGGGTGTCGATTCTGGTCTTGTGCTTGGCGGCCATCTTCGACACTGACGAACGGTGCTTGGCTGCGAGAGTTTTGAGCATGGAGGTCTCCATGACCCATTGCAGCCGGTGCAGCCGGAAGACGTCTCCGGCGAGCAGGTAGTACTGGACGACGCCCCGGTAGATGGTCCCGAAGGTCGCCACGATCGCGTGATCGCTGCTGTTGGTCAGGGCCGTCTTCTTCGCGGGTTTCCCGCGGGCGATATAGGGGGCGCACTTGGCTTTGATCACGTCCCGTGGAACACGGAGTGCTATCTGACCGTTGACCCGACGGTAACGGCCGGTTTTCTTCGTGTCGTTGTGCTGGGTCGTGATCTCATAGCCGAGAAACCTAGCTGCCCGGGTGCGGGCATGGGTGATCAGCGTCTTTTCCTGGGACAGTTCCAGCTTGAGTTTGTCACGCAGGAACTGGGCCAGGCGTTGTTTGATCTGCTCGGCCTCGGCTTTCGGTCCGGTGAAACCGAGGAGGTGATCGTCCGCGTAGCGTATGTAGCGCAGCCTGCGATATGCCGGATCATTGGGATCCGCGCTCGGCAGGCTGACCATCCGCTGACGCAACGCACGGGCCTGGGCCCGATCGCCGCGCCGGCGGGCTTTCGCCAGCAGATTCTGCAACTCCAGGTAAGCCGGGTTTCGGGCCCGGCGGTCTCCTCGGGTGTACTCCGGAATCAGAACCGTTTCTACAAACTCATCCAACTTGTGCAGGTAGATGTTGGACAGGATTGGGGAGGCCACTCCGCCTTGCGGCGCTCCGGAGAGCGTGGTGCCCCATCTCCAGTCCTCCAGGTATCCGGCTGTCAGCATGTTGCGCACCAGCCGTAGAAACCGCTGGTCATGGATCTTTTCGCCGAGGATCGACAGCAGGACCTGGTGGTCCAGGCTGCCGAAGCAGTCGGCGATGTCCCCTTCGATGAACCAGGATGTCCCGGTCCAGGTGTGGTCCACCTCCCGCAACGCGGTGTGGCAGCCTCGGCGGGGACGAAATCCATGTGAGCGGTCGGAGAACGTTGGCTCGTAGTACGCCTCTAATAACAGGCGGACCACTTCTCCAACGAGCTTGTCCGACCAGGTCGGCAGCCCCAGCGGGCGCGTCTTCCCGTTCTTCTTCGGGATATGGATGCGTCGGACCGGCTTGAAGCGGTAACGCTCGTGACGCATCGCTTCAATGATCCGGCCGATCTTCCGCTGTGACATACCGTCCACGGTTTCCGACGTGACCCCGGGCGTCATCGCGCCGTGGTTGGCGTAAATGCGCCCGTAGGCCAGCAGATACAACTGCGGGTTGAACAGTTGCCTATACAGTTCATTGCACGGCAGGCCGCGCCTGCCGCGTTCACGCAGGACACCCAGCACCGTTTTGGCGCTTTGCATTCCGCATACCTCCCGGATTCGAGTGTCCGAATCACCTGGCCCCCTTCGCCCTGTGAACGGCTTTCCCGTCCTCCCTGGCCGGGCGTGACTCCGGCGACTACTACGGGGCCTCCGTCGCCATAGGACTCGCGTCCCGTAGGCGATCCCACGTTCGTCTCTGTCTGTACGTTCTAGCGCGACACAGGCGTCCCACTCATCTCCTTGAATGTCCTCGCTGAACATCGCTCCGTGCTCCGGAAGTTGCTCCGGCCACACAATCGAAGCCAGAGCAGAGCACGGCACCGGTTTCAGATGTCTTTCCGGCGGATGGGAACTTGCATCTTCTGGAGATTGGGCTTCAAACAATCCAGTCTTCGCCATATCGCGCGGGCCACCCAGCACACCGTCTCCGACAACTGAGCCCGGTCACTGGTTTTCTGACATGCTTTTGTCCCCTTCGCCTTTCGGATCCAGGTAAGTCATCGGGCCCAGGAACCTCCTTCCGAGTTCCTCCCGGCTGAGCCGGGGATACAAACAGAGCGCCTCGTGGCGCACTAGGTCCGCTCGACCGCCCACCGTTTCGGTATCGGGGTGAACCCCCTGGTCCCGGGGGTGCGGGCGGAGATTTCCATGTCGATGCCGAGGGTGGCGGCGTGCTCGACGAAGTGCTTGCGGTAGCCGCCGTCGACCCACACCTTGCGGAGGCCGGGATGGTCGGCGGCGACCTGGTCGAGCAGCTGGGTGCCGGCCACCGAGTCCTGCACGCCGGCCGCAGTGACCAGCACTGCGAGGAACAGGCCGAGCGTGTCGGTCACGATGCTCCGCTTCCGGCCGACGATCTTCTTGGCGTTGTCCGTGCCCTGACTCGCGGCGGGGACACTGGTGGAGGTCTTGACGCTCTGTGCGTCGATCACGCACGCCGACGGCTTCGCGTTCCGGCCCTCCTGCTGTCGCACCAACTCACGCAGCAGGCCGTTGAGCTGGGCAAAGATGCCATCGGACTGCCACTTGGCAAAATAGCCGTAGACCGTGTTCCAGTTCGGGAAATCATGCGGCAGGTAGCGCCACTGCACCCCGGTGCGGTCCACGTACAGGATCGCGTTCATGATCTCGCGCAGATCATGCTCGGGCGGCCGGCCGAAACCCAGGGCCCGGCCGCGACGCTCGTAGCGCCACGCGGACAGCACCGGCTCGATCAACTCCCAGCGGGCATCGGACAGATCACTCGGATACGCACGACGATCGGTCATGACCTGGACGTACCGCCGGTCGGGGGCGTGCGCCCAGGCGTGAGTCCTGCCTCACTGAAGCACAGACCCGATCCGGGCGTCCCGGAATGAGACAGGCGCAAGCCGACTCCCGCCCCAGATGTCACACCATCCGCCTCGGCAAGCACGGCCAACCTGCCAGCTTCACCCGCACCAACACCTCAGCGGGTGTAATTGCGGAGATACCACCGCACTACAGATGAAAACGACCTCTAAGACGTCGTCTCATATGGGTTGTTCGATAGTCTGGCGTCGTGGGGATCGTTGAGCGTCTCGTGCCAGATGAGTTGTGGGAGCTGTTCGAGCGGGTGGTGCCGCCGGCTCCGTCTCGGCCGCAGGGCGGTGGCCGACGACGGTACGGAGACCGAGAGGTCCTGGCTGCGATCATCTTCGTAGCGACGTCGGGCTGTACGTGGCGGCAGTTGCCCCCCTCGTTCGGGCCTTTGGGGCCCACAGCCCACCGGCGGTTCACCGAGTGGACCAAGGCCCGAGTCTGGGCCAGGCTCCACCGTCTGGTCCTCGACGAGCTGGGCAGGCGCGGTGAGCTGGACTGGAGCCGGTGCGCGATCGATTCGGTGAACATGCGTGCGATGAAAGGGGGGAGCTGACAGGTCCGAATCCTACCGGGGCAAGAAAGGCTCAAAGATCCACTTGATCTGCGGGTCGTAGAGGTCCAGCTTGTCCACCCCGGTCCTCAGGTTGTCCGGCACCAGACGCCGCGGGACACCGCTGGAGAAGCGGAACGCTTTCGCGTGCGCTTCGGTCCAGGCGTGCTGGTCCATGTGTGCCACCAGGCAGACAACCATGTGCCGCGGGGCGGGCAGCACCATCACGAACGCCCAGATCCGGTGCCGTTTCCCGGTCGCCGGGTTGATCCACTGCCCCAGGAAGCCGTAGTCGACCGAAGCCGTTGGTAGATCGTGGTGACCGACGTGGTCTCCAACAGGCTCTTGACGTAGTCCCGGTGCGGCTTGATCTCTGCCCACCGCACCTGGTTCAGCCTTCGGCTGGCCAACTCCGGGAACCAGCTCTTGAGTAGCTTCGCCCAGTCCACCTCGCTCATCGGCGACCCTCCCGGAGTGATCCCGGCCGCCTCCGCCGGCGCCAGCTACTTCCTGATCGGCTTGCGGTTCACCCCCAGCGACGGACACCTGGCTCTTGAGCCGGCCCCGCGTACCCATACACGTAGATCTCGACGACGTCGACCACGGCGAATGTTCTTCTTGCCATCCGGTGAGCGTGGCCAGCGGCATGATCGACGGTCAGCGTCCCGCTGGGGAGTCGTGACCACAGGGGTGGGGTATTGACTGATGCCGATCATGCAGATCGTAGGGAATTACCTGACCGTCGACACGGGGACGTGCCCCAAGTAGCGGCGGACCGCGTGAACGTCGTCGAATGCTCGGCGCAGGCGCCCGAGCACGCCGCGCGGGCGGCCGGCTTGTCCAGGGCTGTCATGTGTCCTCATTCCTCGAACCTGACGGTTCGGAGATCAATGGCCGCTGAGTGAATCGAGCCAGCGCCGGAGGTGCGCGGCGGTCTCTGCCGCCCGTTCCTCGATGATCGAAAAGTGATCTGCCTCGATGTACTCGGCCGGTCCACGGTGTTGCCAGTCGGGGACGGGGGCGACGTCCCCGAAGCTGCTCAGCATCACGGTGGCCCGCAGATTCAGCGTCGGCGCGGCGATCGGCTTGGCCTCGCGCTCGGGGTATATCCGCACGTAGCCGCCCATGGAGACCAGGCCGTGGTCGTCGACGGGGGTCAGTGCGTTGCCCCGGGACAGGATCTGTCCCAGCGCGTCGGTGAGCACGAGGCGGTTGAGTTCGTGCTCTTCCGGGGAGTAGGTGTCGATCATCGCGACGCCCGCGAGCTCGCCGCCGTCGTCTTCGATCCGCCGGGCGATCGCATGGGCGAGCGCACCACCGGCCGAATAGCCGATGAGCGCCACCGGGCCTCGCTCGAGTTCCGACGCGACGGCCGCGGCGAGGCTCTCGATCGCCGTCGCCCATGTCGCCGGCAGGTCGTCGCCTGCGCGCATGCCGGGCAGCCGCAACGCACTGACCTGCCGCTCGCCGCCCAGTTCGCGGGCCAGGCGGGCGAACTGGTGCGGGCCCGATCCCGCCAGGAACGAGGGGATGCAGACCAGTGCTGGTGCCGCGGCGCCGCGCGCCAGGAGCTGCACATCCGGGCGGTGTTCGGCGGCCTCACCGACGGAGTACGCGGTCATCAGAGCCGAGCTCGCGGTCAGCAGGGGCATCGCCCCTTCCAGCTCACCGCGGCGATGCGCCGCCGACACCAGGTCGGTGATCGTGCCGCGCACGCCGGCCGGTGCCTGCTCGACCACGCCGGTGTCGGATTCCTCGATCAGCGATCGCACCAGTTTCGCCACGTCGGCGGCGGTCGGGTGGTCGAAGATCAGCGTCGACGGCAGCGTCAGCCCGGTCAGCTGTGCGAGCCGGTTGCGGAATTCGACGGCACCGAGGGAGTCAAAACCGAGCTCGGTGAACGGCGCGTCCGGGTCGATCGCGTCGCCGGACAGGTGGCCGAGGACCGCCGAGGCGACGTTGCGCACCTCGCACAGGATCACACCGTCGCGGTCGGCGTCGGGCAGTGCGGCCAGCTGCCACGCCAGGCTGACACCGGGCTTCGCCGCGGCCGGGGGAACCCGGATCATGCCGCGCAGTACCGCGGGCAGTGTGCCGCCGCGCGCCAGGTCGGTGAGCGCCGCCGTGTCCAGCAGGGCCGTCGTCGGTGTCGCCCTGTCGGTCGCGAGCGCGTTGTCGAACAGCGCCATCCCGGACTCCGGGTCGATCGGGATCAGGCCCAGCCTGGCCCGGATCTGGCGGGCGTACTGCTCGGCGCCGTCCCCGCCGAGTATCCCTGCCATGCCGACGGTCCACAGTCCCCAGGCCAGTGAGTGCGCGGGCAGGCCCCCGCTGCGCCGCACGCGTGCCAGCGCGTCCAGGACGCTGTTCGCGGCGGCGTAGTTGCCCTGCCCTTGTCCGCCGAGCAACGGTGCCGCGGACGAGAACAGCACGAACGCCGACAGATCCATATCGCGGGTCAGCTCGTGCAGGTGCAGTGCCGCATCGGCCTTCGGTGCCAGCACCCGTGTCGTCTGCGCGGCGGTGAGGGTGTCGAGCGTGCCGTCGTCCAGGACGCCCGCCGCATGGATGACGGCGGTCAGCGGGGCGTCGGTGTCGATGTCGGCCAGCAGGGCCTGGACCGCGGTGCGTTCGGTGACGTCGCACGCCACGACCCGGACGTGGGCGCCGAGGTCGGTCAGCTCGGCGACCAGTTCGGCGGAGCCGTCCGCGGCGGCACCGCGCCGCGATGCCAGCAGCAGCCGTCGTGCGCCGTGCGCTGCGACCAGATGCCGGGCGACGATCGCGCCGATGCCGCCGGTGCCGCCGGTGATGAGCACCGTGCCGTGATCGAACGGTGGTACGCCCGGTTCGGTGGTGGGCAGCTGCTGCAATCGCGGTGCCAGGAGCCGACCCTCGCGAACCGCCAGGTGCGGTTCGTCCTGGGCCAGGGCGTCGGCGAGCGACTTGATCGGCAGGGCGTCGCCGTCGTGGTCGATGAGCAGGAACCGGCCCGGGTGCTCGGACTGTGCGCTGCGCACCAGGCCCGCCACGGCGGCTCCGACCAGATCGGGTTCCTCGCCGGGCAGTCCGGCGGCCGTGTGCGTCACGATCGCGAGCCGGCCGGGGTGTTCGGCGGCCATCCAGTCCTGCAACACTGCGAGCGTCGTCAGCACGCCGGCGTGTATGTCCGTCGCGCCGGCACCGGTTCCGCGGGGCGCCGACCAGACCACCGTGTCGGGAACATCCTGCAGCACGGCGAGTTCCGCGAGATCGGCACAGCATGTCGGGGGCTCAGGGGCCTCGACGGCCGCCGGGTCGCCGAGCACGACGATGCGCCCGGTGTCCGCCTTGGAGGCGGCAGGCACGGCGACCCACTCGAGGTCGAACAACGGTGCCGCGCCGCGCAGCCCGGCCAGCGCCCTCCGCTCGATCGGGCGGGACCGCACCGACTCCACGCTCAGCACGAGGGCACCGGTCGCGTCGACCGCCTCCACACAGAAGGTGTCCGGTGCGACGCGGGCGATGCGGGCACGCAGGGCACCCACGCCGGACTGTGCCAGCTGGACACCGTCGAAGGCGAAAGGCAGCGTCACCCGGCCGTCGGTCCCGCCCGCGGCGAGCTGGCCGACAGTCGCGTGGAACACCGCGTCCAGTAGTGCCGGATGCAGTCCGAAGGCGGTGGCGCGCGCCGCGGTGTCGGTGTCGAGCGCCAGGTCGGCGAAGACTTCCTCCCCACGCGACCACGCGGCGCGCACACCCTGGAACACCGGGCCGTACCCGAAGCCGAGGTCGCCGAGCACGCGGTACACCTGCTGCCCGTCGACCGGATCGCCCGCAACCGGAGGCCACACCTGGGGCCAGCCCGGCGCCGCGGTCGGCGCGGCGGGCATGAGCAGGCCACGGGCATGCTGCACCCAGGCGTCGGCGGCGCGGGCGTGGATGGCCACGGTCCGGTGCCCGTCGGCGTCGGGTTCGCCCACGGCGAGCTGAATGTCCGCGGCACCGTCGGCCGGGAGAACCAGCGGCTCCGCAAGCACCAGTTCCGCCAGGCGCGGCACACCAAGCCGGGCGCCGGCGGCCAGAGCCAGTTCCACGAATCCGGTACCTGGCATCAAGACCGCGCCGAAGACGGCGTAGTCGGCGAGCCATGGGTGCGTGCGCAGCGAGAGCCTGCCGGTGAACAGCCACTCGTCCTTGCCGGCGAGCTGCACCTGGGTGTGCAGCAGCGGATGGTCGGCGGAGTCGGCACCGGCGAGCGGCGCGGCGGCCTCCGCGGGCAGGAGCCAGAATCGTTCGTGCTGGAAGGGATAGGTAGGCAATGTGATCCGTGGCTGCGGTCGAGCTCCGAAGTAGGCCGCCCACCGTACCGGCTGGCCCGCGCAGTGCGCGGTGGCCAGCGCGGCGACCAGCTGCTCGGGTTCGGCGACTGTGCGACGGGATCCCGCGACCACCGATGTGCGCGCTGCGAGGTCTGTCGCCAGAGTGGCGCGGCTCATGGTCGTCAGCACCGCGTCCGGGCCCAGCTCAACGAACAGGCGCACACCCGAATCGAGCAGTGACTGCACCGCCGGGGCGAAGCGCACGGCCTCGCGCACCTGCCGTACCCAATACTCGGGCGTACCCACCGAATCGCCGGCGAATGCGCCGGAAACCGTGGAGCACAAAGGTATTCGTGGCTCGTGATACGTCAGGCCCGCGGCGATCTCCGCGAAGTCAGTCAGCATCGGATCCATCAAGGCGGAGTGGAACGCGTGGCTCACCCGCAGCCTGCTGGTCTTGACGCCCTCGGCCACCAACCTCGACTCGAGCGCCGATACCGCCTCGGTGTTTCCGGAGAAGACCACCGCATCGGGAGCGTTCACAGCGGCCAGCGAGACCGCGGCGGCTGCCGGATCGGCACTAGCCGCCGCCAGCAGCTCCAGGGCCCGCCCCTCCGGCACCGCGGCGGCCAGCATGCTCCCACCTGTCGGCAGCGCCCCCATCAATCGACCCCGGGCCGCAACGAGTCTGCACGCATCAGACAACGACCACACACCGGCCACATACGCCGCGGCCAGCTCGCCGATCGAATGCCCGGCCACCACATCCGGCGTCACGCCCAACGACTCGACAAGGCGATACATCGCCACCTCGAACGCGAACAACGCGGGCTGGGCGTACTCGGTGCGGTCCAGCAGAGTCTCGGCAGTCGCGCCGCTCGCAGCGGCCAGCACGTCGAGCTCACTCGCTTCCTGCCCGATGCCGGTGCGCTGCGCGCCGAACATCACATCCCGCAGCGAATGCTCCAGGTGTGCAACGAATTCCGCGCACACCTCGTCGAGCGCGGCGGCGAAAGCCGGGAACGCCCGGTACAGTCCAGCGCCCATCCCGATCCGCTGCGCGCCCTGACCGGTGAACAGGAACGCTGTCGTGCCTGTCTGACTAGCGCCGTTGGCGATGCCCGGTCCTGGCTCGTCGGCTGCCAGGCGCGCCAAGGCCGCCAGCAGCGTCTCCCGGTCCGAGCCCACGACGGCGGCGCGCTGCTCGAGCCGCGCGCGGTGCAGCGCCAGCGTCACCGCGACGTCGGTCAGGTCGAGCGACGGACGTTCGCGCAGCGCGTCGTGCATACGGCGCGCTTGGGTCCGCAGCGCGGCAGTCGTCCGCGCGGACAGCAGCAACGGCAAGGCCGCCGGGCGCGGTAGATCGACCGGCCGCGGCGGGACCGCGGGCGCCTCTTCGAGGATCACGTGCGCGTTGGTCCCGCTGATCCCGAACGACGACACTCCCGCCCGGCGCGGACGCTCCCCGACCGGCCACGGCTCGGCCTCGGTCAGGATCCGTACCTCGCCCGCCGACCACTCCACGTGCGGCGACGGCGCGTCAACATGCAAGGTGGGCGGCAACACCTCGTGCCGCAGCGCCTGCACCATCTTGATCACACCGCCGACACCGGCAGCCGCCTGCGCATGCCCAATGTTCGACTTCAACGACCCGATCCGCAGCGGCTCGGCACGATCCTGTCCGTAGGCGTTGATCAGCGCCTGCGCCTCGATCGGGTCGCCCAGCGTGGTGCCGGTGCCGTGCGCCTCCACCGCGTCCACCTCGGCCGCGGCCACCCCTGCGTTGACCAGTGCCTGCGCGATCACCCGCTCCTGGGATGGACCATTCGGTGCGGTCAAGCCGTTGCTCGCACCGTCCTGATTGATTGCGCTACCGCGGATCACGGCCAGCACCGGGCGCCCATTACGCTGCGCGTCGGACAACCGCTCGAGGGCGAGCACGCCGACGCCCTCGGCCCACGAGACACCGTCCGCGGCACTCGAGAACGCCTTGCAGCGCCCATCCGGTGACAGCGCCCGCTGCCGGGAGAACTCCTGGAACAGCATCGGAGTCGACATGACCGTCACCCCGCTGGCCAGGACCAGCGACGTCTCCCCGGCGCGCAGTGCCTGCACCGCCAGATGCAGGGCCACCAGCGACGACGAACATGCCGTGTCCACCGTCACCGCGGGTCCTTCCAGACCGAGGGCGTAGGACACCCGGCCGGAGACGACGCTGCCGCCCGATCCGGTCGCCAGATAGCCTTCCGCGGCACCGTCGGCGGCCTCGCGCGCCGTGTAGCCGTAGTCCTGGTACATGACGCCCGCGTACACCCCCGTGTCGGTGCCCCGCAGTGAGGTCGGATCGATGCCGGCGTCTTCGAGCGCTTCCCAGGACGCCTCGAGCAGCAGCCGCTGCTGCGGGTCCATCGCCGCTGCCTCACGGGGGCCGATCCCGAAGAAGGCGGCATCGAAATCACCCGCGGCATGCAGGAATCCGCCTTCTCGGGTGTAGATCTTGCCGGGTTTGCCGGGGTCGGTGTCGTACAGGTGGTCGACGTCCCAGCCGCGGTCGCCCGGGATCGGGGTGATCGCGTCGACGCGCCCGGCGATCAGTTCCCAGAGCTGGTCGGGATTCTCGACGCCGCCGGGATACCGGCAGCTCATGCCGACGATCGCGATCGGCTCGTCGGCCCTGGCCTTGGCCCTGGTCGAGGCGGGGTGCGACCGCGTCGGCGCCGAACCGTCGACCCTGGTACGCAGGAAGCCCGCGACGGCGGCGGTGGTCGGATAGTCGAACACCAGCGTGGACGGAAGCTGAACACCGGTGGCGGCGGTCACCTTGTTGCGGAACTCGACTCCGCCGAGCGAGTCGAAGCCCAGTTCCGTGAACGGTGTTTCGGGGTCGATGGCGTCGGCCGACTCGTGGCCGAGGACCGCGGCGGCGATCGCGCGGACCTCGTCGCGGATCAGCGCTTCCCACCGATCGGCGGGGGCGTCGAGCAACCGCTGGCGCAACGGGCTGTCGGCGATCTGGCCGCGCGACGGTACGTGGATCAGGCCGCGCAGCACCGCGGGCAGCGTGCCGAGCCGGCCCAGCGCGGTGAGGGCGGGTGTGTCGAGCAGCGCGGTCATCAGCATCGGTTCGCCGGTGGTCAACGCATCGTCGAACATCTGCATGCCGGTGTCCGGCTCGATCGGGGACAGACCGAGACGCGTGCGGATCTGACGTGTCAGATGTTCGGCACTGGGGTCGTTCAATGCCTCGGCCATGCCGCGCTTCCACAGCCCCCAGGCCAGCGAGTGCGCGGGCAGACCGGCGCTGCGGCGCACCTGGGCGAGCGCGTCCATCGCCGCGTTCGCGGCCGCGTAGTTGCCTTGGCCCTGCCCGCCGAGCAGCGGCCCGGCGGAGGAGAACAGCACGAACGCCGACAGGTCCATGTCGCGGGTGAGCTCGTGCAGATGCCAGGCGGCATCGACCTTCGGGGCGAGCACCCGGTCCACCTGCTCGGCGGTCAGGGTTTCGATGGTGCCGTCGTCGACCACGCCCGAGGTGTGCACGACAGCGGTCACCGGTTCGTGCGCAGCTACGGATTCCAGCAGCGCCGCGACTTCGGCGCGATCGCTGACATCGCAGGCGGTGACGCGTACGTCGGCGCCCAGCGAGGTCAGTTCGGTGACCAGCTCCGCGACACCCGGCGCGGCGGAGCCGCGGCGCGAGACGAGCAGCAGTCTGCGCACCCCGTGCCGGGTGACCAGGTGGCGTGCGGTGACGGCGCCCAGTCCGCCCGCGCCGCCGGTGATCAGGACCGTGCCGTCACCGAAGGGCTCGCCGGTCGGTTCGACGGTGGTGGCACGGATCAGCCGCGGTGCCACCGTGGCGCCGTCGCGGATCGCGAGCTGTGGTTCGTCCGTGGCGACTGCGGCGGCGATCCGCTGGTGCAGGTCCGCGGGGTCGTTGTCGTCGAGGTCGACGTTCACGATGCGCCCGGGATGTTCCGATTGCGCGCTGCGCACCAGGCCGCGGACGGCCGCTGCCGCGGGGTCCGGCGTCTCACCGGGCAGACCCGCTCCGTTGCGGGTCAGCACGATCAGCGTCGAGTCGGCGCAGCCCGGTTCGGCGAGCCAGTCGCGCAGCACCGCGAGGGCCTTGTGCACAGCGGTGCGGATGGTCGCGGGGACGTCGTCGCCGTCCGCCGGCGCCGTTTCGGGCGACCAGACGACAGCCGCGCCTGTGTGGCCCCCGCCTGCCGCGAACGCCGCGACATCCTCGAACGTCTTCGCGCAGCCTGCGACGGGCCGCCCCAGTGCGACCAGTTGCCGGTCGGACACCGCAGGCGCCGTCACCGGCGGCCAGTCGATCGCGTAGAGCGGGCTGCGGGCACCGGCGAGAGCGCTCGCGTCCGCGGGGCGGGCGAGCACGGCGTCGATCGACAGTACCGCGGCGCCGGTGGCGTCGCAGGCGTCGATGCGCACCTTCTCGGAACCCGAACGGATGATGCGGGCGCGGACCGCGGTGGCGCCGCGCCGGAACACACGGACGCCGCCGAAGGAGAACGGAAGCGGCAGCCTGCCGTCGGGGAGGTCGTCGGCGAGCACATCGATGGCGGCGTGGAAGGTCGCGTCCAGCAGCGCCGGATGGACCCCGAAGCCCGCCGCCCGGTTCGCTGTCGTCTCGTCCAGGGTCACCTCGGCGAACACGTCGTCACCACTGGTCCAGGCGGCGCGCACGCCCTGGAAGCTCGGGCCGTAGCCGAATCCCAGGTCGGCGAGCCGGTCGTACAGACGCGTTCCGTCGATCGGCGTGCCGTCGGCCGGCGGCCAGTCGGGGTCGGTCCAGGCCGGCGTCACGCCGTCGGCGGGGGCGAGGGTGCCGGTGGCGTGCAGCGTCCAGTCCGGCTCGCCCGGGTGGGACGGCGCGGTGCCGGTGACGGCGCGCGAGTGGATCGACAGGCGTCGACGGCCGGTGTGGTCGGGCTCGGTCACCGAGACCTGCACGTCCACGGCAGCGGCACCGTCGAACAGCAGCGGCGTCTCCAGGACGAGTTCGTCCACGACGGGCAGTTCCAGGCGGCTGCCCGCGGCTAACGCGAGATCCAAGAACCCGGTGCCGGGCAGAAGCACCGCTCCGAAGGCCGTGTGGTCGGCGATCCACGGCTGGTCGGTGGTGGAAAGCCTGCCGCTGAACAGCCATTCGTCGCGACCGGCGAGCGGCGCGGCGACGCGCAGCATCGGATGATCGAGCGCGGACAGGCCGGCACGGCCCATGTCACCGAGCGCATCGTCGTCGGGCTGCACCCAGTAGCGGCGATGCTGGAAGGCGTAGACAGGCAGGTCGAGGTGGGTGACCGGCCTTCCTGGTGACAGCGGCGCCCAGTCGACGGTGACGCCCGAGCAATGGGCGGCGGCGAGCAACCGCAGGAACTGGTCGACCTCGTCGACGCCGCGCCGTGACGCCGCCGCGACCAGTGAGCGGGACGCCACCTCGTCGATCAGTGTGTGGCGGGTCAGCGCCGCCAGCACCGCGTCCGGACCCACCTCGACGAACCGGCGCACGCCGGAGTCGACGAGTGACTGCACGGCCGGGGCGAACCGCACGGCCTCGCGCACCTGCCGCACCCAGTACTGCGGCGTCAGCAGGTCGGGACCGGCCGGCGCACCGGACACCGTGGAGCACACATCAATGCGTGGCGTCCGGTACGTCACCGATCCGGCGACCTGCTCGTACTCGGCAAGCATCGGCTCCATCAACGCCGAATGGAAGGCGTGACTGACCGTCAGCCGGGTCGTCTTCACGCCCTCGTCCGCCAGCCGGTCCTCCAGTGCGACGATCGCCGCCGTCTCGCCCGAGAACACCATCGCCGCAGGCGCGTTCACGGCCGCCAACGAGACCGTCCCAGCCGCGAGCAGTTCCAGAGCCCGCTCCTCCGACACTGCGGCGGCGAGCATCGCTCCATCGGTCGGCAGCGCGCCCATCAATCGACCACGGGCGGCAACGAGCCGACACGCGTCGGCCAGCGACCACACCTCGGCCACATAGGCCGCGGCCAGCTCGCCGATCGAATGCCCGACCACCACATCCGGGGTCACGCCGAACGACTCCAAAAGGCGATACAGCGCCACCTCGAAGGCGAACAGCGCAGGCTGCGTGAATTCCGTCCGGTCAAGCAGGGCCATGCGCTCGGTGTCGCCGACGCTGTTCCCGGCACCACCGGTCTCGCCGAACATGACCTTGCGCAGCGATACCTCTAGCAGGGCATCGAATTCCGCGCACACCTCGTCGAGGGCAGCGGAGAACACGGGGAACGCGGCAGCCAACCCTGCGCCCATTCCGACACGTTGCGCGCCCTGACCGGTGAACAGGAAGGCCGTCTCGCCGGTGGTGGCGACACCTGAGACAACATGCGGGGATGCCGAACCCGCGGCCAGAGCCGTGAGGCCTGCGAGCAGACCGGCCCGGTCGGCGCCGAGCACCGCGCCGCGCCGACCCAGCTGAGCGCGCGCGGTGGTCAGGAAGGCAGCGACATCAGCGTCATCCACCTCGGGGTGGTCGGCGAGCCAGGCCAGCAGCCGGCTCGCCTGTGCCCGTAGTGCGGTCTCCGACTTGGCCGAAAGCAACCACGGTGCCGGCAGCGTCGGTGAGCCCGACTCCGACTGCTGTACAGCAGCATCCGGTGCTGTCACCGGATCGACATCACGGTCGCGCGGCGCCTCTTCGAGGATCACGTGAGCGTTGGTCCCGCTGATTCCGAAGGACGACACACCCGTCCGACGCGGACGATCGAGCTCCGGCCACTGCTGAGCCTGCGTCAGCAGTTTCACCGTGCCCGCCGACCAATCGACCTCGGGGGTGGGCTCGTCCACGTGCAAAGTCGAGGGCATGACCCCCTTGCGCATCGCCATAACCATCTTGATCACGCCCGCGACACCCGCCGCGGCCTGCGTGTGACCAATATTCGACTTGACAGAACCCAACCACAACGGGTTGTCGTCCCCACGGGCCTGGCCGTAAGCAGACATCAGCGCCTGCGCCTCGATCGGATCACCCAGCCGCGTACCCGTACCGTGCGCCTCCACGACATCCACCTCGGACGCCGTCAGCCGCGCGCTGGCCAGGGCGGCCCGTATGACCCGCTCCTGCGAAGGCCCGTTCGGCGCAGTCAGCTGGCTGCTCGCACCGTCCTGATTCACCGCGGAACCACGCATCGCCGCCAGCACCCGATGCCCACGGCGCTCCGCGTCCGACAGCCGCTCCAACACCAACACGCCCACGCCCTCGGCCCAACCCGTGCCGTCCGCCGACGACGAGAAGGCCTTGCACCGCCCATCCGGCGACAACCCACGCTGCCGAGAAAACTCCACGTACGTGCCGGGTGTCGCCATCACCGTCACACCACCGGCGAGCGCCATCGAACACTCACCCTGACGCAGCGACTGAGCGGCAAGATGAAGCGCGACGAGCGAGGACGAACACGCGGTATCGACCGTCACCGCCGGTCCCTCCAACCCGAAGGTGTAGGCCAGACGACCCGACGCGACGCTGCCCGCGCTTCCGGTCAGCAGGTAGCCCTCGAAGCCCTCGGGCGCATTGGGGATCCGGGAGCCGTAGTCGTCGTACATGACCCCCATGTACACCCCGGTACGGGTGCCCCTCAGCGTGGTCGGGGCGATTCCCGCGTGCTCGAAAGCCTCCCAACCCGTCTCCAGCAGCAACCGCTGCTGGGGATCCATCGCCGCCGCCTCGCGAGGACTGATGCCGAAGAACTCGGCGTCAAACCGGTCCGCCTCGTACAGAAAGCCGCCTTCGCGGGTGTACGAGGTCCCGAGGTGGTCGGGGTCTGGGTGGTACAGGTTTTCCAGGTCCCAGCCGCGGCCCTCCGGGAAGGGACCGACCGCGTCACGTTCGGCGCTCAGCAGCTCCCACAGGTCATCCGGGGAGGCGATACCGCCCGGGAGTCGGCATGCCATGCCCACGATCGCGATCGGCTCGTGTGCGCGCTCCTCCAGATCCTGCACACGCTGACGGCTCTCCCGCAGGTCGACCGTTGCCCGCTTGAGGTAGTCGCGAAGTTTCTGCTCGTTGTTCATGTCTACCTGCCGAGTTCGTTGTCAAGTGCTGCGAAGAGTTCGTCGTCAGTTGCCAGGTCGAGGTCGGCGCCGTCGGGGCCGCCGTCCACCCTCCGAAGCAGGCCGCGCAGTCGCGCGGCGTACGTTCCTGCCGGTCCGTCGCCGTCCGACGGGCCGGCGGCCGAGAGAGCGGCCTCAAGTGCGTCCAGGGCTGCCTGGACCGGGTCTGCCACTTCGCCGACCAGCTCGCCCCGCAGGTATTCGGCGACGGCTTGGGTGGTCGGATGGTGGAAGACGAGCGTGCTGGGCAACCGCAGTTCGGTGATGGTGTTCAGCCTGTTGCGCAGTTCGACCGCGGTGAGGGAGTCGAAGCCCAGGTCCAGCAGTCCGCGCTGATCGTCGATCGTCCGCGGGGCCGGGTGGGCCAGGACGATGCCGACCTGTTCCCTGACGAGGTCGAGCAGCAGCTGCTGCTGCTCTTCCACGTCCAGGCCCGTGAGCCGCTGCGCCAGCGGGATCTCCGCCGGAGCGGAGGCACGCCGACCGGCTCGGCGCTCGGTGCGCACCAGGCCCCGGTACAGCTCGGGCAGTGCGTCCCCGAGGCTCCGCAGTGCCGCGAGGTCGAGTGCCACCGGTGCGAGCACCGGTCGGGTCGCCGCCTCGCCGTCGGCTTGTGGCGCCTTGGCTCCGGCCAGGGCAGTGTCGAGGGCCGCGAGTGCCCGGTCGGTCGGCATCGGCAGGATCCCGTTGCGTGCGATCCTGGCCCGGTCGGCACGGTCGAGGTCGCTCGCCATCCCGTCCTGCCACATACCCCAGGCGAGGGACACGGCGGGCAGGCCCTCGGCGCGCCGGTGTTCGGCGAGCGCGTCCAGGAAGGTGTTGCCGGCGGCGTAGTTGGCCTGTCCGGCGTTGCCTACCAGGCCGGCGACGGAAGAGAAGAGGACGAAGTCCGTCAGCTCCAGTCCGGCGGTCAGCTCGTGCAGGTTCCAGGCGGCTTCCACCTTCGGCCGCAGGACCCGGGAGAGGCTCTCCGGGCTCATGGCCTCCAGCGTGGCGTCCGCGACGACGCCGGCCGCGTGCACGACCGCGGTGAGCGGGTGCTCGTCCGGGATCGAGGCGAGCAGCCCGGCCAGCGCGTCGCGGTCGGCCGCGTCGCATGCCGCGACCCGTATGTCCGCGCCGAGCGCTGTCAGTTCGGCGACAAGGTCCTCCGCCCCGCCTTGCCGGCTGGTGAGCAGCAGGCGACGGGCGCCGCGGCCGGTCACCAGGTGCCGGGCGACCTGGGCTCCGAGTGCGCCCGTGCCACCGGTGATCAGCACCGTACGCTCCGGGTCGAACGCGTCGTCGACGTCCGGGGTCCGGACCGGGTACGGGACCTTGGCGAGCCGGGTCACGTAGGCCTGTCCCTCGTGCAGTTCGAGCTGCGGTCGGGGATCGGCCAGGGCCGCGGCAAGCAGCTCGCGGCCGGCCGGCAGGCCGTCCGTGATCACGTGCTGGAAAAGTCCCGGGTGTTCCGACTCGGCGGTCCGCATCAGCCCGGAGAGTGCGCTGTGCGCCAGTTCCCCGGTGCTGACCACGGCGAGCCGCGCTCCAGCCGGCGCGTCGGTGGCGAGCCACTGCCGCAGTACCGCCAGCACCTCCTCCGTGACCCGGCCGGTCTCCTGCGGAGTGGCCGGGCGTACCGGAAGGACGACCACGTCGGGTGCGGCCGCGCCGTCCGCCGTCGAGGCGGCCAGGTCGGCTAGGTCGGCGTGGTGCTCGGCGGCGAGTCCTAGGTCGGCCTCGCCGAGGACCACGATGGTCGTGTCGCCACCGGTGGGGAGTTCCACACCGGCCCGCTCCACCGCGTACACGTGCTGGTCAGAGGGGCGGGTCAGCGCGGTCCCCGTCGGCAGGGCCCGCAGGGCGAGCGATGCGACGGTGGCGACCGGCGCGCCCGTCTCGTCGGCGATGCTGACCGCGACCGTTCCGTCCGGGCCGGCCGACAGCTTGACCCGCACGGTGCCGGTCCGGGACCCGGTCAGCTGGACGCCGCCGAAGGAGAAGGGCAGCCGTAGTTCGGCCGAATCCTCCAGGAGCAGTGCGTGCAGCGCGGCGTCGAACAGTGCCGGGTGCAGGGCGAATCCATCAGGGTCGACGGACAGCCGTACCTCGGCGTAGAGGTCCTCGCCCGAGCGCCATGCCGCCTGGAGGCCCTGGAAGGCGGGGCCGTAGCCGTAGCCATGGTCGGCGAGGCGGTCGTACAGGTCCTCGACCGGCTGGGGTTCGGCGCCGGCCGGAGGCCAGGACGCGAGGTCGGGTTCGGGGCCGCCGGGAACGGCGGCCACCACGGTTCCGGTGGCGTGCCGGTTCCAGACGTCGCCTTCCTGGTCCCCGCGCGAGTGGACGGCGACGGGTCTGCGGCCTTCTGAGTCGGGGCCGCCGACGGTGATCTGGAGCTGGAGCGCACCCTCGTCGGGAAGGACCAGGGGTGCCTGGAGGGCGAGTTCCTCCAGCCGCTCGCAGCCGAGTGCGGCGCCCGCGTGGAGCGCGAGCTCCACCAGGGCCGTGCCCGGGACCAGCAGGGTCCCGGCGACGGCATGGTCGGCGAACCAGGTGTGGCTGCGGGCCGAGATCCGGCCGGTGAACAGGACACCGTCGGAGTCGGCGAGCGGAACCGCGGCCCCGAGCAGCGGGTGCCGTGCGGAGTCGAGTCCGGCTGAGGTGACGTCGCCTCCGCCGGGCCCCTCCGTGAGCCAGTAGCGCTGGCGCTGGAAGGGGTAGGTCGGCAGGTCCGCGGCCGGTCCGGCGTTCTCGCCGAACAGTGCGCGCCAGTCCACCGGCACGCCCCGTACGTGGGCGTGGGCCAGGGCGGTGACGGCGGTGTGCGGCTCGTGGTGCCCGCCGCGCAGCCCCGGGACCAGGAGCGATCCCGCGTCGAGGAAGTCCTGCCCCATCGCGCTGAGCACGCCGTCCGGGCCGAGCTCCAGGAAGGTCCGTACGCCTTCGGCTTCCAGGGCGCGTGCCGCGTCCAGGAAGCGCACGGGCCGGCGGACGTGCCGGACCCAGTACTCGGGCGTGGTCAGTTCCTCTGCGCCGACCGGCTGTCCGGTCAGGGTGGAGACGATCGGGATGGTGGGCGCGGCGAACGTGAGCCCCTGCGCGACCGTTTGGAATTCGTCCAGCATCGCGTCCATGTGCGGGGAGTGGAAGGCGTGGCTGACGCGCAGTCGCTTGGTCTTGCGTCCCTGGGCGGAGAGTTCGGCTCCGATGGCCTCGACGGCTTCCGCGTCGCCCGAGAGCACCACGGAGGTGGGGCCGTTGACGGCGGCGATGCCCAGCAGGTCCTCCCGTCCGGCGAGCAGCGGCAGCACCTCCTGCTCCTCGGCCTGCACGGCGAGCATCGCGCCGCCGCCGGGCAGTGCCTGCATCAGCCGGCCGCGGGCCGCGACGAGCTGCGCCGCGTCCGCCAGCGAGAGGACGCCGGCGACGTGCGCGGCGGCCAGCTCACCGATGGAGTGGCCCGCGAGGAAGTCCGGCCGTACGCCCCAGCCTTCGAGGAGCCGGAAGAGCGCGACCTCGGTTGCGAACAGGGCGGCCTGGGTGAAGCCGGTCTGGTCCAGCGGCGCCGGGTCCTCACCGAAGAGGACGTCGAGCAGCGGCGTTTCCAGCCATGGGTCGAGCTCTTCGCATACGGCGTCCAGGGCCTCGGCGTAGGCGGGGTAGGCGGTGTACAGCTCCCGGCCCATGCCGAGTCGCTGGCTGCCCTGACCGGTGAAGAGGAAGGCCGTACGGCCGTCCACGGGTGCACCCCGCACGGTCAGTGCCGCGCATCCGTCGACCGCTTCGATGGCGGTGGAGGCCACCACCACGGCGCGGTGCGGCAGTCCGGCCCGTCCGACGGCCAGGGTCCGGCCCGTCGATGCCAGGTCCTGCTGCCCGGTGTCGGCGAGGGCCGCGCCCACCTGGTCGGCCTGCGCCAGCAGGGCCGCGTCGTTGTGCGCAGACAGCAGCAGCGGAACGACCGGCATCGGCTCGGCCTGCGGGACCGTCCCCTCGGTCGGCGGCTGCTCCACGATGACGTGGGCATTGGTACCGCTGATGCCAAAGGAGGACACGCCTGCCCGGCGCGGCCGCTTGGACTCGGGCCACGGCACCGCCTCGGTGAGCAGTTCCACCTCTCCGGCGGACCAGTCCACGTGCGGGCTGGGCTCGTCGATGTGAAGGCTCTTGGGGAGCACCCCGTGCTGCATCGCCATGACCATCTTGATGACGCCGGCCACACCGGCGGCGGCCTGGGAGTGTCCGATGTTGGACTTCAGGGAGCCCATCAGGAGGGGGGACGGGCGCTCTTGCCCGTAGGTGGCGAGTACGGCCTGGGCCTCGATCGGGTCGCCCAGCGTGGTGCCGGTGCCGTGGGCCTCCAGCGCGTCTACGTCCGCGGTGGTCAGGCCCGCGTTGGTCAGGGCTTGGCGGATCACCCGCTCCTGGGAGGGGCCGTTGGGGGCGGTGAGGCCGTTGCTCGCACCATCTTGGTTGACGGCGGTTCCGCGGATCACGCCGAGGATCCGGCGGCCGTTGCGCTGGGCATCGGAGAGCCGCTCCAGCAGGAGGATTCCGGCGCCTTCGGCCCAGGCCGCCCCGTCCGCCTGCGCGGAGAAGGACTTGCACCGGCCGTCCGGTGCCAGGCCGCGCTGCCGGCTGAACTCGACGAACAGGGTGGGCGCGGCCAGTACGGTCACACCGCCGGCCAGGGCCAGCCCGCATTCGCCGTTCCGCAGCGCCTGCGCGGCGAGGTGGACGGAGACGAGCGAGGAGGAGCAGGCGGTGTCGACGGTGATCGCCGGTCCCTGCAGGCCGAAGGTGTAGGCGACGCGGCCGGAGGCGACACTGACCGTGCTGCCGACCGCCAGGTAGCCCTCCAGGGCCTCGGGGGCGTCCTTTAGGCGTGCCGCGTAGTCGTTGGCCATGACACCGGCGAACACACCGGTCTGGCTGCCCTTGAGAGAGGTCGGGTCGATGCCCGCGCGCTCGAAGGCCTCCCAGCAGATTTCCAGCAGCAGGCGCTGCTGCGGGTCGATGGCGGTGGCCTCCCGGGCGCTCACCCCGAAGAGCTCGGGGTCGAACTGCGGAGCCTCGTAGAGGAATCCGCCGTGCCGGGTGTACGAGGTGCCCACGTGGTCGGGGTCCGTGTCGTACAGGCCGTCCAGGTCCCAGCCGCGGTCGTCCGGGAACGGGCCGATGGCGTCCCGCTCGTCGGACAGCAGCGCCCACAGCTCCTCCGGGGAGCTGACCTCGCCCGGGTAGCGGCACGCCATCGCGACGATCGCGATCGGCTCGTCGGAGGCGCCAGCGACCGGTTCGGGCTCGGCCACCGCGGCGGCCGGGCCGAGCAGTTCGGTCCGCAGGAAGCCGGCCAGCTCGACCGTGCTCGGGTAGTCGAACACCAGCGTCGGGGGCAGCTTCAGGCCTGCGGCCGCGTTCAGCCGGTTGCGCAGTTCCACCGCCTTGAGCGAGTCGAAGCCCAGCTCGTTGAAGGCCCGGCCGGGCCCGACCTGGTCGGCGTCGGTGTGCCCCAGTACGGAGGCCACCACGCCGCGGACCAGTTCCAGCAGTGCGTGCTCCTGGTCCTGGGGGGCCAGGGGCGCCAGGCGTTCCTGGAGGGAGTTCCCGCCCGCCTGCTCGCCGACGGCGGCGCGCCGCGCCGGGCGCACCAGGCCGTGGAAGAGCGCGGGCAGGGTGCCGTCCTCGCTCTGTGCCCGTAGTCCGGTGTAGTCCAGCAGCGCCGGAACGAGCACCGGCCGACGGGTCGCGAGGGCCGCGTCGAACAGCGCCAGCCCCTGCTCGCTGCCGATCGGGGCGATGCCGCCCCGGGACATGCGGGCGAGGTCGGCGTCGGTCAGGTGACCGGTCATCCCGCTGACCTCGGCCCACAGGCCCCAGGCCAGCGACGTACCGGGCAGGCCCAGGGCGTGGCGGTGGTGCGCGAGGGCGTCCAGATAGGTGTTGGCCGCAGCGTAGTTGGCCTGTCCCGCGGTGCCGACCGTACCGGCCAGCGAGGAGAACAGGACGAACGCGTCCAGCTCCAGGTCGGCCGTCAGCTCGTGCAGGTGCCGGGCGGCATCGGCCTTGGGACGCAGTACGGTGTCGAGCTGCTCGGCCGTGAGGGTGTGCAGCGTGCCGTCGTCGAGGACGCCGGCGGTGTGCAGGACCGCGGTGAGCGGGTGCTCCGAGGGGATCGCGTCCAGCATCGCGGCGACCGCCATGCGGTCGGCCGTGTCACAGGCGACCACGGACACGTCGGCTCCGTGAGCCGTGAGTTCGGCCTCCAGCGCCGGCATGCCCGCCGCGTCCCGGCCGCGGCGGCTCGCCAGCAGCAGGTGCCGTACGCCGTGTTCGGCGACGAGGTGGCGGGCGAACAGCTGGCCCAGGGCGCCGGTGGCGCCCGTGATGAGCACGGTGCCCTCGGGGTTCAGGGCGGGCACGGTGTCGCCCGTCGTGGGCGACTTGACCAGCCGCGGTACGAGCAGTGCCCCGTCCCGCAGGCTCACCTGCGCGTCCGGTACGGCCAGCGCACGGCCAAGCTCAGCCTCGGAGAGGTCCCAGTCCGTCAGGTCCAGCAGGCCGAACCGGTCGGGGTTCTCGGCCATGGCGGTACGCACCAGCCCCCAGACGGGAGCCGAGCCGAGTCCCGCCTCCGTGCGGGCGGTGGTCGCGTCACGGGTCACGAAGACCAGGCGCGAGTCGGCGAACCGCTCCTCGGCGAGCCACTCCTGGGCCAGCCGCAGGGCCCGGTGTGCCACGGCGCCGGGGCCGTCCTCGCCGGGGAAGGGGACCACGACGAGCGGCGGGGTTCCGACAATGCCGGCGAGGTCCGAGTAGCTGCCCAGAGGGGCGCGCAGACCGTGGCCGGAGTCGTCGAGGACGGCCCATCCGGCGGCCGGGGCGGCCTCCGGGGCGGTCGTCCACTCCACCTGGAGCAGCGGCTGGCGGGGGGTGCCCGAGCCGGCCAGCGGCGCGGGGTCCACGGCCCGCAGGCTGAGCGTCTTCACCGACGCGATCGGCGCACCGCTCGCGTCGGCGAGGGACAGGGCGGCATCCGAGCCTTCCGGGGTGATCCGTACGCGCAGCATGCTGGCGTTCACCGCGTGCAGCCGGACGCCGGTCCAGGCGAACGGCAGCACCAGGCGGCCGTCCTCCGCGAGCGCCAGCGGGTGCAGGGCGGCGTCGAGGAGGGCCGGGTGGATCCCGAACTCGCCCGGGGGGACGTCCTTCGGGAGCCCGACCTCGGCGAACATCTCCTGGCCGGCGCGCCACAGCGCCCGCAGGCCCTGGAAGGTGGGTCCGTACTGGAAGCCCCGCTCGGCAAGCGTGTCGTACGCCGCCGTCAGGTCGACCGGCTCGGCGCCGGCCGGGGGCCAGGCGGTGTCGGCCGGTACAGCCGCACGTCCTTCCGCGTGACCCAGTACGCCGGTGGCGTGCAGGGTCCACGGGTGGATCGCGGCGTCGTCGGACTCGGGTTCCGGGCGGGAGTGGACCGACAGCGCGCGCCGGCCCTCCTCGTCCGGAGCGTCGACCACGACCTGGAGCTGTACTCCGCCGCGGCCGGCCAGCATCAGCGGTGCCTGGAGGGTCAGCTCGTCGAGCTGGTCGAGGCCCGTGTGGTCACCCGCCCGGATGGCGAGGTCCACGAAGGCGGTACCGGGGAGCAGCACGGTGCCGGCCACGGCGTGGTCCGCCAGCCAGGGCTGCGTGTTCAGGGCGATCCTGCTGCTGAGGACCAGCTTGTCCTGGTCGGCCGTCCAGAGCGCGGCACCGATGAGCGGGTGCCGCTCGGCGGCCATGCCGAGCCCGCCCGTGTCCCAGGCCGTCGCCGGGCCCTCCAGCCAGTGGCGCCGGCGCTGGAAGGGGTAGGTCGGCAGGTCGACGACCGCGCCGGGTCCGCCGACCACGGCAGTCCAGTCGAGCGGGGCGCCCGAGACGTGGGCCTGCGCCGCGGAGGCGAGGAAGTCGTCGAGTCCACCACCCTCGTCACGGTGGAGCGAGGGCACGGTGACGGCGCTGTCGTACGGCGTGTCGTCGATCGTCTCCTGGAGCGCGATGGTTAGCACCGGGTGGGCGCTGGCCTCGATGAAGACGCGGTGGCCCTGGTCGAGCAGGGTCCGGGTGGCCGCCTCCAGTTGGACGGTCTGGCGGAGGTTGCGGAACCAGTACGAGCCGTCGAGCTCCGTGCCGTCCAGCGGCTGCCCGGTGACGGTGGAGAGGAAGGGCACCTTGACGGCGCGCGGGGTGAGCGAGGACAGGGCGTCGAGAAGCTCGTCCCGCAGGCTTTCGACGTGCGCGGAGTGGGAGGCGTAGTCGACCGGGATGCGCTTGGCGCGCATGTTGTTGTCCTTGCAGTGGGCGACCAGCTCCTCGAGAGCGGTCACCTCTCCGGCGACCACCACGGAACGCGGGCCGTTGTGTGCGGCGATGTCGATGGCGCCGCCCCAACGGGTGATGAGCTCGCGAACCTCGTCGGCCGGCAGGGCCACTGAGACCATCCCGCCCGTACCCGCCAGCTTCACGATCGCCCGGCTGCGCAACGCCACGACCTTCGCCGCGTCGTCCAGCGACAGCGCCCCCGACACCGCGGCCGCCGCGATCTCGCCCTGCGAGTGACCGATCACCGCATCCGGCTCGATACCCACCGAACGCCACAACGCGGCCAGGGACACCATCACCGCCCACAGCGCGGGCTGCACCACGTCCACCCGGTCGAAACCGGGCGCGCCCTCCACACCGCGCAGGACGTCCAGCAGCGACCAGTCCGTGAACGGCGCCAGCGCCCGCTCACACTCCACCAGCCGGGCGGCGAACTCCAGGGAGGAGCCGAAGAGTTCCAGAGCCATGCCCTGCCACTGCGAACCCTGACCCGGGAACACGAACACCGTCTTGCCCGAGCCCGTGACCGCGCCGTGCACCAGGTTCGCCGCGGACCCGCCCGTGGCCAGCGCCTCAAGACCCGCCAACAGCTCGTCCCGGCCGGCGCCGGAAACCGTCGCCCGGAAGGGGAGGTGCGGGACCCGGGTCGCGAGAGCCGAAGCCACCCGCGCCGGGTCGACGATCTCCGAGGCCAGCAGCTCACGCACCTGGCCGGCACGCGCCGCCAGGGCCGCCTCGCTCTTCGCCGAGACCACCAGCGGAAGCCCCGCCACCACCGGCTCACCGGCCACGACCGGCTCCGGGCCCTGCTCCAGGACCACATGCGCGTTCGTACCGCTGATACCGAACGAGGACACGGCCGCGCGACGCGGACGCGCCACCTCCGGCCACGGCCGACGCTCGGTGACCAGCTCCACCGCACCCGTCGACCAGTCGACGTGCGGCGTCGGCTCGTCCACGTGCAGCGTCGGCGGAAGCTCCCCGTTACGCATCGCCATCAGCATCTTGATGATGCCCGCGACACCCGCGGCAGCCTGCGTGTGACCGATGTTCGACTTGATCGATCCCAGACGCAGCGGCTCTTCGCGGTCCTGGCCGTAGGTGGCCAGCAGCGCGTTGGCCTCGATCGGGTCACCGAGCCGGGTACCGGTGCCGTGCGCCTCGACCGCGTCTACCTCGTGCGGAGCGAGGCGGGCGTTGGCGAGGGCCTGGCGGATGACGCGTTCCTGCGAGGGCCCGTTGGGGGCGGTGAGGCCGTTGCTCGCACCGTCCTGGTTGACCGCGGAACCACGGATCACACCAAGGATGTTGTGCCCGAGCCGCTGAGCGTCCGACAGACGCTCCAGCACCAGCATGCCCGCGCCCTCGGCCCAACCCGTACCATCCGCCGAAGCCGCGAACGACTTGCAGGTCCCGTCCGGCGACAGACCACGCTGACGCGAGAACTCGACAAAGGTCGTTGGCGTGGACATCACGGTGACACCGCCGGCGAGTGCCATCGAGCACTCGCCCTGGCGCAGCGCCTGAGCGGCCAGGTGCACCGCTACCAGCGACGAGGAACACGCCGTGTCCAGCGTCACCGCCGGCCCCTCAAGACCGAACGTGTAAGCCACTCGACCCGACAGGACACTCGCGATCGTGCCCGTCAGCAAATGCCCCTCGAAGCCCTCCGGAGCACTCCCCAGCCGCGACCCGTAGTCGTTGTACATCACACCCGCGTAGACACCGGTCGAGGAACCGCGCAGCGAGGCGGGGTCGACTCCCGCACGCTCCAGCGCCTCCCACGCGACCTCCAGCAGCACACGCTGCTGCGGGTCTGTCGCGATCGCCTCACGCGGACTCAGACCGAAGAACTCGGCATCGAACTCCGCGGCCTCGTAGAGGAATCCGCCCTTGCGCGTGTACGACTTGCCGATCTTCTCGGGGTCCGGGTCGAAGAGGCCTTCCACGTCCCAGCCGCGGTCGGATGGGAACTCGTCGATCGCGTCCCGGCCCTCCGCCACGAGCCGCCACAGGTCCTCCGGCGAGGAGACCCCGCCCGGGTAGCGGCAACCCATACCGACGACGGCGATCGGCTCGTCCAGTCCCGGGGCGTGGGCTGCCACCGACGGGACAACGACCGTTCCGGTCGCGTCGAGCCGGTCCAGCAGGAAGTCCGCCACCGCCTGGGGCGACGGGTGGTCGAACACGAGGGTGGTGGGCAGTCGCAGCCCGGTCACCGAGTTGAGCCGGTTGCGTAATTCGACACCCGTGAGGGAGTCGAAGCCGGTGTCCTTGAATACCTTGGCCGGGTCGATGTCGGCGTTGGCCCCGTGCCCGAGAACTAACCCCACGGTCTCCCGTACGGTCTGGAGTACGGCCTGCGCCCGCTCCTCCGCGGCCAGCGCGATCAGCCGCTGGACCCACGACGAGTCGGTGCCGGCCGCCTGCCGGCGGCGGACGCGGACCAGGCCGGTAAACAGCTCGGGGAGCGCGTTCTCCTCGGCCCGGGCGCGCAGGGCGCCCAGGTCGAGTTCGGCGGGGACCAGCAGCGGCTCCGCCGAGGCGAGCGTCGCGTCGAACAGATCGAGACCCAAATCCGGGGTCAGCGGGACGATTCCGCTCCGCTTCCACCGCGCGACGTCGGCGTCGGCGAGGGTTCCAGCCATGCCGTCGGCGCTGTCCCACAGGCTCCACGCGAGGGAGGTGGCGGGCAGGTTCCGGGCGCGGCGGTGCTGCGCGAGGGCGTCGAGGAAGGTGTTCGCGGCTGCGTAGTTGGCCTGGCCAGCGTTGCCCATGAGCCCCGCGATGGACGAGAACATGACGAACGAGGCGAGACCGTGGGACTCGGTGAGGCGGTGGAGGTTCCAGGCCGCGTCCACCTTCGGACGCATCACTCGCTCCAGCTGACCGGCCGACAGCGAAGCGACCGTCGTGTCGTCCAGGACACCCGCCGTATGCACCACGGCAGTCAGCGGACGCTCGACCGCGACCTCGTCCAGCAGACCCGCCAGCGCGTCGAAATCCGACACGTCACAGGCCGCCACCCGAGCCCGCGCGCCCAACTCCGCCAGCTCCGCCACGAACTCGGCGGCCCCCGGGGTCTCACCACCGCGACGCGACACCAGCAGCAGGTGCCGCGCACCGTGATGCGTCACCAACCGGCGCGCCACCAGACGGCCCAACGTACCCAGAGCACCGGTCACCAGGACCGTGCCCTCCGGATCCAGATCCTCCACCGCACCCGCCACGACACCCGCGGCACGCGTCAGACGCGGCACGAACAGCTCGCCGCCCCGCACCGCCACCTCAGGCTCACCCGATGCCAACGCGGCAGGTAGCAGCTCCAGACCGCCCTCGTCCACGTGGGCGAGGGCCAGTCGGTCGGGCTGCTCGGTCTGCGCGGTACGGATCAGGCCCACGAGCGGGGCCGTGTGCAGCGCGCCGTCCGGGACGACGAGGACGAGGTGGCTGTCCGCGAACTGCGGGGCGGCCAGCCATTCCCGCACCGCCTCCAGCCCGCGCGCCGCCGTGGCGTGGGTCTGGTCGAGTACGTCACCGGTGGTGTCGTCGACGAGCTCCTGCTCGCCGATCACCACGAACTCCGGTACGGCAGATCCGGCGTCGACCGCGGCGGCGAGCGCGGCGAGGTCGGCGTAGGGCGCCTCGCCCAGCCGGACCCACCGCTGGCCGGCGACCGGCTCGGCCGCCGGGACGGGCTCCCAGGCCACCCGGTACAGGGACTCCACGGCCGGGCCGGCAACCGCGAGCTGATCGCGGGCGATCGGCCGCAGGGCGACCGACTCGATGGCCGCGACCGGAGCGCCGGCGCCGTCGGCGAGAGCGAGACGGGCCGTGTCCTGGCCGGTACGGGTCCAGCGGACGCGCAACACCGTGGCACCGACCGCGTGCAGCACGAAGCCCGAGAACGAGAACGGCAGACGGATCGTGCTGTCGTCCTGCGCCGAGGCCGCAGCCTCCAGCACGAGCGGGTGCAGGACCGCGTCGAGGAGGGCGGGGTGCACACCGAAGCGCGCGGCTTCGGTGTGGAGCTGGTCGGGCAGGGCGACCTCGGCAAAGAGGTCGTCACCGGCGCGCCAGGCGGCGCGCAGACCGTGGAAGGCCGGCCCGTAGCCGTAGCCCAGGTCGTCGAGGCGGTCGTAGACGCCGCCCAGCGGGATGGGGGTGGCGTCAGCCGGGGGCCACTGGTCCAGGGAACCGCCCGGCGAGGGGACGGAGGACGTGAGCAGGCCGGGCGCGTGGGCGGTCCACTGCTCTTCGCCGGTCCGCGAGTACACGGTGAACCGACGATCGCCGCGCGCGTCGGCCCGGTCGACGGTCAGCCGCAGCTGAGCGCCCGTCTTCTCCGAGAGGATCAGGGGGGCCTGGAGGGTTAGTTCCTCGACGGTGGTGTAACCCAGCTGCTCGGCCGCGGTGCCCGCGAGCTCCAGGAACACCGTCCCCGGGACCAGGACCGTCCCACCGATCGCGTGATCGGCCAGCCACGGATGCGAGGACAACGACACCGAAGCCGAGAACTGAACCGCATCACCGTCCGGCTCCGTGATCACCGCAGCCATCAACGGGTGATCCACAGCCGTCAGACCCAGACCCGCCGCATCACCGGAACGCGGCGCATCCAGCCAGAAACGCTCACGCTGGAAGGCATACGTCGGCAGCTCCACCACACCGCACCCCGGCAGGAACCGCTCCCAGTCCACACCCACACCCTGTGCGTGCACAGCGCCCAGGGCGGCGAGGAGGGAACGCTTCTCGGCACGGTCCTTGCGCAGCACCGGAACCACGACGACGCCCTCGGTGTCGGCCAGGCACTCGCCCGTCAGACCCGCGAGCGTCCCGTCGGGACCCAGCTCCACGAACGCCGTCACACCAAGACCGGCCAGCGTGGCGATGCCGTCGGCGAAACGGACCGCCGAACGGGCCTGAACAGCCCAGTACTCGGCAGCGAACTCCTCGACCACCTCACCGGTGACATTCGAAACGACCGGGATCCGGGGAGCCGAATGGGTCAGAGTCCGGGCGACCCCGGTGAGCTCCGCCAGCATTCCGTCCAGGTGCGCGGAGTGGAAAGCGTGGCTCACCTTCAGCCGCGTCGCCTTCACACCCTCCCCGCGAGCCAGCTCCAGGACGTCGAGCACTGCCGTCTCGTCACCCGAGATCACGGTGCCGGCAGGGCTGTTGAACCCGGCCACATCCACACCGGAACGACCCTCGAGCCACCCGGCGACGCGCGCTTCACCCGCGTTCAGGGCAACCATCGCCCCGCCCTCGGCAACACCCTCCATCAGACGCGCCCGCGCACACACCAGACGCGCGGCGTCCTCGAGCGACAGCACACCCGCCACATGGGCCGCCGCCAGCTCACCCACCGAATGACCCACCAGATAGTCCGGGGTCACCCCGTAATGAGACAGCAGACGGAACAGGGCCACCTCGACCGCGAACAACGCCGGCTGAGTGAACACCGTCCGCTGAAGCAGCTCCGGCTCGCCCTCGATCACCCCGGCGAGCGAACGGTCCAAGTGGGCGTCCAACGCCCCGACAACCTCGTCGAACGCAGCCGCGAACACCGGTTCCGCCGCGTACAGCTCACGGCCCATGCCCACACGCTGACTGCCCTGCCCGGAGAACAGGAACGCCACCGAACCCGCCGAGACGGCCTCGCCCGGGGTCAGCGCCCGCAGAGCGTCGAGGAGTTCCTCACGGGTCTCCCCCACGACCACCGCACGGTGATCGAAACGGGCACGCGACACGGCCAGCGAACGGCCCACAGCCACGACGTCCAGCTCTGGCCGCTCCTCCAGGAACGACACCAGCCGATCCGCCTGCTCCGACAGAGCGGCCCCCGACTTGCCCGACACCACCCACGGCACCGGCCCCGGCACCGACAGCTCCGCCCCCGGAGCTTCGATCTCCGTGACCTGCTCGACGATGAGGTGTGCGTTGGTACCGCTGATACCGAAGGACGAGATGCCCGCCCGGCGCGGACGATCGAGCTCCGGCCACTGCTGGGCCTGCGTCAGCAGCTCCACCGCGCCGGCCGACCAATCGACGTGCGAGGTCGGCTCGTCCACGTGCAGCGTCGCCGGGAGAACCCCGTGACGCATGGCCATGACCATCTTGATCACGCCCGCGACGCCCGCCGCGGCCTGCGTGTGACCGATGTTCGACTTCAGCGAGCCGAGTCGGAGCGGCTCTTCGCGGTCCTGGCCGTAGGTGGCCAGCAGCGCCTGCGCCTCGATCGGGTCGCCGAGCTTGGTGCCCGTGCCGTGCGCCTCCACCGCGTCCACCTCGGACGCCGACAGGCGGGCGTTGGCCAGCGCGGCGCGGATGACCCGCTCCTGCGAAGGCCCGTTCGGGGCCGCCAGACCGTTGCTCGCACCATCCTGGTTCACGGCGGAACCACGGATCACCGCGAGCACCTGGTGCCCGTTGCGCTCCGCGTCCGACAGCCGCTCCAGCACCAGCAGACCCACGCCCTCGGCCCAGCCCGTACCGTCCGCCGACGACGAGAACGCCTTGCAACGCCCGCCCGGCGACAGCCCGCGCTGCCGGGAGAACTCCATGAACATGCCGGGCGTGGCCATGACGGACACACCGCCGGCGATGGTCACGGAGGACTCGCCCTGGCGCAGCGACTGCGCGGCGAGGTGGAGCGCGACGAGCGAGGACGAGCAGGCGGTGTCGACCGTCACCGCCGGGCCCTCGAGCCCGAAGGTGTAGGCCAGTCGGCCCGAGGCCACACTGGCGGTGTTGCCCGTCAGCAGGTAGCCGTCGTATCCGCCGGACGGCTCGTGCAGCCGCGGCCCGTACTCCTGTGCCGTCGCGCCCACGTACACACCGGTGCGGGTGCCGCGCAGCTCGGCGGGGTCGATGCCCGCCTGCTCGAAGGCCTCCCAGGCCGTCTCCAGCAGCAGCCGCTGCTGGGGCTCCATCGCCGCCGCCTCTCGGGGACTGATGCCGAAGAACTCGGCATCGAACCGGTCCGCATCGTGCAGGAAACCACCTTGGGTGGCGTAGGTCTTGCCGGGGCTGTCCGGATCGGGGGTGAAGAGCGAATCGAGGTCCCAGCCCCGGTTGGTCGGGAATCCGCCGACCGCGTCGACCTCGCTGCTGACCAGACTCCACAGGTCCTCAGGAGAGGCGACCCCTCCCGGCAGCCGACATGCCATGCCCACGATCGCGATCGGCTCGTCACGCGCTATGGCCTCGTACTCGTCGTCATCCTGGCCCTGGTCCAGGCCGAGGAGCTGACCACTGAGGTGTTCGGCGAGTACCGCCGGGGTCGGGTGGTTGAAAAGGAGGCCGGAGGGCAGCAACAGCCCGGTGGCCCTGTTCAGCGCGTTCCGAAGCTCGACGGACGAGACGGAGTCGAAGCCCAGGTCCTTGAAGGTCGTGTCGATGTCCACGTCGCGCGCCGATCCGTGGCCGAGCACTGCTGCCACGTGCGCACACACCAGCTCCAGCTCATCGCCGCGCGGCGCGGACCGCTTCGGACCGCTCCGCTGTGCCGCGGCGGTCCGGACCTGGACCGGCCCGGTCACCGAACCTTCCAGCCAGAAGCGCTCACGCTGGAAGGCGTACGTGGGCAGATCCACCAGACCCGACCCCGGCAGAAACCGCTCCCACTCCACACCCACACCATGTGCGTGCACAGCGCCCAAGGCGGTGAGGAGGGAACGCTTCTCGGCACGGTCCTTGCGCAGCACCGGAACCACGACGATGCCCTCGGTGTCGGCCAGGCACTCGCCCGTCAGACCCGCAAGCGTCCCGACGGGACCCAGCTCCACAAAAGCCGACACACCCAGCCCGGCCAGCGTCGCGACACCGTCAGCGAACCGCACCGCCGACCGAGCCTGAACAGCCCAATACTCCGCCGAGAACTCCTCGACCAGCCCACCCGTCACATTCGACACCACCGGAATCCGCGGAGCCGAATACGTGAACCCCTGCGCAACCTCAGTGAGCTCCTCCAACATCCCATCCAGATGCGCGGAATGGAAAGCATGACTCACGTTCAAACGAGTCGCCTTCACACCCTCCGCACGAGCCAGCTCCAACACCTCCAACACCGCAGCCTCGTCACCCGAAACCACCGTGCTCCCAGGACTGTTGAACCCCGCCACACCCACACCCGAACGACCCTCGAGCCACCTCGAGACCCGCTCCTCACCCACATTCAGAGCAACCATCGCCCCACCTGCGGCCACACCCTCCATCAAACGCGCCCGCGCACAAACCAAACGCGCCGCATCCTCGAGCGACAACACACCCGACACATGAGCCGCAACCAACTCACCCACCGAGTGACCCACCAGATAATCCGGCACCACCCTGTAATGAGCCAACAGGCGAAATAACGACACCTCAACCGCAAACAACGCCGGCTGCGTGAACACCGTCCGATCCAAAAGCTCCGGCTCGCCCTCGATCACCGCAGCAAGAGAACGATCCAAATACACATCAAGAGCCGCAACAACCTCATCGAAAGCAGCCGCGAACACCGGCTCGCTCACATACAACTCACGACCCATACCCACACGCTGACTACCCTGCCCCGAGAACAGGAACGCCACCGCACCACCCGGCACCGCACGACCCGACACCACACCAGCCGCAGGCACACCCGCAGCCAACGCCCGAACACCCGCCAGAAGCTCCTCACGAGTCTCCCCCACAACCACCGCACGATGATCGAAACGGGCACGCGACACCGCAAGCGAACGACCCACCGCCGCGACGTCCAGCTCCGGACGCCCCTCCAGGAACGACACCAGCCGCCCCGCCTGACCAGCCACAGCCTCAGCCGACTTACCCGACACCACCCACGGCACCACACCCGAGCCGGACTCAGCGCCAGGCAACTCCTCCTCCGCCGCCAACTCAGTGCACCAGTCCGAAAGCACGACGTGGCAGTTTGTACCGCCCATACCGAACGAGCTGACACCTGCGTAGAGCGGCTCGTCTGGACGCGGCCATGGCTCGAGGCTTCGCTGTACGGCGAGCTTCAACTCGTCGAACGGAATGTCTGGGTTGGGGGTTTCGAAGTTCAGGCTCGGCACGAGCTCGCGGTTACGGATGCAGAGCGCCGCTTTCAGCAAGCCGACGATGCCAGCGGCACCCTCGAGGTGCCCGACGTTGGTCTTCACCGATCCGACCCGCAGCTCAGCTCCGTCCACGCGGCCGTCACCGAGCACCGCGCCCAGAGCCGATGCTTCGATCGGGTCGCCCACCTTGGTACCCGTGCCGTGCAATTCGACGTACTGCACCTGCTCCGCGGACACCTTGGCACGCTCGTACGCCTGCCGCAGGACATCCTGCTGGCCAGCCGGACTCGGTACGGCGAGACCCTCGGTCGTCCCGTCGTTGTTCATCGCGCTGCCGTGCAGCACGCAGTAGACCGAGTCGCCGTCTGCTACGGCGGCGTGCAGCGGCTTGAGCACCACGAACGCGCCGCCCTCACCGCGTACATATCCATTCGCCCTCGCGTCGAAAGTGAAGCTGAGACCGTCTGGTGAAAGTGCGCCAAAACGCTCCGCGCCGATGGTGCTGTCCGGCACCAAATTGAGGTTGACACCGCCGGCGATGGCCATGGCGGACTCGCCTCGGCGCAGGCTCTCGACTGCCAGGTGCACAGCGACCAGTGAGGAGGACTGGCCGGTGTCCACGGCCGCACTCGGTCCGTGCAGACCCAAGGTGTAGGAGATCCGGTTGGCAACGACGCCGCGACTAAGACCGGTCAGGGTGTGGCGGGTGATGCCTTCGACCCCGTGCTGATGCGTGAGGGCAGCATAGTCGTCGGCGATAACGCCGACGAAGACACCGGTCCGACTATCGGCAAGATCGGACGGGAGGATCCTGGCGTCCTCCAGTGCCTCCCAGGCGAGCTCAAGCATTAGCCGCTGCTGCGGATCCGTCGACGACGCCTCACGCGGACTGATGCCGAAGAAGCCTGCATCAAAGCCGCTGACGTCCTCGAGATAGCCCCCCGGCCGAGAGGGCAGTTCGGGGCGGCCTGCCGGGGGCGCGCCAATCGTACTGCGGCCGTCGCGCAGCAGCTGCCACAGCTGAGCGGGGTTCTCCGCATACGGCAGTCGGCAAGACATACCGACGATGGCGATCGCCTCGGTCGATGTCGACGTGTCCGCTTGGAATTCAACCATGGTCGAGCTGCCCTACCTATCGTTACGTACGATGCTTGAGCGGAGGCGTACACCCGCAGCCGTGCTGCGGGTGTACGCGAATTGATCAGGATCGACCGTCTGCCCGTCGGTGAGGTGGACGAGATCGTGGTGTGCGGTCCGAACGTCATGGCCGGATATCTCGGTCGCCCAGATATCACCGCCGAGGTTTTGATCAACGGCTGGTTCCTTACTGGCGATCTCGGCAGGCTGGATGGTGACGGCTACCTTTCGGTCGTGGTTGCCGTAAGAAGGACTTGATTCTTCGTGGCGGCTACAATGTTTATCCGCGCGAAATCAAGGAGATCCTCGTCAGGCATCCGGCCGTGGCGCAGGTGGCGGTTATCGGTGTTACGCACCTTGAGCTCGGTGAGGAGGTCTGGGCGATTGTTGTGCCTGCCCGGCCGGAGGACGTTACCTCTGGATCGGATCAAGAGATCATCGAATGGGGCAAACAGTGTCTCGCCGCATCAATACCCTCGTCGAGTCGAGTTCCCGCCAGCTCGTAGCTGCAAACGAAAGCGCCCTGAAGAACGAGTGGCTACACCGGGTGAAGTGTACCACTCGCGATCAGGCGCGGCGTGCGTTGTGGGGCAGTTCAATCTTCGCCGTGCAGTTGAAGCAAGCGGTATATCGTTCGTCTGGCTATAACGGAGTGTCGGAAGGCATCCCGATCGGGGTAGCCGTTCGGCGCGCGCCGTACGGCTACCCAGGGCGTCGGCGTTCTCGATTGGGTGCGGCTCGTTTCGAGGGATGTCCTGACCTGGGGAGATGTTGATTGGTGTGTGGGCGGGCAGGTCTGTCCTTGACGGGAGGGGGTGCCGGTGGGTCGTTGTTCGATGCGATCGAGGCCGAGGAGACCGTGGTCCGGGAGCGTGTGGAAGAACTCGAGTCTCGGGTAGCCGAGTTGATGGTACGGATGAGGGCCGAGCTTGAACGGCTGTCTCGGCTGGTGATCACGCGGGAGACGGCCGGCGAGCTTCTCGCGAGAATGGTCGGCGATGATCCGGGAGAGACAGTGCGGGAGACGCCGCCGCGGCGAAAGACACCTCATGCAGTTAACCTCGCCGTTTCGGTTGGGGCGGTGAGGCGTCGCTGAGGGGCAACTGTCGGGTGACCGATGCGATTTCGGTGTTCGGACATGGCGGAGTCCCGGCGCGGTGGTCGGGTTCTCCAGGATCCTTCGGGTCGTGGCGGGCAGGGTTGCCGGTCAGTCGGCGGGACGGGGCAGTGCTGCGAGGCGATGGAAGGCCGTGGCCAGTTCGTGTCTCCAGGGCCAGGTCGCTGATATCCGCAAGCGCAGGCGTCGGCCGCCGCGGGTGAGGCGGGCGGCGACGTGCAGCAGCCGGTAGCGGAGCTTCTTCGGCTCGGCGGTGGCCAGCTCCCCGTCCAGCAGCAGGACACGGGTCCAGGCCATCAGGTCGATCGCCGTGAGGCTGAGTTCGAGCCAGACGGTGTTGATGGCGAAGTCGCGGGAGGGGAAGCGGCCGAAGCCGGTGGTTTTGCCGCACCGGATGTGGTCCTCGACGCATGCATGCCCGCGGTGACGGACCTCCAGGAACTGGGCGGAACCACCACCGGAGTAGGGGGTGTCGGTGAGGAACACCTGATGCCGCAGGCCCTCGTCGAGGTCGAACAGGGACAGCTGGGCGCCGGGGTGCGGGCGCTCGCGGCGCACGATGATGCGGGTGCCGACGGGGTAGCCGGTCAGGTCGACCATGTCGGTCAGCTCGGCGACCTCGGCGCCATCACGCAGCGTCCCGTCCTGGTCCAGGGCGGGATGCCAGAGGCGGTCGGGCAGGGCCCGGACAGCGCGGCGGACCGGCTCGGTGATGGCGTATCCGACCGAGAAGAAGGTACGAATTCCTCGTTTCCGCACGTCGCGGATGTGGGCGAGGAAGGCTTTCGCGGATCCGGCGCTGTCGGCGCGGACCAGGATGTCGGTGCCGTGCCGGTGAGCGTCGGGGATCTGCGCGAGCGCCTGGTCGAGGACCGTGATGTGGTCGCTTGCGGTGTTGGCTCCGGAGTTCCCGGGCCGAAGCCGCCCCGACACGGCCTCGCCGGTGTTCGCGAGGAAACACAGCAGCGGATGGAAGCCGAAGCCGCCCTTATAGGTGGGTGCGGCCTGTTCCTTTTCCGAGTGGCAGGTGACCAGCGTGGCGTCGAGGTCCAGGACCAGGCCGGGAAGTTCTCGTCCGCCGGCCCGAGCAGCAGGTATGCCCTCGCCGGTCTCGGCGGCCTGCATCCAGGCGACTTCCCGGGCTGAAGCGCGGGCCGCTCGCAGCGAAGCGAGTGCAGCCTCGTCGGTGTCGGCGAGCAACCGCCAAGCCGTGGGCGTGGAGGCGACCGGGCCGAACACCTCGCCCTGGTCCCGCAGCACGGCCAGATCCGCGATCGCCTCACCGCCGTCGGCGAGCATCACCGCGAGATCGGTGGCGACCCGGCCCGGATCATGCCCGGTCCCGCGCGGCCGAAGCGGCCTGAGAGCGGCGGAGTACGCGGCGGTCAGCCCGGTGGCATCGGCAAGATCCGCCAGCAACCGTGCCCCGGCATGCCCGACCACCCCCGAACCATCGGCACTGACATGGACCTTGGGACGCAACCCGATAGCCTGCACGTAGAAAGTGCCCTCCGCCTGGACCGACAGAACCCCTCAGCAAGGTTCATCGTCCCAGGTCAGGAAGGCACTTTCGCGTTTCCGCCCCAAAGCCAGCCGTACCCAACCGAAACGGCGAGGTTAAGCCGTCAAGCCGTGGGGTGTTCGCCTCCCCATCGCGACCGCAGGACCTGGGCCCAGTCACCGGCATCCGGACCGGGATCCTTCAGCTGCGGCACCGGGCCGGGAGCCGTCTCGATCAGGTGCACGAGCGTCCAGGCGACGCCGTAGCAGTCGTCTGGGCCGAAGCAGGTGGCCAGGGCAGCGGCCTCTTCGGAACTGACAGGGCGCGAGATCGCTGTCAGCTGGCGTTCACGCCGGTCGATCTCTTCCTCGCTCGCGTCCCAGTCGGGAAGGGGTCCGTCGGCAACGAACGTCTGCACTTCGGGTCTCATGACCGAATGATCGTCGCCCTACCGTCCCTGAACAAGCTGCCCCATTCCGTTCACGCGGTGGCTGTTCCTGCTGGCTGGGGCTCTGCGGGGAAGGCGATCGCTTCGTCGAACGAAATCCGTACCAGGAGGCAATGGTGGAGCTGGCCGAGCATCCGGTTGAACAGGTGCCGCAGAGCCTGCATGTGCCAGTCCCCTCCTGCCCGGCGGCGCCGGTAGTGGGCGTCCGCGCCGGTGGAACCGCTGATGGAGGCGAAGGCCCACAGGTGGCCGACGTGGTTGAGCCGGTTGTTCTTGACGAACCGGCGCCCAACGTAGTGGCGCTTGCCGGAGGCCCGCGTGATGGGGGACGCGCCCGCGTATGCCTTCAATCCTCCGGCGGTGGCAAACCGGGTGCGGTCGTCGCCGATCTCCGCGAGGATCCGTGCGCCGATCTGGGGTCCGATGCCGGGAAAGCTCAGCATGATCGGGGCGTCGGGATGGGCCCGGAAGGCTTCCTCGGTGGCCTGGCCAAGGTCGTCGACCGCTTCGCAGGCTGTGTCCAGTTGCAGCAGCAGGGCCGCGGCCTGCTTGCCCATCGCTTCTTCCACCAGCGGGACTTGGTGCGGCGCCTCCCGGCGGAACAGCTGCTGCAGACGCTCAGCATCGGCCTCGATGTTCCTGCGCCGGCCAGCGCGCTTCATCATGGCCGTCAGGCGCCAGAGCGGCAGCCTGGCGGCCAGCGCGGGCGTGGGTGCCACCGCCAGGATCCGGCGGGCGTCGGCGCGGGCCAGACCGCCCTGCTTGTCCTTGAACGCCTCCAGGAACGCCGGAAAGTACTCACGCAGCAGCGACCGGAGCTGGTTGCAGAGCTGTTGCCGGCTCCAGACCGCGTCCTGCTGGGCCCGGGCCAGGACCGCCACCGCTTGGGCCAGGTCGGTGTCGGCCGCCAGCGGCCGGTGCATCGGCATGTCCGTGCGGATGATGTTGGCCAGCACCAGGGCGTCGCCGGGGTCGGACTTCTTGCGGCTCACGCCGTGGCGGTCGCGATAGCGAGAGGCGGCCATCGGGTTGACCGCGAAGACCTGCCGGGCACCTTGCCGCAGCGTGGCGACCAGCAGGCCGCGACTGGTCTCGATGGCCACCGGGATCGGCGCCTGCGCGGTATCGCCGTGCTCCGCCAGGAGATCCAGCAGCAGGTGATAGCCGTCCAAGTCGTCGTTGATCCGGCACTTGGCCAGCAGCTTGCCGGTTTCATCCACGAGCGCGACGTCGTGATGCCCCTCCGCCCAGTCGATCCCGCAGAACACGCCCATGGATCCCGCCCCTTCTCCGGTGCCGTTCTCGAAGACGAGCACGCGGGGCCGCACGGCGCACTAATTCCAGGACTCCAAGGCCCGCCACCTCATCAGCCGTGCGCGGCACCGCCAGACCGCACGGGCGCACGCCGTGTCCAGAGCTCAAGGCTCGTGAGGAAGAACGCGTCACCGTGCGGCAGCTCATCCAACGAGGATCCCGAACCCGACGGGCCCGCGGGGGCAGAACGTGCGAGGACCGGCCGGCGCCCAGCGCCACCAGTCTTTCAACAGACCTAACGACGTGGTGCGCGACTGTGGTTCGGATGCGCTGGCCTGGCGGTTCGGCTGGTGGGTAATCAGCGCAGGGCGGTGCGGTCGGAGACCAGGCCAGCGATGGCGAGGTGGGTGTCGTCGTAGTACTCGCGGCGTCCGGTCCAGCGTTGGAGTGGGCGCCATTGCTTGTGTTCGGCGTTGGCGTGCTCGACCGGGATCCTGCGGGAGGACTGGGCCTTGCGGGCGGCCTCCCAGGCGGCAATTTCTTCGGTATCGGCGTCTTTGCCGAGCTTCTTCGGAGGGGCGGTGACCTGCTCGGGAAAGTCCTTCGTCAGGCCTCGGTACCCCGCATCGACCTGGGCTTTCACGTCGGGATGCTGGACGAACAGGTCCCAGATCCCCTCGGTCTTCAGCGCGGTCTGATCGTGCATGCGACCGGGGCGGATCGCGCCCGTCCACAGGGCGCGGCCGGCATCGTCGCTGATCACGGTGGCTTTCTTGGTGTTCTGCTTGCGCTTGCCGGAGACGAAGGCCCGGCGTCCGGGCCGGCCGGCCCTCGGGCGACGGACCTGAATCTCGGTCCCGTCGATCCGCAGCTCGACACCCTTCGCGCTGGCGTAGGCGAAGACGTCCGCCAAGGTGCGTAGCCGCAGCCCGGGCTCACCGGGGACGGCGAATCCGCGGGCTGCGAGCAGCGGCCGGATCTCGTGGACGGCCCGGGTGATCGTGGAGCGGTCCACTCCATAGAAAATGGCAAGAACCGCGTGCGGAAGCTGGAAACGCAGGATCACCAGAGTGGCGATCACCCGATCGGTGAAAACCAGCCGATGATCCGGGCCGCCGCCCTCGGCCCGCAGACGCTCGTGACCTCGGCGCTCATGCAGCCGGGCGTTCTCCCGCGCCATCCAGGGCCCGGCCAGCTCGGCGATGATCTTGCCGAGTTGATTCCGGGAGATGCCGGTGCAGATACGATGCGAGAGAGCCGTACGGGCCAAGGATCGCTTCACAACTTTCCCAACCCGTACGGCTCTTCTCACGTCACGGCCTGATCATCACTTGCTGTCGTACACCACGTCGTAACACGGTCGGAGGTGTCGTAGGGGTCACCACGGCACCGACCGGACCACACACGTCCTGCCCCGGGCTGGACAACGCCGCCCCGGGCCCATCAGAGATCCAGAACCTCTAATTACTAACGAATTAGCCTCGCCGTTTCGGTTGGGGCGGTGAGGCGTCGCTGAGGGGCAACTGTCGGGTGACCGATGCGATTTCGGTGTTCGGACATGGCGGAGTCCCGGCGCGGTGGTCGGGTTCTCCAGGATCCTTCGGGTCGTGGCGGGCAGGGTTGCCGGTCAGTCGGCGGGACGGGGCAGTGCTGCGAGGCGATGGAAGGCCGTGGCCAGTTCGTGTCTCCAGGGCCAGGTCGCTGATATCCGCAAGCGCAGGCGTCGGCCGCCGCGGGTGAGGCGGGCGGCGACGTGCAGCAGCCGGTAGCGGAGCTTCTTCGGCTCGGCGGTGGCCAGCTCCCCGTCCAGCAGCAGGACACGGGTCCAGGCCATCAGGTCGATCGCCGTGAGGCTGAGTTCGAGCCAGACGGTGTTGATGGCGAAGTCGCGGGAGGGGAAGCGGCCGAAGCCGGTGGTTTTGCCGCACCGGATGTGGTCCTCGACGCATGCATGCCCGCGGTGACGGACCTCCAGGAACTGGGCGGAACCACCACCGGAGTAGGGGGTGTCGGTGAGGAACACCTGATGCCGCAGGCCCTCGTCGAGGTCGAACAGGGACAGCTGGGCGCCGGGGTGCGGGCGCTCGCGGCGCACGATGATGCGGGTGCCGACGGGGTAGCCGGTCAGGTCGACCATGTCGGTCAGCTCGGCGACCTCGGCGCCATCACGCAGCGTCCCGTCCTGGTCCAGGGCGGGATGCCAGAGGCGGTCGGGCAGGGCCCGGACAGCGCGGCGGACCGGCTCGGTGATGGCGTATCCGACCGAGAAGAAGGTACGAATTCCTCGTTTCCGCACGTCGCGGATGTGGGCGAGGAAGGCTTTCGCGGATCCGGCGCTGTCGGCGCGGACCAGGATGTCGGTGCCGTGCCGGTGAGCGTCGGGGATCTGCGCGAGCGCCTGGTCGAGGACCGTGATGTGGTCGCTTGCGGTGTTGGCTCCGGAGTTCCCGGGCCGAAGCCGCCCCGACACGGCCTCGCCGGTGTTCGCGAGGAAACACAGCAGCGGATGGAAGCCGAAGCCGCCCTTATAGGTGGGTGCGGCCTGTTCCTTTTCCGAGTGGCAGGTGACCAGCGTGGCGTCGAGGTCCAGGACCAGGCCGGGAAGTTCTCGTCCGCCGGCCCGAGCAGCAGGTATGCCCTCGCCGGTCTCGGCGGCCTGCATCCAGGCGACTTCCCGGGCTGAAGCGCGGGCCGCTCGCAGCGAAGCGAGTGCAGCCTCGTCGGTGTCGGCGAGCAACCGCCAAGCCGTGGGCGTGGAGGCGACCGGGCCGAACACCTCGCCCTGGTCCCGCAGCACGGCCAGATCCGCGATCGCCTCACCGCCGTCGGCGAGCATCACCGCGAGATCGGTGGCGACCCGGCCCGGATCATGCCCGGTCCCGCGCGGCCGAAGCGGCCTGAGAGCGGCGGAGTACGCGGCGGTCAGCCCGGTGGCATCGGCAAGATCCGCCAGCAACCGTGCCCCGGCATGCCCGACCACCCCCGAACCATCGGCACTGACATGGACCTTGGGACGCAACCCGATAGCCTGCACGTAGAAAGTGCCCTCCGCCTGGACCGACAGAACCCCTCAGCAAGGTTCATCGTCCCAGGTCAGGAAGGCACTTTCGCGTTTCCGCCCCAAAGCCAGCCGTACCCAACCGAAACGGCGAGGTTAGAGGTGTCGCCGTTCGCGGGGCGGAGCGGCGGGTCGTGGGGGTTCTGGCGGTGCCGAAGTGGCGGCTGGGCAAGAGCCGGGTGTGCTGCCACGGGTCTACCAGGACATCCGGGAGGTCGTGGGGACGCTCCGGGGCCCGTGCGGGCCAAGCAGATCGTGCCGAGGATCGGCCTTGCGGTCGAGACCGCGAAGATCGAGGGAGCGCGCACGAAGCTGAAGCGTCTGGTCGAACGGGGCTGTACCGGTCGGCCCAACTCGCCCTGAAAAACGGTCCATCGCGTGAATTCTGATCACGGGTGTCAAGCGGGTTCGGGGTGGTCTTTCGAGTGCGGGCAGCAGGGTGTGCCGGGTGGCCGTCCGGTGCGGGTTCTCCGATGTCTTTCGGGTCGTGGGCGGGTAGGGGCGGTCGCGCGGGTCAGCTGAGCATGCGCTGCCCGGTCGTTGTCCACGTACGAAGCAAGCGTCCGTCCGGGTCACGCCCTCGGCACGACCACCGTCTTCGGTACGGCGATAGCGGAGACCACAAGATTTCGGCGGGCCAGCCAACGGCCCTTCAGAAGGCTGGCTTCTCCCCTGAACTGGGGCCGGGAAGGGATGATGCGTGCCGTGAAGGAGGCTGCCGCGGCGTCCACTTCGATGTCGGCGTCCTCGAAATCCAGTCGGCGCCCCGTGGCCGGATACCAGGCCTTGTAGACCGCTTCCTTCATGCTGAACAGCAGGCGGTCCCAGCACACGCCGGGTTCGGTCGCCCGGAGTCTGCGCAGGCGCGCGATTTCACCGGGCAGGGCAATGGTCTCCAACACGCCTTCGGGCAGCGGCTGATCGGGTTCCGCGTCGATCCCCATCATGGCGACATCGGACGTACGGGCCAGGGCCGCGACTCGATAGCCGGTGCAGTGCGAAATGCTGCCTGTCACGGATTCCGGCCAGCGCGGCGCTCCGTGCCAGCCGGGCAGCAGGGGCCCGGACGGCAGGCCGAGCTGGGCGAGGCAGCGTCGCGCGCACAGCCGTGCCGTGGCGAACTCACGCCGCCGACTGTCCACGGCGTTCGCGACGACCCTGGCCTCCTCCGGATATAGCTCGGCCGGTGCGAAGTCGTCGTACGCCTCGGCCACAACGACGTTCGGCGGGAGTATCTCTTCGATCACGGAGTTCTCGTCTGTGGCAGCACACGACGGGGGACGTTGCGCGGGTGGCCGGGGCGGCGCCACTCGCGCGGATAGCCGACGGACACCTCCTCGAAGCACACGCCGTCGTGCCAGGTCGTCCGGGGGATGTGCAGATGGCCGTACACCACCGACCGGGCGCGGAACCGGTGGTGCCAGTCGGCCGTCCGCACGGTGCCGGACCACTGCGCGAACTCAGGGTGATACAGGATCCGGGTCGGATGGCGCACCAGCGGATAGTGGTTGACCAGCACCGTGGGCAGGTCGGGGTCGCACGCGGCGAGGCGCCGTTCGCTCTCCCGCACCCGAGCGTCGCACCAGGCCTCACGACTGGGATAGGGGTCCGGGTGGAGGAAGAACTCGTCCGTGCACACCACTCCCTTCTCGTACGCCTGCTCCAGCGCCGCCTCCTTGGTCACGGCGGTCGGCGTACGGAGGCTGTAGTCGTAGAGCACGAACAGCGGCGCCACCGTCACCGGTCCGCCCGCCACTTCCCACACCGCGTAGGGGTCCTCCGGGGTGAGGATGTCCATCCCCCTGCACAGGTCCACCAGGTAGCGGTATCTCTCCTCGCCCCGGAGCTGCACCGGGTCCTCGCGGGGCGTCCACGGCTCATGGTTGCCCGTCGCCCAGACGACCTTGGCGAAGTGGTCCCGCAGCGTGCTCAGCACCCACTCGATGTCTTCGGTCAGCTCCCCGACGTCACCGGCGACCAGCAGCCAGTCGTCGGCCGCCGTCGGGCGCAGGTTCTCCACGATCTCCCGGTTCTCCGGATGGCTGACGTGCAGATCGCTGATGCCGAGCCGGTTCGCGGGGGCCATCCGTCACCGGTCCGACGCGGGCGGGCCGGTCAGCGACGACTCCGCGATGCCGGCCGAGAACGCCTCCATCACCGCTTCCGCATGGGAGTTGAGGTAGAAGTGACCGCCCTCGTACACCTTGAGTTCGAAGCCGCCGACCGTGTGCTCGCTCCAGGCCTTCGCCTCGTCGAGCGTCACCTGGGGGTCGTCGTCGCCGGTGAAAGCGACGACGGGGCAGTCCAGCGGAGGGCCTGGAACGTGGCGGTACGACTCCACCGCCTTGTAGTCGCTCCTGACGGCCGGGAGGATCATCCGCAGCATGTCCGGGTCGCCCAGGATCTGGGAGTCAGTCCCGCTGAGCTTCTTGAGCTCGTCGATCAGGCCGTTGTCGTCGCGCCGGTGCACGTTCCCGTCCCGCGTACGCGACGGGGCGCGCCGGCCGGAGACGAAGAGGCGCAGGGGCTTGATCTCCTTGCTCTCCAGGCGCCTGGCGGCCTCGTACGCCACCATGGCGCCCATGCTGTGGCCGAAGAGGGCCAGCGGCTTGGTGTCCAGGGACAGCAGCTCCTCGACAACGCGGTCGGCCAGCTCGCCGATGTCACTGACACACGGTTCGCTGTGCCGGTCCTGCCGACCCGGGTACTGGACCGACAGCACCTCGATCGACCGTGACAGCGTACGGGAGACAGGAAAGTAGAAGGTGGCCGAGCCTCCCGCGTGCGGGAAGCAGACCAGCCGGACACCGGCATCTGGCGCCGGGTGGAATCGACGCAGCCACGCCGTGTTACCTGTCATGGTTCCTAAACGTCCCCTCTGTCTTGCCGTCTTGCCATCTCTGTCCTGCGGTTCTGTGGTCTTGCCGGGCCACATCGGCGGGTTGCCGTGTTTACGCGAGGACAGCCGAGCGTCCTTCGCGCGCAGTGCCTCAAGTGCCTCAATCAGAACGGGTTTTGGTTCGGCGGGGTCGATCACGTCGTCCACGAGCCCGCGTGGCGGCGTAATAGGGATGCATCAGCTCCTGCCGGTACTTGAGGGGCCTCGCGCTTCTTGGACAGCATCTGGCCATTGATGTCACGCGGAGATTTGCAACTTCTGGTACTCGGCGTGGCCTTCGCACGGAGGGCGGTAACCCACCGCCGAGTGAAGGCGTTTGCGATTGTACCAGAATTCGATGTATCGAGTGATGTCCTGCCGGGCTGCCTCGCGGGTGGGGTAAGTCGCCCGTGATACGCGCTCGTTCTTCAGGGCTCCGAAGAACGATTCAGCCATGGCGTTGTCGAAACAGATTCCGGTACGGCCGGCGGATCTGCGAAGCCCGAACCGCTTCAGCGTCTTCCCGAACTCGACTGACATGTAGTTCGGTCTTCCATCGCGTAACCGATTACTTCTTTCGTGCAGCCGTCGAGGACGGTCGCAAGATACAGCCACCCTTCTGCGGTGGCTATATAGGTGATATCGCCGACCAGCTTTTCACCTGGAGTATCGGCGGTGAAGTCCCGGCCGACGAGGTCCGGTACGGGACCGGGCGTGCCCTGGGTGAGGCCGAAGCGTTTCGGCTTCGGCTGGCAGGGCTCAAGGCCCAGCTCGCGCATGATGCGGCGGACCAGCTCCAGGCCCGCGGTGATGCCCCAGCGATGCAGCTGGGCGTGGATGCGCCGGTAGCCGTAGGTGCTGTCGGCTTCCTCGAATGCCTTCTTGATGAGAAGCTTCAATTCCTCACGCCGCTGGGCCGTCGCGGATTCCGGACGGCCTCGCCAGTTGTAGTAGCCGGACTTGGACACGTCGAGCCGACCGCACATGAACTCGACGCTATACACGTACTCCACCGTGTCGAGCCGCATCTCATCGATGAACTCGTATTGCTCGCTACCGGGGATCCTTCGCGAAGTACGCGGCCTTAGCCTCGCGCTTTCACGAGGCAGGGCGTCCGGTGGGTGATCAGAAACGCAGAGAGTGCTCCTGACCTGCAACGATGGGACTTGTCTAGTGTCCAGGTCGTCGCATGAAAGAAGCACTCTCCAGGTGAAGAAGCGTATCGGGTCCTACCCGCGTGTCCGCGTCGAGGGCGGTGGCCGCGGGGTGGTGTCCCAGGCTGGCGGTGTGCTGCTGGTGGAGACGATCCGCTCCGGACGCCGGCGGGCAGGTGGTCGTGGACCTGGACGGGGTGCTGGTGATCGCGCATTCCGAGAAGCAGGATGCGGCCGCGACCTGGAAAAAGACGTTCGGGCACCATCCGCTGATGGGGTTCGTCGACCACGGCCGGGGCGGGTCCGGGGAGCCGGTGGCCGGGCTGCTGCGGCCCGGGAACGCGGGCAGCAACACCGCTGCGGACCACATCGAAGCCGCCAGGATCGCCCTGAAGCAGCTGCCGAAGAAGTACCGGCGCGGACGGCGGACGCTGATCCGCACCGACTCGGGCGGCGGCACCCACGAGTTCGTGGACTGGCTTTCCGCGCGCGGCCGGTGGCTGTCCTACTCGGTCGGCATGACCATCACCGATGCCATCCACCAGGCCGTCGGGAAGGTCCCGGCGTCGGCCTGGACGCCGGCCGTCGAGCCCGACGGCGAGATCCGCGACGGTGCCTGGGTCGCCGAACTCGACGGCGACTGCCTGACCGGCTGGCCCAAGGAGATGCGGCTGATCGTGCGGAAGGAACGCCCGCACCCCGGCGCCCAACTGCGCTTCACCGACGCCGACGGCATGCGCCTGACCTGCTTCGCCACCAACACCAAGCATGCTCCGATCGCCGCGCTCGAACTGCGGCACCGCCAGCGCGCGAGGGCCGAGGACCGCATCCGCGCCGCCCGCGCCACCGGCCTGCGCAATTTGCCCCTGCACGACACCGCGCAGAACCAGATCTGGCTGGAGATCGTCCAGATCGCCCTCGACCTGCTCGCCTGGATGCCCATGCTCGCTCTGGCCGGCACCGCCCGGGTGTGGGAGCCCAAACGCCTGCGCCTGCGGCTGTTCTCCATCGCTGCCCAGTTGGTCACCACCGGCCGCCGCCGCATCCTCCGGCTCGCGAAACACTGGCCTTGGACCAACCTGATCACCGACGCGTGGGCACGACTCGAAGCCCTCCCCAGCCCCGGCTGACCAACACTTTCTCGTCCCTACGGGCAGCGCAAGCCCACCGGAGCAAACGAATGATAACCCAGCGTACCGATCCAAATGCACTGTCGCTACTTGAAGTGGACTACTACGCGCCCCGTGTTGGAACTGTCCGCCACCACCGGCTTGCAAAACCTCTTCATGTGTTTCTGATTCAGATAGGCGAGAACATGATGCTTGAGACGCCCCGTCCCTTTGCCTGGGATGATCTCGACCGCACCCTCTCCTCGACTGTACGCCTTGAACACGAAGGTGCGCACGCTCTGATCGATATCCCTGTTATTCCGGAAGATGGGATGCAGGTCGAGCGATAGCATAACCACTCCTCTGATCGAAGCTACGACATTCATCAAATTGAGAGCATCGCTGATGATGACACAGCGCCTGCAGGGCGAACGACGGGCCGTCAGGGTGCTGCCATCGTACTCAGGTTGAACCCGTAGCGTCGCCGTGATGGATCATGGCGGCTTCATGATCAGTCCGGTGTCGGTGAGGCAGCCGGTGATCGCGTCGGGCCGGTACTGGATCTGCTTGAGTCGGCTGCGGACGAGCGCTTCGAGGTCGTCGATGCCGGCGAGCGGGAAGTTGACGATGCTCCGCTTGAGCCAGGACCAAATCCACTCGACGGCGTTCAGCTCGGGTGTATACCTGGGCAAGTAGAACACCCGCAGCCACCTCTGGAGCGCGGCCCACGCGGTGAGCTCCGGCGTCTTGTGGGTGGAGACGTTGTCCCACACCAGCACGACGGGGCGTGCAGCTGATGATGCAGCGCGGTCAGGAAGCCGCCGGTACTCGTCCGGAGTGAAGCTCTTGGTCTCCGTCTTGCGGCCGTGCCAGGTGTGCAGCCGGCAGGCGAAGCGCGGCCGGTTGTCGCCGGGGCGGTAGCAGGCAGCGCCGAGCACGTTGACCCGCCCGCGCTTGCGTACATGCACCTTGACCTGCGGGCGAGCCCCGCGTCTGGCCCAAGTCCTGCCTCGCGGCGGGCTCAGCCCCTGCCCCAACTCGTCGGCGAAGCAGATGTAGGCGCCGACCTCGCCGGCGGTCTTTCCACCTCGGGCCAGGTCTCCTCGCGCCAGCGCGTGATCTCCTCCTCATCACGTGCCGCCGCGCGGCGTACCGGGACCTGCCAGGAGTAACCGTGCCGGTCAAGCAGCTTGCTCACCCCGGTCAGGGTGTAACTGACATGGCACGTCCGGCCGATCAGGTCGGCGACCCGCGCCAGCGTCCAGCGCTGGTCGTCCTCGAAGCCGCACACACCAGGCCCGGCGTCCAGCAGCGCAGCCACCTTCGTCCACTGCCGCTCGCTCAGCCGCTCCCGCGACACCGGCCCCGCCGAGCACAGCGCCTCCGCACCACCCCGCTTCCACGCCGCCCGCCAGCGCTCCACCGAGCGCCGCGTGACCCGCAGCTCCCGCGCGATCCGCGCACTCGACTCGCCCACCGCGAACCGCTCAGCGACTTCCAACCGCAGCCGTTCCCGACGGGCCTGCTCCTTGGGCGTGTACCCGCCCGCCGCCGCGTACCTCACGATCCAGCAATAGCGCGAGGATCACGAACCGTCACCACCCAAGGCGACGCTGCGAGTTCAACCTGAGAAGGTGTCCACACTCAGGGGGCAAGCCCCAAGGCCGGGTAGTTAACGGATTCGCGTTGGTGGCAAGGGGTTCATGAGGTGCCTTGGCTGGTGTAGGCGGCGGGTCCGGCTTTGTGGATGAGTCCGTTGCTGGCCCATCGGTCGAGTTGTCGGCGCATGGTGCCCAGGGTGACGTCGCCGAGGTGACGGGCGAGGTCACGCGGGTGCCAGTGGCGGTCGGGGTCGGTGTCGAGGACCTCCAGGACACGCTGTCGGCGGCGGTCGTCCGGCGGGATGTGACGGTCGTCGTGTGAGGCGGCGGGCAGCTCAGGTTCGGGTTCGAGGATGGAGATGTCGAGGCCGGTGACGGTGCGGCTGGTATCCGGGCGGCCGTCGTCCTGGCGGGCGTGGTAGCGGGAGATGGGCGACTTGACCTTGCGGACTGACGCGGGGCCGCCTCGGCGGAAGGAGCCCGGCCAGGATGCGCTGGCTGATGACACCGGTCGTCCCGCATCCGGTGACGCCGGCGGCCTGGACGACCAGGTCACGGGCGGTGTGCAGGGCAGTGGTGAAGCCGCAGCGGTCCGGATCTGTGCCCGGCCGCGACTCGGCGGCCTCCACCATGACCGTCCGCAGGGCCTGGTAGAGCGCGAGATGAGCCCACAGCTCCTGCTCGACACCGGCGGGGTCGGCCGAACGCAGCACCCGGCCCCTCAGGAGGGTGTGCCGCAGCGCGTAGTAGGTCGATTCATGCTCCCACCGCTGGTGGTAGAGCGCGACCAGTGCCCCGGCCGGGTAGCGGCCAGCGTCGGTCAAGGTGGTGGCGAGGCGGTAGGAGCCGGTGAACGAGGTGCCGTCCTTACAGGTCACGACGATCTGCGCTTCGACGATGCGGACCGGGACGGTGCCGATGACGGACAGATAGGAGCCGTCCGCGAGACGGACAAGGACGGGGGTGCGGCGGTTGGCGCGGATCCGGCCCAGGAACTGGGCGCCGGTGTCGGCCACGGCGGCGAGGAAGGCGTTGGCGTCGAAGCCCTTGTCCCACAGGACCAGCATGTCCGGGCGCAGGTGGTGCAGCAGTCGGCGGGCATAGTCGGTCTCGCCCTCTCTGGTCGGGCCGAACACCGCGCCGATCAGGGCCCGGGTCCCGGTCTCCACCAAGGTCATTAACTCCAGCATCGGGTAGCCGCCGCGGCTCTGCGGTCCGAAGCGGTCGGTGTTGCGGCTGCTGTCGGGGATCTTGATGGAGCTGCAGCCGTCGAAGGAAACCGTGCGGAACGGCCCGAACCTCACCCCGCGTGTCGACGGCTGGGCCAGCGTCCCGGCCAGCACCTCGAACAAGCGCTGCAGTGGCGTGGCGCCGACCCGGCGGCGCAGGTCTCGCAGGGCCTTCGTGCTGGGCCTTGCCACGTCGAGGTCGATCAGGCCTGTGATCAGCTTCTGCCACACCAGCCGGTAACCGACCTCGGGAAACAGGCACATCGCGAGCACGAAGTACACCCCGACCCGGGAGGGCAGGTCCCGCAGCCTGCGCTGCACACTCCGGGTCTCTTCCAGGACCGCGTCGACCAGCTCGAACGGCAGAACCTGGGTCAACTCGCCCAGATGGCCGGGAGCGAAGCGGCCCCCGGCCACGGTGAGGCTTCGGGTCACGGTCGTCAGACCGGGCGGCAGGGCACAATGGCGTGCAGGCAACGGAGCTCCGTAACGGCAGAAGTCTTGGCGGACTACCTGCTCCAACGGGACTCCGTTGCCCTTGTTCCCCGCTCCATCACGGAACACCCGCCAACTCGCTTGCCACCAGCGCGAATCCGTTAACTACCCAGCCTTGGGTCAAGGCCCGACGGAAACCAGCTATCGGAAGTGGCTCAACGGTAGTCAGTTGAGCACCGTTTGTGAACACCGGCGTCTCGGTTGGCTGTCGAGGGTCCAGCCCGGCCGGATACCTGGGACCGACCGTCGGTGCCGGGAATGTCGGCCGACCGCATGGATGGCGGGTCGCCTGACGCATCCTGTGGAGCCGCTGGTCAAGGCCCGTTCAGGCGGATGCGTTGAGGTCCCCGGCCCCAAAGCTAGCTCGTAACTGCAGCGAGGTGCAGCAGTCCGTTCCTCAACTCGCCCGGGTGAGCGAAATCCGGACAACCGCTGCCCGTTGAGGTAAGTCCGCGATGACCGAAAGGGCACACAGTCTGCAACGATGCTGACAAGTGACGTGTGCTTGCGGATCCTTATGCGGAATCAACAGATCCACGCCCTGACGACGAAACGTTCCGGCGTTACGGGTGCCTCGGATTCGGTTCGGACCCGGATGGTGCCCTCGCGTCAGCTTGCCCGTAAGGGGGCGGCCATGGAAGGCAATGCCGCGGTCCTGTGTGGCCTCGGAGCTTGGGTCCCACCACGAGGGGTGTCCAACAAGGACCTCGCCACGGTTTTGGATACACCCGATGAATGGATCCGCACTCGTACCGGTATTGAGCAGCGATACCTCAAAGCTGCGGCGTGCGGCGGATCCATGTCTGGGCTGACTGTCGCGTCCTCGCTCCTGAGCACTACGACTCTCCGGCCATCTCCTGCTTATCGGTGCTGAAGCCTTCTCCACCATGCTCATCCCGCAGGACCGCACAGCACAACAGCACTTGTACTGGGATCTGCACGTTCGCTATGGGGAAGCGTCCTAATCACCCCGTTCCTCTCGCACGGGTTTCGCTTGTCTCGCGACAGGCTGCGAAACTAGAGAAAGGCGTTCCATGCCCTTATCGACATCCCGTCCATCTCGGGGGAAATCGGTAGTAACGGCTCGTCTGGTGGCAGGTCACTACTAAGTCTCACCGTGATCCGATCAGGAGGCACCCGTGCCGCTTATCAACGTCAACGGAATTGGCATTAATGTGCAGGATGTAGGGGAAGGCCCCGCAGTCCTACTGATCCATGGGTGGCCCGACACCCATCAACTCTGGCAACGTCAGGTACCAGCGCTGACTTCGGCTGGATTCCGGGTCATCTCTCTGGACCTCCGCGGGTTTGGTGAGTCCGACAAGCCCCTCGCGGCCGAAGACTACGCCCTCACAGAAATCATCGGCGATCTCATTGGTGTCCTCGACCATCTCAACGTAGACCGGGCGCACTTGGTGGGGCATGACTGGGGAGGGGTGATCGCCACGCTGCTCGCTGCACTGCAACCAACGCGAGTGAACAGTCTGACATGTCTCGCTGTTGGTCACCCGCAGGCATTTGTTGCCGCGGGTTGGTCCCAGCGCGAGAAGTCGTGGTACATGTTGCTTTTCCAGTTCGCCGGCGTCGCCGAGCAATGGCTATCCCAGAACGACTTCGCGAACTTGCGTGCATGGAGCAGGCATCCAGATGCCGATGAGGTCATCGCCCGCCTACGGGACCCAGCAGCACTTACCGCCAGTCTCGGTGTATACCGGGCCGTCTTTCCTCCTGAGTCCTACGTCGTGCCGGGCGGACCAGTCCCACCACTCCCGCCGATTGAGGTGCCGACCATGGGCGTATGGGGTGCTGGCGAGCTTTTCATCACCGAGGAGGCGCTGACGGCTACCGCTGAGTACACGACAGGCTCTTGGCGCTACGAACGGATCGACACAGGGCATTGGATGCCGCTCGAAGCTCCGGAGGAGACGAACCGTCTCCTCCTTGACTTCCTCGGTGGCGCCGAGACTAAGGCTGCGTGATGTGATGACTGAATAACGAGTCAGACGCGCACTCGAGTAACTTCGATTCAAGGGCAAGGAAGCGATTTCTCCCCGATCGAAGCAGCCAGGACGGATGACAACCGTTTTGCGACAGGCATTCGCTCCTTCGCCCCACGGTGCATTTCACCACCGTGCCTGGTGCGCAACATTTGTCGAGGCGTTCGGAGAAAATACCACGCCTTCGGATGAAGGACGGACTCACGTTTGAGTGTGGTCCGGTGCCGCTTTCACGGCTTCAACAAGACTAGCCCGTTTCACTTCGAACCACGCAAAAGCCGTGGGCAGTTGGTCGCTCCCTCGTCGGCGAGTACCTGCTCAATGGCATGCTCATGCGCATGACGAATTCGAACGCCGGAACCAATGCTGCTTCCACCCCGTGGCAGTGTAACGAGTCCATCACCGGCCAGGCCAGGTGATGTGTTCAGCTGGCCCCGTGTGCCAGCTGAACACATCGTTGTTGCCTTAGCCAGTTGTTGCCTTAGCCAGGCGCCAACTCAATTCGACAGCACTCAAGCACGTCGGTAACCACCAACGCGTCAGCATCCTCGCTGGGCGCGCTGGTCTGTCAAATAATGCGGCTTGGGATGGTCGTTGATTCCCTCGGCACCCCGCCGATCGCCCATTGCGCGATCCGCAACACACAGCACCCTTCTAAAATCCACTCGCCATCAGTAATCCCCTCGCCGCACAATGGGATCGCCATACTACAAGGAGGGGCAAGTTGCTTCCGTCACATCGGCCTCAGCGCCATCTGGCAACGGATGCTGCTCTGTACTACCGCGGTGTTGACGCTCCTTCGCGCTCATGCAGGCGCGCGGTAGCACGCGAAGAGAACATGCTCCTCACAATTCCGAAGACAAGCCGGGGATGCACCAGTGCACCGGGACCAGAGAGCATGTGTAGCGCCCTGGCAAAGTGCTTGAACATCCATGGGTCCGCGGCGACGAGTCGCAGCCATCGACTCATGTACCACTGCGCGAAGGCCGCCATGGGCGGAGGCTTACGGTCCTGTTGCCAGGCCCAGTCGCCAGCGGTCGACATCGTCCAGGGCCAGCGTGTGAGCCGAGCCGAGCGTCGTTGAAAGCGCCGAGGAAGCCCTCGGAGGTCCCTCATGGTGCTGCAGTCATCGATCATGTCCCGCAGGAGTTGAGCCTCCAGAGCTGCCACGGTCATCCCTTGCGCATACACCGGGTTGAAGGTGCATGCCGAGTCGCCAACAACTATAAGTCCGCTGGGCCAGGGTGAGATCCGATGGTAGTCGAGCCGCCGATTTGCCGTGGCGGCGTAGCGGTAGATGGGGGAGACCGCCTGCATTGATTCGATGAAATCGGCGATGGGGCTGCGCAGCGACTTGAGAAAGGCGGAGAAACCCTCCTCGTCGTTTGGTGGATGGTCGCCCCCGATACCTTGCAAGGTCACTATAAGCCGGTTCTCCTCAATTCGTGTCACGTAACAACCGCGTCGGACCTCGGGGTGCTGAAGGAACTCGACATGCATATGCCAGTCCGGCCATTCATCAGACTTATTCTCGTACAGTCGTGAGGCGTATCCGATTCCGGCGTCAAGGATGTGTTCCTTTGGGCGGGGAAGTCCCACGGCTTCGAGCCAGTCGGGAAGGTGTGATCGGCGGCCGCTGGCATCGATCACGAGATCAGCCTCGAGAACCGTTGGTTCCTCCTCACCCGTCCGGACGGTTACCCCCGTAATATTTTCAGTGCTTCCGTACAGCCCCGTTACCGAACTGCCGTCGAGGATCCTGACTCCCGGGAGCTCAGACACCACTTCACGCAGGGATCCTTCCAGCAGAGTGCGGCCAGCCGGCTGGAAGCGGACGCCCAATTTATCCCTGGAGGCCCATCCGTTAGCAAACAAGAATGAACCGTCCGCTCCAAAATCGACGATGCGTGCGCCGGCCCTGGACAGGCCCGCGTGCGTTCCTGGAAATATCTCCTCGAACGCCTTGAAACCGCGGGCGATAAGAGTGTGCAGGTGGCGCGCCTGTGGCACCCCAGGGCGAAAGGTACGCTCGTTAGAAAACCTGTCGCGTTCCAGTATTGTAACGCTGGCGAACCGGTCAGACAGAACACGTGCTGCAAGGAGTCCGGACATTCCTGCCCCGATGATTACTGCCCTACCCAAGGGAGAGTTAGATTCCATTCCGCCTCGAATTGCTTTGTCCTTCATAGCCTTCTTCATCTAGACTCGCTCCTTAGGGCCTCGGTGCTGAAAAGTGAATACGATTCGATCGAGCTAGTCGTCAAACAACGGCATCTTTGCTGCCTAGTTATTAGCCAGCCTGATCCTATAGTTTTTGTCTGTCGCCCCACCATTCGGAAATTTAGGTCGCAGAACGCGGCCAGCAACAGAAGCGCCCAAATGGTGGGGGCGGCGGAGCCCTTCTCTAACCCCAGGGGACTGGACAACTGCCCTTGACAGAGATCAGTAGCTGGATTCGAGGCGGGAGGCAGGATGGTGAATCCGCTGGCACGACACAGCCGCCGCCTTTTGCTGAGTCGCGCGCCATGGTGAGCGCGGAACTGAGGTCGGCTTTTCCTGGTGGCGTGCGCGCCACTGAAGGATCGAAGGACTGAGGGATAAAACCATCTTAAAAAGGGTGATATACCCATGAATGATGCAGTTTCCTTTGGGCGGACGATAGAAATGCTGCGTTTGCGCAGAGGGATGACCCGAGAGACGCTCGCGGAACTCATTGGCCGTAGCACCGAATGGCTTCGACAGGTCGAGCGTCAAGACCGACCAGTCGACCGTCTCTCCGTTCTCCTGCGCCTTGCAGAAGTCCTCCACGTACGCGATATCACAGGTTTCCTCGGCCTGCCCGACGCCGTGAGTCGTACTACTTCTCCACACCAAGCCGTTGAAAGCACCTTCCTGAGCACGCTCCTCGGCCATTGGGCGGGCGGCGAAGACCCCCGGTCCGGTGCGGAGAGTGACTGGATCCCGCTGGAGGGGCGATGGGAGGAGTGGTACGGCTCGACGAAGCGCTTCAGTCTCGCACTGGCCGCCCTGCCCTTGCTGCTCACCAACACGAGGGTGATCGATCGTCGAGCCTGGCCTCAAGGCGCCCACGAGTTTGCTGAAACCCATCGGTTCGCCGCCACTGTGATGATGAGGATGGGTGATTTTCAGCTCGCATTGTTGGCGATCGAGCGGGGTTTGGCTGCAGCGCAGGTAAGCAGGAAGGAAGCGACGTTGCACGCCTGCCGCCTCGCCTACGGCGCAGCGGTGCTCGACAGCGGCTTGCCGCGCGAGGCTGGAAGGATCTTCGAAGGAATAGCTGACAGTATTTCGGACACTGGGTCGAAGAGTGAAGCGGCGCTGCTCGCCTGGAAAGGGGCTGCTTATTTGGGGGGAGCTGTCGCCGCTAGCCACGACTGCGACGCCGGCACGATGCATTCCCTGCTTGCCCGGGCCCGGGAGTGCGCCGGCGGCGCTTGCTCTCCGAACCTCTTCGGTCCAGCGGAGGTGGACCTTGAGGAAATCAGGATCCATCTGATGCAGAGCAAGTACAAGTCCGCCCTGAAGCTCGCCGATCATGTGGACTTCACGCCGGAGATGTCCAGGGACTGGAGGGCTCAGTTCTTCCTTATGATGACCCAGGCTCATTTGAAACTGGGTGACGTAGTCGCGGCCTCCTTCAGTCTCCTCCAAGTGGAGGAGGTATCGAGTGAGGAGATCACGTTCAACCCCCAGGCGCGTGAACTCGCGAAGGAGTTGATGTGCCGAGACAGCAGCACCGTGCGGAGGAATCTCTGGCCACTGTTCAACCGCGCGGGCCTGCTCTGACCTAGGCATTTTTTCTGTCGCCTACCGTCGCCGGTGCGGTGCGCTTGACGGTATGGAAGGACAACTGGCTGCCCCAAGGTGACGTGTGAGACAACTGACGGACCGCGGCGTTCCCCACCACTCCGGCGAGTATGGCGACCATCGGGTCAGCTGCCAGATACGTGCGTCGCCCGTCGCGCAGAGGCCGGCAGTTAGTCGGCAGATGCGCCGGCTCAGAGGGCCCAGTAGCTGTACGCAAGGAGGCTAGCACCGTCATGCCCTCCCTCTTGGCGGTAGAAGCACGAGTGACAGCCAAAACAAATGCGCCTTCTGCGACCTCCGGTCCGCCGGTTTGCTCGATGATGGCGCTCAGTTCTGGCGTGCTGTTGCCACTAACCGCGGCAACGAGGACAACCTCGAGCGAGCCGTGTCTCAAGTACCGCTCGGCCGTCCTCAAGGCGTCAAGAGAGGAATCAGGACCCGAATCTATGACCATGTTGAGACCACGTAGATCTCTCAGCGCTGCTACCCGCGAGGCGATGATGTTCGGCATGATGCCCGGGAGCATTGCGTCGTCGCCGGCTGGCACTTCGGAGCGCACCAGTTCTTCTACCCGCTCCAGCCCAGCGCTATCGATCCACTCTGTTCCTGTATCGGTGTTTGCTTGGACGAGGCGCCGCAGGTTTTTCAGGTGGCAGCGGAGTGCGTAGTTCACGGAGTTCCGGGTGGGACCCATGTGTCCGACCACTACGCCAGTGGTGTCACGCATTCGCTCGCAGGCCACGTGTACGGATTTTGGCAGATGTGCCGCCGCCGCCAATAGCATGAGCTGCGCCCTATCGGTACTGCGCAATGTGGGAGGTGGCAGGGGGACCTCGCGGAATGAGGGGAGCGGATAATCGCTTCCGTAAGAGGTGGCGGGGGGTGAAGATGTCCCGTCCAGCCACCCTTGGATTTCTTGAGTACTAGGCCTTCCGGGTAGTTCGGCACCCCATCCGACCAGCACCATCTCGTCATCGCGCTCCATGGCTGGGGCGTTGCCACCCTTGATTGCAGACATCGTCGATGTGGCTTTCACCGTTCCATGGCGGCCAGGCGATTCTTCTGGATGCCGCATGATCAGGTGAGCGTTGGTGCCGCCGAAGCCGAAGGCTGAGATCAGAGCCCTCAGAGGTTGCGGACCCGACAGTGGTGTGATGGTCGTTGGTACTCGGAGGCGGCTGCAGGCCAGGTCCTCGATGGGACGATCGTAGAAGCCCTGGGACGGCACCTTGCCATGCTGAAACCCGAGGATGCCATGGATGAGGGAAATCAGGCCAGCTGACCAACCAGTGTGCCCCACGATGCTTTTGTTCGCCGACAGGAGCACTGGAGACCCGGAACCAAGAGCCGCTGTGAGCGCCTTTACTTCTACTCGGTCACCGACCGGTGTCCCGGTGCCGTGGGCGATTACCCACCCGATGTCAGAAGGGTCAACATTCGCATCCGCACAAGCGCGGTGGAGTGCTCTCATCTGGCCATCGGCGTTCGGTGCATAGATGGCCTTGCCCTTCCCGTCACAGGAGAGGCCCACTCCTTCGATCACTCCGAGGACCCGATCTCCGTCTGAGATTGCTCTGCCCAAGGTCTTGAGGACTACCGCTCCGGCACCATCTGAGAAGAGGACGCCATCCGCTCCCCTATCGAACGCCCGGACGTTACTGGAGGGGGACAGGCCATGAATCTTGGCGAACAGCACATGAACGCGGGGCACCAGCGCAAAGGCACCACCGCAGAGGGCCACCTCGCAACTTCCTTCGCGAAGTGCCTTGACTGCGAGGTCTATCGTATAGAGCCCGGAAGAGCAAGCGGTGTCAACCATGACCAGTTCAGTACGGTCCGGCAACAGCCCCTCAATCGCTGCCTTCCCCGCTGAGTGCGGCAGGAAGTGGTACGGCGCTGTGCCGGTATCTGGATACAACGCGGCCAGTCGGCTCTCCCACTCAGCGCGTGGCTGCCCGGTGTGGCGCGCCAGCCGCTCGCTGAATCCAGCGAGCACCATGGATCGTTCGAGTTCCCAACTGCCGTCGGGGGTGTAACCCACTGCGGCGAACCATCGATCGCCTGGAGCCACGCGCACTCCGTCAAGGGCGCTGTGCACCGTGTGGCGCAGCCACCGCACACTGGGCTCCGGATTAGGAACCGTGTTGTCCTCGATCTCTTCGAGCAGGGCCGTGTGTGGCCCGAATGCCTTTATGAAACCTGACCTAGCGGCGTAAGAGGAGTCAACTGCCGTTGGGTCGGAGTGGTGAAAGGCTTCCATATCGAATCGGTCTGGCGTAGTGAAGACATTGTCGTGACCATTCAACAGCGTCCAGAACTCGGCCGGCGTGTTGGCGCCAGGCGTCACGATACCCATACCTACGACGGCGATCGCGTTACGGGTTTCCGCTGCTTCCCCTGTGTTCATCATCCCTGCTTTCCGCGGCTCGCTGTAAGACCGTCAGCTTCTGCGTGCTGGGCCCGGCCTGGATAGCCCAACGAACGCGCGACCACATCACGGAACAGTCCGCCTGCCATGGTGCCTGGGAATTCCTGCCGGGGACCCAAAGCGAGTTGCGCGCAAATAAAGTTGGTCAGCAAACCCCAAATCAAGTTGTGTAGAGGGAAGTTGATCGCTGCTGTCATAGCGGCAGAAGGATCCGCTGGGTAGGGAGTACTGACCCGAGAGGCCTTAGTGGCGATGTATGACGATGTGTACCGGGAGTCGCGACTTAGGATCGCAGCGCTTGTCGCGGAGCTCAGCCAGAACGAACTGCACCGGGCGGTCCCAGCCTGTCCGGCGTGGAGCATCTCCGACATGGTGGCGCATCTAGCCGGTGTGGCACACGACTTTGCTGCAGGCCGGCTCGACGGGGCCCCCGGAACGCTATGGACTCGGCGTCACGTGAGAGAGCGTCGTCATCGAACGGTTGCCGAAAACCTCACCGAGTGGCAGCTGCTGTCACCCGACATAGAGGCACTTCTTCGGGCTCCGGTGCCTGAGGTGAGGCTCGCTCACGACGTGGTACAGCACGAAGCAGACTTGAGGGCTTGTGTCGAGGGGGCGGGAATGGTCCCCCGGTCGGTCCGGACCCTACTGCTGGACCAGCTGTGTGCAACAGCCGAAGCCTGGATCACAGGGCCGGGGACTCTCGTCTTGCGCGCTGACGGCCGAACGTGGTGGATCGGCGGCGATGACTCGTCCCTGGCCCTCGCCGATGTTGACGGATATGAGCTGTGGCGTGCCTTCTTTGGTCGCAGGAGCCGGGCGCAGATGGCCGACTGGTCCTGGTATGGAGAGTCCGAAATATTTCTGGAGCAGCTGCCACGGTTTCCCGCTCGTGACACGAACCTGTGTGAACCAGAGCAGTTCTCAACTAAGGCGTGACCAGCTCAATCGTTGTCAAACGAATCGAGAGGACACCAATCATGGCGGTAAAGACGGCGTTGCTCTTCCCTGGACCGGGTGCGTACCTGCCGGGTGTGCTGGCCCCCTTCGCGGAGCCTGACACTGCGGCGCACGAGGCACTCCAGGCCATAGACGCCGTGGCGGAGAAACACAGCTGGGGCAAGGTCTCCTCGGTCCTGACCTCGCCCGCCGATGCCACCACTCCATCCCGTCCTGAGTCACTCTGGCTTGGGTTTTACGCCACCTCAATCGTCATGTCTGATGCATTGGAGGCCGCGGGGGTCGAGTGCGACACGCTCGTGGGACACAGCGGAGGCGAGATCAGTGCTCTGACCGTCGCAGGCTCACTGTCTGTTGCCGACGGAGCGAGGGTGCTTGTCGAGCGGGTCCTCGCGCTATCGCGCGCATCTCAGTCGGACGGCACGATGATGGTTGTCTCCGCCGCCGCACATCGTGCCGAAGCGTTGTGCCAGGCCGTGGGAGACGCCTCCCTCGCCCTCGCTGTGGACAACACGCCGCGCCAGTCTGTGGTCTGTGGTCGCCGCGACGCGATTATCAAGTTGGAGGAACTGGCTGTCGGCCTTGGCTGGGAGACCACTCGACTGGCCATGCCTTATATGCTCCATAACCCACTGCTCGCCGGGGCAGCGGAGGATTTCCTCGATGCGATCGCAGATGTCCGGGTGCGAGCGCCACGGCGTTCCGTGTACTCCCCTCTGCTCGGACGGCTGGTGCTCACAGCGGCCGATGCACGCGAGGTACTCGAGTGTCACCTTGTTCGTCCCGTTCGATTCAGAGATGCCCTCAGCGTCCTTTACCGTGAGGGGACTGAGCGATTCATCGAATGCGGGGCAAGGCGTGTGCTGACCGACTTGGTCGCCGCGACTCTTCCTGCGGAGGCGCGCGCACTCGCCATCCTGGACCACCGGAACGATGCCTCAGGGCTGGCGAAGCTCATGACATCGTTCCTGTCCTCGTCCGAGGTGGAGCCGGCGCCCGTTGTCGTAGCACCGGAGCCGGCCGCCCGGAATTCTGTAGCAGAACAGACCGGAGCTACCTCCGCTCCTGCGGAGGGCACCCTCGTTGATGAGCAGACTTCCTCGGCCAGTGCGCCGGCCCATCCCGCACTGCCTGTTGATGACGAAACCCTCCACGAGCAGCTGATGGAGACGTACGCCGCCGTCCTGCAGTACCCGGCAGATGTTTTCACCCGGGATGCCGACCTGGAAGGTGACCTCGGGGTCTCGTCCATCAAGCAGACAGAAATCTTTGCTCGACTGCTTGACCGCTATGACCTGCCGACCCCCTCGTCGGACACCAGGGTCTCGGCTTACCGCACTCTCGGTCAGATCGGAGACCTTCTTCGTTCGCTAGCAGCCGCAGCCTGATCACCGGACCAAGCATTGGATCACGTCGGCCAGGAACGGAGAAGATCAGACACCATGGCGGGAAGAAGGCTGTCAGCAACACCGAATGACCCGGTAAATAGCGATCAACCGCAGATCGCGATCGTGGGCATGGGAATGGTAGTACCCGGTGCGAGCAATCCATCCGAGTTTTGGGAATTGCTTCTGAGATCCACCAGCGCCCTCTCCATGCCTACTCGGTTTGATTCAAAGCCTCTGCTCGCCGCGTCTCAGTCTGGTACCGAAGACGGCTGCCCCGTAGACGTCGCTGGGTTCATTCGTGACTTCCAGCCGCATTCCACGCTTGCCGCTGAGCTCGCCGACGACCGGTGGGCGACGTCCCCCGTTGAGGTGTTGTGGCTGAGGCACAGTTTCTTGGAGGCACTCAGCGGTGTACGGATAGGGGAGCGTGATCGCATCGTGTGCTCTGTCGGTACCTGGGCCGGCGGCAGCCAAAGCATGGAAGACACGCTCATCGTGGGTTCCGTAGCTCGGCGGATGGCTCAGGCTCTGACGGAAAACACTATGGATCAGGTCCGCCACGAGCGCAGGTTGCGCGGAATACTTCGGGAGCGATTCCGTTACGCCTGTGCACGGCCGGCGGACGCCATGCCAGAGGCGGTCGTCCGGGAGGCTCTTTCCGGCTTGACGCCGCGCCCCTCAGAAACATTCCTGGTCGACACCGCAAGCGCATCGTCGCTCTATGCTTTGGAGCTGGCAATGCTGAGCCTCCTGCAGGGCGACTCTGACGTCGCGGTGGTTGGCGGCCTAAACAACGTAGGCCGCATGGGTATGACTCAGTTGCATGCCTTTAAGGGACTGTCCGCGTCTGGTCGATTGCGCGCGTTCGACCGAGAGGCTGATGGGACGCTCTTTGCGGAGTCCGCAGCAGTGATCGTGCTCAAACCTCTGGAGCGTGCACAGAGGGACGGCGACCATATCCACGGCGTGATTCGCGGTCTTGGAACGTCCAACGATGGCCGTGGCCGTGCCATATCGGCACCGAACCCCAAGGGGCAGAGACTGGCGATAGAGCGTGCCTTCGCGACGAGCGGCTTGGAGCCGGCTGACGTCGGTTGGGTCGTGGCTCATGGCGGCGGATCGCCTGTCGGGGACGAAGTAGAGCTGGCTGCGCTGCAGAACGTTTGGGGTGACAACCCGCTCTGGTGCACCTCAAATAAATCGCAGGCGGGACATGGTTGCTGGGCGTCTGGCGTCGTTTCGGTGATTCATGCGCTGCTTGGTCTGCGACATGCCATGATCCCAGCCCAACGGCAGTTCACCGCCGTTAGGGCCACTGCGGCCTCAGGAAGTGTGCGTGTGCCTACATCGGACATTCCTTTGGCTTCTGGGAAGTCTGGGATGCGCACCGTCGCGGTGAACTCGATCGGGCTGGGAGGCACAAACGCCCACCTCCTCCTCCAGGATGCTGCTACTGCTCGTACGCCCAGTCACACCGTCACGTCAACGGTCTCACCCGAACTGGCGCTGATCGGCTGGAGTGCTCACCTGCCGGCAGACCCAGGCCGCGAGGAGGTTGTCCGCTGGTTGAGCGGGGACGGTCCTGCTCCCGTGCCGTCTTTTGCGGCTGCCGATTTCGCTCTTCCCTTCGACGTGGCCAGGCTCCCTCCGACCACACTTCGCGCCATTGATCGCACCCATATAGTGTCGCTGTCCACTGCCGCCTCTTTCGTAAAGACATACGGCGAGCTCTGGCAGGATCACCGCGAGCATACAGGCGTGATCGCCGCGCATGGAGGTCCCTCACCTCGGCTGGTCGACGCTGCCCTCCGGGCAGCATCCGCAGAGGCGACAGATTTGATTGCGTCCCTCCCCGATGCCAAGGCGCTGCGTGGAGTCCTTTCCGAGGCCAACGAGCGTGCCCCAATGACAGAGGAGTCAATGGCGGGAGTACTTCCAGGTGTGGCGGCTTCCCGCATCGCCAATCGCTGGGACTTGAACGGGCCCACCATGTCATTCGACGGTGGCCCCCACGCCGGCCGCGCCGCACTCCAGGCTGCGGCCCGTTACCTGAAGTCGGGTCAGCTGAGCATCGCTCTGGTCCTGGGCATCAGTTCGGGACGGACCTCGGAGAGTGCCGAATTTTCGGAGTTGCCAGTTGACCAGCTCGCCGAAGGAGGTTTTCTGATCGCCCTGGCGCTCGCTTCAGAGGCGGAGTCCCAGGGATGGCCCATACTTGCCCGCATCCCGTTCCACCAAATCTGCGGTATTCCTGAACGGCAGATCCCCGCCCTCCCAGTAGCAGTTGAGCAGGGAGCGCTAACCGCACCCTACTTTGGCGCCGCGCCTATTCTTGAACTGCTGAAAACCGCTATGACTGGTGGGCGTGAGCGCAGCAACTTGCCGCCGAAAACCGAGTCAGACCCAACGCCAACGGGTTCCGAGAAGACGGTCGCCTCGCCAACCAGCGAGAACCTGGCTCGCGCAGCCGTGAGCCCACTCTCACCGGGACACTCAAAAATAGGTAGCCCACAGTCTCATCCCCCGGGGAACTCCCGCTTCACCATGGCGATGAGGCGATGTGAGGCCACCCCTCTCTCCCCGTCCGTCGCCCGCCTCGGTGCGATACCACAACGTTCCGTTATCCTGACGAACTCGGCGGAGATCGTGTCTGACCTCGCCGCACGCAGCCGGGCACGCAAGGCCCTTGTGCTGAGTACTGACCCTGCAACCCCCACGAGTGTCGCAAGGACGGTATCCCTTATCTCAGGGGAAGGGGAGGACTGTCCGTCGCTGAACCGTGCACTCGACGAGATGGGGGAACAGCAACCACACATTCGCGTGCTGGTGTCGGTGCCGGAGGTCAAAGGCCGTTGGCCCGGACCGCTCCCGAGGGGACTTACCACCCTACAGGAACTACTGCTCCTGGTCCTTAAACGCTTCGGTGATCGCATGGCATCAGGTTCGCTCGCCGTGGTGATACAGGACCCGCAGACTGATGGATGCACCCATCCTTACAGCTGCCTGTTCACTGGCATGGTCCGGAGCCTGGCCTGGGAGATCCCACCACATCGAGTGCTGGCACTGGTCACCGACGCCGAAACCAGCCCGGCTCTTACTGAACTAGCCAACGAGTTCGCAGCAATCCGCGACCGCGCGGTCATTTACTACCGAACCGGACTGCGGCATACCGAACGAATGATCCCTGCTCCGCTCGCTTCCCTCACCACCGGCAGTACAGCTCTGTTGCACGAGGGATCAGTCGTGGTGGCGGCCGGCGGCGCTCGCGGCATAACCGCCGCCTGTCTGATTGGCCTTGCCGAGCGGTTCCGGCCGAAGATTTGGCTGCTTGGTACTACGCCCCTGGAGGACGTTCCCCACCTCTTCATCGCCGCCACCGACGAGGATGAGGGCGAACTGCGGAGGGCATACATATCCGCGTCAAGGAAATCCCACCCCGGACCCACCATCGGCGAAATAAATCGGCAGTTCACGATGCTTTGGAGGGCCAGGGAGGCGGCCCACACGCTTCAGAAGCTGCGCACCCACTGTGGAGAAGAACGGGTGCACTATCTTGTCTGCGACCTGACAGACCCTCTGGCGACCCGAAGGGCCATCGACCAGGTCCATTCGACCGATGGACCAACCGACCTGCTGATCCATGCCGCAGCTCGGAGTAGACCGGGCCCTTTCACCACCAAGCCACTGCGCGACTTCCGTGATGTGTTGAATGCCAAAGTCGGTGGATATCTCAATCTCCGACAGGCATACGAGGGAAGACCCCCCGGCTGGTGGTGCAACTTCGGCTCTGACGTCATCACTTTTGGCATGGCCGGAGACGCCGACTACGTCGCGGCCAATGAATTCCTGGCCGCCGCGGCAAGCTATGAGAGTCGACTACTCGGCGGCAACGAGTTCACGATTGGCTGGGGGCTCTGGACGGAGTCCGGATTTGCATCGGGGCAACTCGAACGCGAACGCACCAAGCGCTTTGGTCTTTCCAGTGGCCTGAGTGACAATGAGGGCATACAAGCATTCCTCAGCGAACTTGCGCTGCCGAGGTCCCGGGAGCCGGCCCCGCTCTGGTCTAGCCCTGACGAACGCGCTCTGGCCGAGCAGCGTTCGCCTGGCATCACCGACCAGGGTTCGCCAGAGTCACCATCCCGTCATCTGCTCCTGGGCCTCCCGGACAAGACCGCTCCCGGCCACCTGGAGTGGACGTGGACGATTGACAAGAACCGTGATCGACACTTGGGCGACCACATGCTGGATGGCAGGCCAATGCTCGCGGGTATGACCATCCTGGCGATCGCCGCGGAAGCTGCCACCGAACTGATTCCCTCGGTCCCGCCCATCGGCTTCCGCGACATACAGTTCAGCGAATTTGTCTGGGCTGACCATCACTTTCCTGGAAAAAGTAAGTACCGTGTACGCGCGGAATTGATCACCCCGGACCGAGTGCGTGTCACGATTCTCTCCGCTGTACGTACCCCGGACGGTCGCCTTCTCATCGCGGACCGCGAGCATGCCCGCGTTGACGTTCTCTTCGGTGTCGCTCGCTTCCAGTGCAGCGTAAACTCACCTCTGGTTGTGAACGGATCGAGACAGATCGATCCAACCTACTCCGACACATCGCCACTGAGGCTTTACGGAGCGTTCCGAAACACCACTGGCATTGAGGCCGACACCGGCGGAGCTATCGCGCTATGGCATGCGCGCATCGCCGGGGATGAGATCTTCGCACGTCTTCCCATACCTGTACTACTCCTGGACGCGCTGGTACGTACCACCTTCTATGCGCGTGCGGACCACGGGCAGGTAGCGATTCGCGTCGTAAAGGGGATTTCCGCACTGGATCTGTACAGTTGGTGTTCGGACCAGACCCTCGCTGACCGGAATCCAGCGGGCGTTCAATTGCACTGCGACAGCAAGTCTAACGACTGTATTGCCACGGCGAACGGGCAAGTCATCGCCAAACTAGCAGGCGTCGACACCCCTCTCTACGCGACCGTATCAGCCGTTTCCCCTCCTCTCATTACACCGCCACGGAGGCTAGCATGAGCCGGACATTCGACATCAACCTGGTAGCCACCACCGGTGATACCAATATGGTCGGCAACGTGTACTTCGCGACCTTCATAAAGTGGCAGGGAATGTGTCGTGAACTGTGCCTCGTCGAGCATGCGCCGAAGTTCCTTCAGGAGCTTGACGGTGAGATCTCGGCATTGACCGAGTCGACGTCGTGCAAGTATCTCGACGAAGTCTGGGTCGGTGACCGCGTCAGCGTTCGAATGTCCATTCCGTGGATCAGGCTGCACTTGATGCCACTAGAATTTTCCTACTACCGGATCACCGAAGCAGGAGAGCAACTCGTCGCAACAGGTGAGCAGATGATAGCCTGTATGCGTAAGGATGGCCGGACCTTCCGCCCAGGACCGTGGCCTCCCGAAATGATTGCTCTGGGGGACCTTATGGGGGCCGACACCAGGAGAGCTTTTACCATCTGATGGCGAAGGGCGAGGTTTACGGGGATGCCCGAATTCTTGCCGGGGTATTGGGTACCTGTTAATTCGTCCACGTCACTCTTATCTGTCCACCCCCTATCACCACCCATGTTCTCTGTGGCTCAAGGCTGCCGAACGGCACAACGGCCCTGGCCTCAATAGCACACCTTCGCCGGCCCGAGAGGTACGGAGAGGAAGTAGCATCGCAGCAGGGTGAGACAGAACCCAGCGGTCAATGCAGCACATGATCACGAGGTCCGTGCCTCGGACATGCTGCCGCAGCCGGCCCTTGGTTTTCTCGCTGAATCCCCGTTGCCGGGGCTACCAGGCTCACAGGAGTAGACCGGGACGTCGGTCGCCATCCGACACGTGTGGGCCGCCCGTCCTCGGGCCCCTGGCAAAGGGTCTCGTGGGAGACGGGAATCTCGATCCGGGTCACGGCTCGCAGTACATGAGTCGGGCAGAGCATGAGCGCGATCGGGTTCAGCGCGGACGACGCCGCCGCCGAGTCGTTCAACGCAACCTTCAAAAGAGAGACACTCAAAGGCAGGAAGGGCTGGTCGAACGAGCGCGAGTCGCGACTCAACACCTTCCGCGCTGGCTGACCCGATACAACAACCCCACGCCGGCACGCCCGGCTTCACCAGCTGTCTCCGATCGCCGAGAACGCCTTTCACCCGACATCAACTACAACTACCCTGGCCCGAGCCGCATAGACGTGTTCAAGGTCTCAGGGTTCCGGCGCCATTGCAACCACACTTGTCGGAGGCCTCTCTCATGAGAGGTGCCGATATCTAACCTCGGGCTTTCATGACAGCTCGCCAGTTCATCTGGCGGGCTGTTTCTGTCTGTGCTGTGGGTTTCGGGCATGACATCGCCCCGGCAGTCGCGTCGGGTGGGCGCCGGGTTCCACTGCTCCGGTGGGCTTGCGCTGCCCGTAGGGACGAGAAAGTGTTGGTCAGCCGGGGCTGGGGAGGGCTTCGAGTCGTGCCCACGCGTCGGTGATCAGGTTGGTCCAAGGCCAGTGTTTCGCGAGCCGGAGGATGCGGCGGCGGCCGGTGGTGACCAACTGGGCAGCGATGGAGAACAGCCGCAGGCGCAGGCGTTTGGGCTCCCACACCCGGGCGGTGCCGGCCAGAGCGAGCATGGGCATCCAGGCGAGCAGGTCGAGGGCGATCTGGACGATCTCCAGCCAGATCTGGTTCTGCGCGGTGTCGTGCAGGGGCAAATTGCGCAGGCCGGTGGCGCGGGCGGCGCGGATGCGGTCCTCGGCCCTCGCGCGCTGGCGGTGCCGCAGTTCGAGCGCGGCGATCGGAGCATGCTTGGTGTTGGTGGCGAAGCAGGTCAGGCGCATGCCGTCGGCGTCGGTGAAGCGCAGTTGGGCGCCGGGGTGCGGGCGTTCCTTCCGCACGATCAGCCGCATCTCCTTGGGCCAGCCGGTCAGGCAGTCGCCGTCGAGTTCGGCGACCCAGGCACCGTCGCGGATCTCGCCGTCGGGCTCGACGGCCGGCGTCCAGGCCGATGCCGGGACCTTCCCGACGGCCTGGTGGATGGCATCGGTGATGGTCATGCCGACCGAGTAGGACAGCCACCGGCCGCGCGCGGAAAGCCAGTCCACGAACTCGTGGGTGCCGCCGCCCGAGTCGGTGCGGATCAGCGTCCGCCGTCCGCGCCGGTACTTCTTCGGCAGCTGCTTCAGGGCGATCCTGGCGGCTTCGATGTGGTCCGCAGCGGTGTTGCTGCCCGCGTTCCCGGGCCGCAGCAGCCCGGCCACCGGCTCCCCGGACCCGCCCCGGCCGTGGTCGACGAACCCCATCAGCGGATGGTGCCCGAACGTCTTTTTCCAGGTCGCGGCCGCATCCTGCTTCTCGGAATGCGCGATCACCAGCACCCCGTCCAGGTCCACGACCACCTGCCCGCCGGCGTCCGGAGCTTCCTCACCGGCCAACGTCCACACACATTCACGGACTTGAGAGCGGGCCTGCCGCAGTGCGGTCAGAGCACGCTTCCCACCCGCTGCCAGCGTGTCGATCAGCCGGGATACCGTCGGATCGGAGGCCACCGGCCCGAACATGGCCGGTTCGGCCCGCAGCAGACCGACGTCTGCCAGGCAGTCCCCACCCAGCGCGACCGCGAGCGCCACATCCAGCAGGACCTTGCCCGGATCATGCACCGCCCGCGGCCTTCGCCACGGCTCAAGCGCCGCCGATATCGCCTGATCCAGACCGGACTTGCGGATCGTCTCCACCAGCAGCACACCACCGGCCTGGGACACCACCCCGCGGCCACCGCCCTCGACGCGGACACGCGGGTAGGACCCGATACGCTTCTTCACCTGGAGAGTGCTTCTTTCATGCGACGACCTGGACACTAGACAAGTCCCATCGTTGCAGGTCAGGAGCACTCTCTGCGTTTCTGATCACCCACCGGACGCCCTGCCACGTGAAAGCGCGAGGCTAGGCGGCAGGCGAGGCTGGAGATATTCCAGTGGCTCACCTACTACAACGCCCGCCGCCGCCACAGCGCGCTGGGCTACCTCTCCCCGATGGAGTTCGAACAGCAGCACCACAAGACAGCTAAACTCCAACTCGCAGCATGAACCCCTGTGCCCACACTCCGGGAGTCACCTCACCCCGCCGACGGCCCACCAGTACCCTGTGGCAGAACCTCGGCCAGGCAGTGGAGAAGACGGTCAACACCCTCCGCTCCCGCCTCGCCGAGCCGCTGCCTGTTCCTGGCCCCTCGGCCCCGCCGGACACGGAGCCGAAGGCACTGCAGCCACCGCCCGAGCTGAAGATCGTGACCCGGCTGCGCGACCAGCACGCTGCCGTCCACGAGTTGCGGGAGCAGAACATGTCGAGGGCAGCGATCGGCCGGAAACTCGGGCTCCATCCGCAAGCTCGTGAACGCCCGTTCCGCCGACGACGTCATCGCCAAGAGCCTCCAGCGCGCGCACATCGTCGACCCGTACATCGGCTACCTGCACCGGCGCTGGAACGAGGGTGTCTGAAACGCTGCCCAACTTTGCCCAGAGATCCAAGAACTAGGTTATCCAGGCGGCGAGTTGGCGGTCCAGCGTCACCTTCGCCGCTACCGCGACGGACGAGGGCACGCACCCGCCCCGGGGCCGAAGCCCCCATCGGTCCGCGAAGTCACCTCCTGGATCATGACTCACCCCGAACACCTGCGGGACGACGACGGCGACAAACTGCATCGCCTGCGCGAACGCGACAGCGATCTGGACCGGCTCACCCTCCACGTCCGGAAGTTCGCGGCCATGATGACCGGCCGGCACGGTGACCGCCTCGACGAGTGGATCGCCGAAGCCGAACAGGACACCCTGGCACCTCTGGCGTCCTTCGCCCGCAACCTCCGCCGTGATCGCGACGCGGTCCGCAACGGCCTGACTCTGCCGCACAGTTCCGGAGCCGTCGAGGGCAACATCAACCGCCTGAAGATGCTGAAACGCCAGATGTTCGGACGTTCCGGACTCGATCTCCTTCGCAAACGCGTGTTGCTCACACACTGAGCCGGAGCGTCCGGATCACAAGATCGTCGACAGAACCAAGGTCCGCGACGGCGGCATGGTCACCAACAAGGCCGCCCACCTGGTCATCGGCGTCGACGTGGACGGCATCAAGAACGTGCTGGGCATCTGGCTGCAGGATGCCGAGGGCTCGAAGTTCTGGCTGAACGTGCTCACCCAGCTGAGGAACCGCGGCCTGAAGGACGCCCTGATCGTGTCCTGCGACGGGCTAGACCGGACTGCCCGAGGCGATCAATACCGTCTGGGAGAAGGCTCTGGTCCAGACGTGTGTGACCCACTTGATCCGCTCGATGAAATACGTGTCCTACGGTGACCGCAAGCAGGTCGCGGCCGCCCTCAAGCCGGTCTACACCGCCGCCACAGAGTCCGAGGCGCTGTCCGCGCTGGACGAGCTCCGGTCCAGCTACGGAAAGAACTACCCTGGCCTGATCGCCAGTTGGGAGCGGGCCTGGGAGGAGTTCATCCCCTTCCACGCCTTCGACCGCGAGATACGCCGCGTGATCTACACCACGAATGCAATCGAATCCTTGAACTACCAGCTCCGCAAGATCACCAAGACCCGGGGGCACTTCCCCTCCGACGACGCCGTAAAGCTCCTCTACCTCGGCATCCGCCGGATCGAAGGCCGGCACATCGACGGCGACGGCCCCATCCCCCGCGGTCACGTCCGCGGCACCGGCACCCTCGGCTGGAAGCGCGCTATGAACCACTTCATGCTCGCCTTCCCTGACCGCCTCCCTCTCTGACCCAGCAAGATCACCGAAAGTAACCAACCCACGGGCCCGACCAGCAAGACCGTGCACCTCTACATACACAAAGGAATTGACAACCTCCTCGTCCGGCTCCACCAGCTTCAGCAACGCAGGAATCAGGGAAGGATCTTGTCCCTCAGCGGGCTTGCGGCCACCCCCGGGGCGCCGGACGCAGCCGTCCGGTAGCGGATCCCCGCCGGCCTCCAGCTCGAACACCCCGTTACGGACCGTGCTCTCGCTCACCCCAGCCGCCCGCGCAACGGCCCGCGCCCCACCGTGTCCGAGCAGTCGCGCCTCCTGGGCCAGCATCAGACGCCGCTGACGCTCGTTCAGATGCGGCAAGACGACCTGGAACCGCAGCGCAAGCTGATCCAGAACGTCGGCGGCGAAGCTCATACCAGAGCAACGATCTTGTCCTATGAAAGCAACGGGTTGATTCTTTACGGCTTCACTTCCTGCGTAACATCTTCGCGGTGATCCCGAAGGATTCCGCCGAGATGGTCGCCGCGACCATCCGCACGGTCTTCGCCCCGCCCCACGGCGCAGCCGTCCGTGCCCAGCTGGACACCGTCGCTGACATACTCGGTCGACAGTTTCCCAAAGTCAGGTCCATGCTCAGGGAGGCGAAGGAGGATTGACCGCGTTTGCGGACTTCCCTGATCGACATTGGAAGAAGATCCAATCGACCAACCCCCTGGAGCGGGTCAACTGGGAGATCAAGCGCCGGGCCGACGTTGTCCAGATCTTCCCCAACCCCGACGCCCTCGAACGACTCACCACCGCCGTGCTCATCGAGATGCACGATGAGTGGATCGCGTTCTCCCGCCGCTACCTGCCCGGGGCCAGCATGGACAAGATCTACCGCCAAGACGAAGATCGGCCCAACACGGTTACACCGCTACAAGGGACATGACCCGGTCAGCTGCAGCCCCTCGGCCTGGCACAGGAGAAGAGCTCTTCAACGAACCGTCGTCCACCGCCGACGATACGGTGTCGCTCTCCGACGAAATCGCTACGTTCTCGCTGGTTACGGGCGCACTCTTCCATGATCGGGACTTACCCGAATTGCTGGCCCTGTCTCACATTCGGTGGTGACGGAGAGTTGTGAGGGTCGTTGACCTTCATGTGATGGATGTCAACGAGCTTGTGCAGACGGTGTTTTCGGGTCTGTCCCCGCTGGTCATGGAGGATGTGGCCGACGAGGGTGAGCGGATCGTGGTGCGGGCCCGGACGCCGCTGGACACCGCGGTCTGCCCGGTGTGCGGGGCCTCGTCGGGACGGGTGCACGGCTATCACTGGCGGACGGTGGCCGACGTTCCGGTCGACGGGCGACGGGTGGTGGTCCGTGTGCGGGTGCGGCGTCTGCTGTGCCCCACGCGAGGCTGTCGCCACACCTTCCGCGAACAGGTGCCCGGGGTGCTGGAACGATACCAGCGACGCACGGCCCGTCTGACCAGGCAGGTCAAGGCCGTGGTCAAAGAGTTAGCCTCGCCGTTTCGGTTGGGTACGGCTGGCTTTGGGGCGGAAACGCGAAAGTGCCTTCCTGACCTGGGACGATGAACCTTGCTGAGGGGTTCTGTCGGTCCAGGCGGAGGGCACTTTCTACGTGCAGGCTATCGGGTTGCGTCCCAAGGTCCATGTCAGTGCCGATGGTTCGGGGGTGGTCGGGCATGCCGGGGCACGGTTGCTGGCGGATCTTGCCGATGCCACCGGGCTGACCGCCGCGTACTCCGCCGCTCTCAGGCCGCTTCGGCCGCGCGGGACCGGGCATGATCCGGGCCGGGTCGCCACCGATCTCGCGGTGATGCTCGCCGACGGCGGTGAGGCGATCGCGGATCTGGCCGTGCTGCGGGACCAGGGCGAGGTGTTCGGCCCGGTCGCCTCCACGCCCACGGCTTGGCGGTTGCTCGCCGACACCGACGAGGCTGCACTCGCTTCGCTGCGAGCGGCCCGCGCTTCAGCCCGGGAAGTCGCCTGGATGCAGGCCGCCGAGACCGGCGAGGGCATACCTGCTGCTCGGGCCGGCGGACGAGAACTTCCCGGCCTGGTCCTGGACCTCGACGCCACGCTGGTCACCTGCCACTCGGAAAAGGAACAGGCCGCACCCACCTATAAGGGCGGCTTCGGCTTCCATCCGCTGCTGTGTTTCCTCGCGAACACCGGCGAGGCCGTGTCGGGGCGGCTTCGGCCCGGGAACTCCGGAGCCAACACCGCAAGCGACCACATCACGGTCCTCGACCAGGCGCTCGCGCAGATCCCCGACGCTCACCGGCACGGCACCGACATCCTGGTCCGCGCCGACAGCGCCGGATCCGCGAAAGCCTTCCTCGCCCACATCCGCGACGTGCGGAAACGAGGAATTCGTACCTTCTTCTCGGTCGGATACGCCATCACCGAGCCGGTCCGCCGCGCTGTCCGGGCCCTGCCCGACCGCCTCTGGCATCCCGCCCTGGACCAGGACGGGACGCTGCGTGATGGCGCCGAGGTCGCCGAGCTGACCGACATGGTCGACCTGACCGGCTACCCCGTCGGCACCCGCATCATCGTGCGCCGCGAGCGCCCGCACCCCGGCGCCCAGCTGTCCCTGTTCGACCTCGACGAGGGCCTGCGGCATCAGGTGTTCCTCACCGACACCCCCTACTCCGGTGGTGGTTCCGCCCAGTTCCTGGAGGTCCGTCACCGCGGGCATGCATGCGTCGAGGACCACATCCGGTGCGGCAAAACCACCGGCTTCGGCCGCTTCCCCTCCCGCGACTTCGCCATCAACACCGTCTGGCTCGAACTCAGCCTCACGGCGATCGACCTGATGGCCTGGACCCGTGTCCTGCTGCTGGACGGGGAGCTGGCCACCGCCGAGCCGAAGAAGCTCCGCTACCGGCTGCTGCACGTCGCCGCCCGCCTCACCCGCGGCGGCCGACGCCTGCGCTTGCGGATATCAGCGACCTGGCCCTGGAGACACGAACTGGCCACGGCCTTCCATCGCCTCGCAGCACTGCCCCGTCCCGCCGACTGACCGGCAACCCTGCCCGCCACGACCCGAAGGATCCTGGAGAACCCGACCACCGCGCCGGGACTCCGCCATGTCCGAACACCGAAATCGCATCGGTCACCCGACAGTTGCCCCTCAGCGACGCCTCACCGCCCCAACCGAAACGGCGAGGTTAGCGGGCCGGGCGGGATCACGTTTGCTGGCGATACTCGCGGTGGGCCTGTCCCGTCACACGGCCCTGCGCACCCTGCTGCGCATCCCGTTGCCCACCGGGCGGGTCCCCCGCGTGATCGGCGTCGACGATTTCGCCCTGCGCCGGCGGCACCGCTATGCCACCGTGGTGATCGACGCCGAGACCCATGAGCGGATCGACGTGCTGCCCGACCGCACGGCCGACACGCTGGAAGCGTGGCTGCGCGAGCATCCGGGCATCGAGGTCGTGTGCCGCGACGGCTCAGCCACCTACGCCGAGGCCATCCGCCGCGCCCTGCCCGACGCGGTCCAGGTCGCGGACAGGTGGCATCTGTGGCACAACCTGTGCGAAGCCGCCCTCAGCGAGGTGAAGGCGCACAGCAGCTGCTGGGCCACCGTACTGGACGCACCCATCTACGACGGGCCACCCGCCCGAACCACCCTGGAACGCTGGCACCAGGTCCATGACCTGCTCGACCAGGGCGTGGACCTGCTCGAATGCGCCCGCCGTCTGCAGCTGGCCCTGAACACCGTCAAACGCTACGCACGAGCCGACCGGCCCGAGCGGATGCTCCGCGTCCCCAAATACCGCGCCGGCCTCGTCGACCCCTACCGCGAGCACCTGCGCAAACGCCGGACCGAGGACCCCGCCGTCCCCGTCAAGCACCTAACCTCGCCGTTTCGGTTGGGGCGGTGAGGCGTCGCGCTGAGGGGCAACTGTCGGGTGACCGATGCGATTTCGGTGTTCGGACATGGCGGAGTCCCGGCGCGGTGGTCGGGTTCTCCAGGATCCTTCGGGTCGTGGCGGGCAGGGTTGCCGGTCAGTCGGCGGGACGGGGCAGTGCTGCGAGGCGATGGAAGGCCGTGGCCAGTTCGTGTCTCCAGGGCCAGGTCGCTGATATCCGCAAGCGCAGGCGTCGGCCGCCGCGGGTGAGGCGGGCGGCGACGTGCAGCAGCCGGTAGCGGAGCTTCTTCGGCTCGGCGGTGGCCAGCTCCCCGTCCAGCAGCAGGACACGGGTCCAGGCCATCAGGTCGATCGCCGTGAGGCTGAGTTCGAGCCAGACGGTGTTGATGGCGAAGTCGCGGGAGGGGAAGCGGCCGAAGCCGGTGGTTTTGCCGCACCGGATGTGGTCCTCGACGCATGCATGCCCGCGGTGACGGACCTCCAGGAACTGGGCGGAACCACCACCGGAGTAGGGGGTGTCGGTGAGGAACACCTGATGCCGCAGGCCCTCGTCGAGGTCGAACAGGGACAGCTGGGCGCCGGGGTGCGGGCGCTCGCGGCGCACGATGATGCGGGTGCCGACGGGGTAGCCGGTCAGGTCGACCATGTCGGTCAGCTCGGCGACCTCGGCGCCATCACGCAGCGTCCCGTCCTGGTCCAGGGCGGGATGCCAGAGGCGGTCGGGCAGGGCCCGGACAGCGCGGCGGACCGGCTCGGTGATGGCGTATCCGACCGAGAAGAAGGTACGAATTCCTCGTTTCCGCACGTCGCGGATGTGGGCGAGGAAGGCTTTCGCGGATCCGGCGCTGTCGGCGCGGACCAGGATGTCGGTGCCGTGCCGGTGAGCGTCGGGGATCTGCGCGAGCGCCTGGTCGAGGACCGTGATGTGGTCGCTTGCGGTGTTGGCTCCGGAGTTCCCGGGCCGAAGCCGCCCCGACACGGCCTCGCCGGTGTTCGCGAGGAAACACAGCAGCGGATGGAAGCCGAAGCCGCCCTTATAGGTGGGTGCGGCCTGTTCCTTTTCCGAGTGGCAGGTGACCAGCGTGGCGTCGAGGTCCAGGACCAGGCCGGGAAGTTCTCGTCCGCCGGCCCGAGCAGCAGGTATGCCCTCGCCGGTCTCGGCGGCCTGCATCCAGGCGACTTCCCGGGCTGAAGCGCGGGCCGCTCGCAGCGAAGCGAGTGCAGCCTCGTCGGTGTCGGCGAGCAACCGCCAAGCCGTGGGCGTGGAGGCGACCGGGCCGAACACCTCGCCCTGGTCCCGCAGCACGGCCAGATCCGCGATCGCCTCACCGCCGTCGGCGAGCATCACCGCGAGATCGGTGGCGACCCGGCCCGGATCATGCCCGGTCCCGCGCGGCCGAAGCGGCCTGAGAGCGGCGGAGTACGCGGCGGTCAGCCCGGTGGCATCGGCAAGATCCGCCAGCAACCGTGCCCCGGCATGCCCGACCACCCCCGAACCATCGGCACTGACATGGACCTTGGGACGCAACCCGATAGCCTGCACGTAGAAAGTGCCCTCCGCCTGGACCGACAGAACCCCTCAGCAAGGTTCATCGTCCCAGGTCAGGAAGGCACTTTCGCGTTTCCGCCCCAAAGCCAGCCGTACCCAACCGAAACGGCGAGGCTAACCACGAACCCCGTGCAGCTGGCGCTGTGGCACGGCCAGGGGCCCGTCATCATCTACGCGACAGCCTGGGTGTGGCGCTTACCCTCGGCCCGTTTGCGATCGTAGAACCGGCGGGATTCCTCGCACCGTCGCATGGTGAACAGTGCGGAGGTGTAGAGGACGCGCTGAAGTATCCGGTTGTAGCGTTGAGGGCGTCGCAGGTTGCCACTGATTTTCCCGGAGTCCCGTGGAGCCGTAGCGACGCCGCCGAAACCGGCGAGACGGTCGGACGTGCCGAAGAGGGCCCTGTCACCGCCAGTGGCGGCCAGGAACTCGGCGCCGAGGATGACACCCAGGACGGGCATGCTGGTGATCACATGGAAGCTGTGGTGGGTCACGAAACCGGGCCTCGATGAACAAGGTTGCTCAAGATCATTGCGAAACTTCACCGCCCAGATTCCTCAGGAAATCGTCCCGCGTCACGCTTTGCATCAGATTCAAGTCGGCATCGAAGATGTCGACTTGAACAATGTGACGAGGCTTGATCCCCTTCCAGAAGACGACCTCTTGCAGATTCGGGGCGGACGCCAGATTGAGCGTGGCTAGAAGATCAATTCCTCCCGGGGCGTCAATCTTGTAGCGGTAGGTGAATCCCCGACTGCGGGCGTCATCCAACCGCCAGCTGGGAATGTACTCCCGAGGATTGGGGTTTCGGGTGGTGCTGACGAAGGCCGTGTGGTGCTTCACATTCTGGTAGAGCCGGAGACTTCTGGGCAAGCTACCGCTCTTCGGTCTCATACCTTCGACCATGACTATCTCGGGAGGGCGAGAATCCCAACGGTAGAGGGGCTCACGGTCCTGTCTGTACATCACTTTCGTGTACTTCACAGCCCCCTCGGATCTCGCTGTCACAATATTTTCAGGTCGAGGGCCGAAAACGCTCGAGCCGAAGCCGACCGAAGGCTGAGGGTCGAGCGTAGTCTGCCAAGGATGGGCAAAGTAGAATTTTTCGAATGCTAGCCGCATATACTGATCGGACGGATCATCCTCACCGAACGCGTCGGAGTCCTCGTCATAAGACGCGTACCCTTCGACATCGGAGTACTCCGCCCGGGCGGCGTCCGCGTATCAGGTCCCGTCCCGAGATGGGGAGTCCCCGCGTTGCGGTACCGGATATCCGGGTAGACCGGCCACGAAACCGTGCCCTGGACGCGCGACGCCGCTGTGTTCTGCGCGCGTCCGTGGGGGTAAGCCGAGCTGAACCCCGCGGCGCTGCCGTCCGGCTTCTCGTAGAGGTGCAGGCGTACGGGCTCGGCTCCCGAACTCGGTGTGACGGCGGCCTCCCACTCCACCACATGCGCGGCCAGCTTCGTCAGCGCCTCGATCCGGCGGGCGACGGCGGCCGTGGTGGTGGGATCGGGAGCCGGCGCGCTCCGACACGAGAGCACCGTGATGTCAGTAAAGCCCTCCAAGTAGGGCCAGATGAGCTCGACGAGGCCGATCGTGTCGACCTTTCGGGTCCCCCCGTCCTGCGTCACCCCGATGACGGATCCCAGAGTGCCGTGCGAGACCCAGAAGAACGTGCGGCCTCCTCCCGGGTAGGGGAGGTCCCGCTGAACGGAAACTCGCCTGCCCTCGTGGTCCCGATGCCATTCGGTGTACTGGGTCAGGTACGGCAACTGCCGAAGCGCCGGCACACGCTCCGGCATCTCCTCGTGGCTGTAGGACACCAGGCCGGTCGGCCTGCCCTCCTTGTCCAGGATTTCCCCGAGTACAAGTTCGGAGCGCCACTTCGGTCCGGCCCGATCGATGCCTGCCACGCCGACGGGCGCGTGCTCGTCGGCGAGCCCGGCGAGCACCTCGGCGGTCTCCATGGGCGTGAGGTCGAAGATCCAGTCGAGGACGGCGCCGATGGCGTCACTCTCCTCCGGGAACCGGTCGGTTCCGTCGGTCGCGGAAACCACCGGACCGTCCTCCTCCGTCCGCCGCGAAGGCAGGAGGTCGAGGGCGCGCTCGTCGGGCAGCCTGCCATCAGGGGACAGTCCGCGCAGCTCCCGCTCGGAGAGCGGGGCGATGCGCCAGTACCGGGCCCACCCGTCAAGGTAGTTCAGTTCCTCCGGCACCGCTGCACCCTCCGCGGCGATCTCTTCGAACACCATCTGTGCACCGCGCATCAGCTCGTGCACAGTGTGGTGCCGCGCCGGGACCATCCCCCCGATCATCAACAGCCGCAGCGCCGCCAGGTCCACGTCGACGCCCCATTGGTCGCGCATCTTCAGCGCGAACCGCATCAGCGAGTAGGTGGTCCCCGAGGTTCCGGACGTCACCAGGGCGCCGGTGCGGAAGGCGTCCTTCTGCAGAGGGCTACTCAGGACGACTTCGTACAGGTCGGCGCCGGCGACCCAGGAGTCCGTGGAACCTCCCGTCAGGCGCCGCTCGCCATCGCTCAGCGGCGGCTGGACGTCATCGGGCCCGATGCCGACCGCGGTCCCGTAGGCCCATCGCCGGTTCCGCTCCCGCTCCTCCTTCGTACGCTCCACACGGTCCTTGCGCTCAGCCACCAGCGCCGCGGGATACGGGGCCGGGCCCAGAAGCATTTCGAGCAGCTTGTTCTCGCGGGCGGTGTAGAAGAGGGCGAACCGCTCACGGACGTTGCCGGACTCGACGACCTTCTCCAGGGCCGACCAGCTGTCGCCGACCGCACCATCGACCCCCGCGTCCGTGGTCCCCAGAAGCCTCCAGTGGTCGCTCCTGGCCGGGTCGGCACGGTACTCGGCCGCCGTGACACGCTCCCACAGGGCACGCACCAGCGTCTCCAACTGCCTGCCGACGATCTCGTGCGCGGCCGCGTAGCGGCCCAGACGCGCCTCGAAGCGCTCGGCCTCCCGCTGGTAGCGTAGGGCGGCGAGGACCGTGACCGGTGCGTCGTGCTCAAAGGCGGCGGGCTCACCGCGTCCGGCACGCCGCGAGCCGAGCCGGTCGGCGAGGTCGCGCAGCCACTGCTCGGAGATCCGTGCGTCCCGAACCGTCGCGCGCAGTGCCGCCAGCCGCTCGGACGCCACGAGATGGTGCGGAGCGTCCTTGGGAAGCCCGTTCAACCTGCGGAGCACGTCGTGCCTGAAGGCGGCGTCCGTGTACACCGCGAGCCCCCGGCCGAGATCCGTCCCGGGCCGTCCCTGCGCCGGGTCCGCCCCGGCGTGCATGCCCCTGGCCCCGAGCGGCACCGACGGCTCCTCACGGAGTGCACCGGGGGCTTCAGGGTCACCACCGGGAGCTGCCGGATCGGCCGGACCGCCTGGAGTCGGCCCGGATCGTTCGGAACACCGCGCTGGGACGGCCGCCAGGTAGTGGCCGTCCTCGCGCACCAGCAGCACCGAGGGGCTCTCGGGGAGAGTGGTGGTGGCTCCCAGGCGCCGCACCTCCGTCGACGTGCCGCGCTCGGCGAGGACCACCTGGAAGCCGTGCACCCGTCCGAGCACGTCGGCGACCACCTCACCGACCGCACCCGGCCGCTCACCGCCGCGGCCCAGCACCAGCCGCAACTGCTGCACACCGGTGAGGCCGGCCTCCCCCACCGACACCACACCTCCCTGCAGCTCGGCCTGCGTCCGCACCGACACGGTCGGCACGACCCCGACAGCCTTCAGCTCCGCCAGCGACACACGCTGACCCGCCGCCATCAGCTCCGCGCCGGACGGGACGTCGTCCTCGGTGACCTCACCGGCCACCCACCGGTACAACGCCTCCGCCGACAGCCCCGACGGCCCCGTGAGATCCAACCCCGGCCCATCGACCGCTGTATCACCCGTCAGCAGCTGCGGCGCACCATGACGCAGCGCGTGCGCCAGCGCCTCGACCAGCCGGTCCCCCACGCCGACCACCTCAGCCAACCCCAGCTCTGAGCCAGAGAACCGCACCGACCCAGACCCCGACCACTCGAGAAGCAGCGACGCCTCCGCCGAATGCGCCGCGCCGGCCACAGGCACCGCGAGGGAGGAATGGTGGCGCGCTCCAGGAAGAATCCGCTCGTGCGGCGTTACATCCGCGGCGTTGTAGTATGCCGGGTCGGGCCGCGGCGGCATGTTGCGCACACCGCGGAATTTCACGAACGTCACCGCGGTCGTCCTGTCGCGTGACGTGCTGCGGGCCCCCGGTGAGAAGAGGACCTCCTGTGAAAGCAGCGGCATGTCCTCGGACGTCCCGTCCGACTGCTGGGGAAGCCAGCCGCCGTACCAGGCATCGTCGGTCTCTGGAGGAAGCAGCTCCAAGGCCTCGGCGACCATATCGATGTGCATCCGCAGTTCCACGAGGAGTTCACCGGTGAGATCCCGCAGGGCACGGCGCACCACCGGGTCGGAGCCGGGATCGGATCCTTCCGGCGCGTTCTCCACAGCTTCCACCAGGCGCAGGAAGTTGGGGTTCTTGTCCAAAGTTATGTGCTCAAGGCCCTCCAGGGAATTGGGCACGATCCGTTTGAGGAGCCTGGTCCCCAGGGTCCACCGCGCGACGGCATCCCCGAGACGGCTAGTCCTGGCATAGCTCTGCATCATCTCGTAGATACCGCTACGGCTGTAGAGGTACAGCGCGGTCAGGTGTGCCGGCCGAAGTGAGCGCAGGGCCTTGACGCCTTCCTTCCCGTGCCGGTCCAAGAAGGCACGTGCCGACTTGGTATTCGGCATAGTCGCTGGCTGACCGGCCAGGGCTTCGTCGAGGCCGCGTTGCAGATCCTCGGGCACCCGCTCCACCAGCAAGTCTTCGTACTGGTGCTGCCTGGCGTACAGCTGGTGGTGCGGTGCCTCCGGCCGTGTAAAGACCGACTTCTGGGAGGCCGTTTCGACAGGGTCCTCGCGCGGTGCGTAATGGTCCCGGGCCCACAGGTGGAGACGCGCAGCGTCACGGGACAGCGCGGTCCACTCCGCCTGGTCGCCCAGGCCCAGGGCGTGCGAGTCACGCAGCGCCTCGTGCAGGGACTGACGGTTGGTCAGGATCGCCCATGGGATCACTCCGCGGTCGCGGAATCGCTGCAGTTCCTCGCGGTTTGCGCCCAGCAGCCGGTACGCCTGCAGCAGCGTCCGGGCAGGCCCATCCGTACCACCGACATGACGGAACCCGTCAGGACCATGCTTGCCCCGCGCCCGCAGAGCGGCACCCTGCGGCACGCCCGGCACATCGATCCGCGCCGGCAAGGTCCCGACCAACGTGACAGCCGACGGGCCTTCGAAGACCGCCCGGGCAAACGCATCCATCATCGCCAGCACCCCCCGGCGACCCGCCGCGACGTTCCCGACGAACTCCTCCGCTTCCATCGGGCCTCGGTACTCCTCTCCCGGGAAGAACGCCGAGAACGCACCCGATCCACCGTGCCGTTCCACCAGCAGGTTCCACAACCGCCCGAACGCGTCCTGGATGGATCCGTCCGCTCCCTGGCTGCTGAACGCCACCCCCGCGGCCAGCCCCTCCTCAAACCTCTTACTCAGCTGCTGCCACTCGGGATGCGCATACAACACCCCAAACCGCACACCTTCCACAGCCCCCGCAGGCCGCCACCCAGGCACCGACCACGACCGCCGCGCAGGCTCCGCCGGCATCAGCATCGACAGGTCGAACCCGCCACCAGGCCGCACCGTCACCCACCGCGTCGGCCGCCCCTGCCCATCCTCCACCAGATGCACCACCGGAACGCCCGCACCGCCCTCACCCGGAACGACCGCCACCTTCCCAGTCGGGCGCGACACTGGAATACCCCGAGCATCCGCATACGGCTGCAACCGCCGCCACGACGCCGCCGCCCCGTTACCCTCCGCCCCGCAGGCCACCACCATCAGATGACTGACCCCGTCACCCACCAATTCCAGCAACGCGTCCACACTGTTCGCGTGCCCCGCCGCATAAAACGTCCCCGCACCCGAAGCAGGCATCGCCCGAGGCGAATTAACCGGCACACCGGCTGACCCCACACTCCACTCCCGGTACTCCGCCACGTTACCCAGACGCGCGTACACCGGCTCACGCAAAGCCCAGTCATACTCCGAGAACAACGCGGCACCGATCCGCTGGCCGTCGGCCGAGAAGACCTCCCAGCGCTGCAACCCCTCCACGCCACTGTCCGACGGCAGCCCCGCCAACCCGCCGACCACGTCCCCGGGCACATTCCCGGACGCATCTCCGGGCGCATTCCAGTACGCCCGCGCCGGATAAGAGGGTCCCCCTCCGTCCCGCCGTGAGCCCGGGGTGCTGGAGTGCACCGGCCGCGGCGGCATTTCCCGCAGCGTGAGGAGTTCGTACGCCTTACCGGTCTCGGGGTTGGTCGGGTACTCCCTCCCAACGATCTGCCACGCTCCCCCGGGCCCGTACTGGACCTCCTTCTCTTCCGGCCACCGCACGAAGGGGGCGACGATCGGCGCGGTGGAGTCCAGAACATGCCCCAGCACATGGTGTCGGCGGCCGCCGGACACGTCCTTCTTGTTCATGAAGTCGAACGCCTCTTGCTGGTCGTTCGAGGTGCTGCGGAACCAAGGGTTGAACAAGGTGTTCGCGGTGATCAACGGATCATCCGTGCGTACCTCACCGATCTGCCCGGGCATTGAGTCACCGAACCACACATCGGAATTGACTCCCGGCAGTAGTTCCAGTGCCTCCGCAGCCATGGCGACGTGCACCGGCAACTGGTTGCCAATGCGGTCGGTGATGTCATTCAGGGCCTTTTCGACTCTCAGGACAAATTTGTCGGTGGGCTCCGATTCCAGCTCGTCGATGTCTTCCACCAACTGCTTGAACGCCTCGTCGTGCTCTAGAAGTAGCGGCAGGTCCTCGTGAAAGGACGCGAATTCCCGGATCATGCTCCGCAGCATCCAGCGACCGACCGCCTCTCCGAAACGGCCACCGTTGATATGTCTCTTGAACAGCTTGTGGTCGGGCCCGGAGTAGAGGAACATCGCGGTCAGGTGCGCGGGCTGCAGCGCGCGCAGCGCCTCCCGCGCCTCATCCCCGTACGTCTCCAGCCACTCGACGGCCGCCTGCAGCCGGTTCGACGGTGACCACGGCAGCGGCCGCCCGGACAGCGCTGTGGCCAGTTCGTTCTGGATGGTATCCGGCACGATGATGTCGCCGTCATCCACGCTGAACCGGTACGTGCTGCCGTACAGCCGGTGATGCGGCGCCTGCAGCCTCCGGGTCCCTCGCACCCCGGGCGGTGCGAGGTGGGCGTCGGCCCACAGATGCAGGCGCGCCCCATCCCGGGACAGCGCAACGTGCTCCTCCTGGTCGCCCAGTCCGAGGGAGTGCGAGGCACGCAGCGTCTCGTGCAGCGACTGGGCGTCCGACCACACCGCCCAAGCCACGACCGCCTTGCGGAAAGCTGTCAGCTCCGCGCGGTCCGCGCCCATCAACTGGTATGCCTGGAGCAACCCCAGCGCCGGGCCGCCGACACCGCCGACATAGCGGAACCCACGCGCGTCGTGGACGAGCCCAGACACCCCCTCTTGGTAGCCCTGCTCCCGCACCGGCCCGGCAGGAGCGATCCGCCCCGGCAGTGTCCGGCTGAGCGCGGTCGGTGATGAGCCGTGAACCGCACGGGTGAACGCGGCCATCAGTTTCTTCAGCCCGGGCCGTGAGGCGACGAAGTCCCGGACCCCCCATACAGGCCCCTGTCCCGGGTGGTCCGGCGGGAAGAACGCCAGATCCGCACCCTGCTCACCGTGCTGCCGCACCAGGAAGTTGAAGAGCTGCTCGAACCCCCGCCGGGCCGTGGCCAAGACTTCCCGGTCACTTGCCAGCGCCGCGGCGAGCTCGGACTCGAAGTACACGCTCAGCGTCTGCCAATTGGGATCGCCGTACAGGCCCGAACCGCACACTCTCCGGGGAACCGGCCGGCTGCCAGCCCGTGACCGACCAACGTCCCGCGCCATGGTCCGTTCCGGCCGGAAGCGGGGGCGTCAGCGGCGAGACCGGGGCCAGCGCGAACGCTTCGCCGGGCCGGGCGACCGCCCATGTCGTCGGCCGCCCCGCAGAGTCCTCCAGCAGGTGAATCACCGGCATCTCAGCGCCGACTTCCAGGTCGACCGACATCGGTCCGACGTTTTGGAACACGTTCAGTGCCGTGCTGTCCGCGATGGCCCGCAGCCTGCTCCCCAGCGAGCGCACACCGTCTTCGGTCAGCGGATTTTGCGGCCGGCCAACCAGAATCACCAGATCGCGGAACCCGGCTGCCAGCAGACGGCCATGGTCACCTAGTAGGACTCCGTTAGGTGTGTTTGGGCTGGCTGTCTGGTGCGGTGTGTGGGCAGGGGGCGGTGGCAGGTGGTGCAGGTGCCGGTCCAGCAGTTCAGCAGGTCTTGGAGGGCGTCGAGGGTCTGGTAGAGGGACAGGCCGGCGTGTCGGCTTTTGGGGCCAGTCGCTGCTCGGTGAGGAAGGCGTGGGCGGCGGTGACCAGGGTGGCGTGGTGGTGCCAGCCGTTCCAGGAACGGCCTTCGAAGTGGTCCAGGCCCAGGCCGTGCTTGAGTTCGCGGTAGTCGTGCTCGATCCGCCAGCGGATCTTGGCCAGCCGTACCAGGAGGCGCAGAGTGGTGTGGGCGGGCAGGCTGGTCAGCCAGTAGTCGGTGGGCTCTGGCTGGTGGGGCGGCCATTCGGCCAGGAGGGTCTCGGCCGGCAGGGTGCCGTCCCAGGCGTCGCGTCCGCCGGCCTGATCGCGTGCCGCTTTGCAGGCCGCGACGCCGGCCGGCCGGACTTCCATGACGATGAAGCGGCCGGTCATCGCGCCGCGGCTGCCCTCCCGCCAGGTGCACCGCCGCAGCGACCTGCGTCCCGCTGCCATGACAAGATCCTTCACCGAGCGGGCCGCCTCCCGGTAGCGCGGCAGGCGGGGTGCGCCCATCCGCCCCGCCCGCTGCGGCGTGCTGGGCACGGCCTCGGCCGGATGGACGCTGGTGTCCCCGCGCACCGCGGTGATGTAGTCCAGACCGCGATCGCGCAATCCTGCCCGGAAGGGATGGATCTGGCCGTATCCGGCGTCCGCCACCACCACAGGTGGGGCCAGGCCCCACCGGGCCAGCTCGTCCAGGACATCCAGCGCCAACCGCCATTTCTCCTGGTGCCGCACCTCGTCCGGCACCCCGGTGACCCGGCGACGCTGGGTGTCGTCGTCCCACTCCTTCGGCAGGAACAGCCGCCACTGCAACGGCACCGAGGCGGTGTCGCTGACCGCGTGCACACTCACCGCGACCTGGCAGTTGGCCTGCTTGCCCAGCGCGCCGCAGTACTGACGGGCAACCGCGACCGACATCCGGCCGTCCTTGGGAAAGGACACATCGTCCACCACGAAGGCGTCCGGGCTGATCAGCGGCACCATCCGCGCGGCGATCCGCTGCTGCACCGGCATCGGATCCCACGGCGACTGATTCACGAACTGCTGCAGATTCTGCTCGCTGCCATCCGGCAGCCGCTCGGCCATCGGCTGGATCGACTTACGCCGCCCGTCCAGCATCAGCCCGCGCAGGTAGCAGTCGCCCTTCGCCCGCTGATCCCGCCGCGGCACCGACGCGAACACATCCGCTACGAACTCGGCTAACTCCGCCCGCAGGCCCTCCACTTGCCGCATGTCCATACACCCACCGTGCCCTCAACCGCACACAACAGGCAAACACACCTAACGGAGTCCTACTAGCAGGCTCTTGACCCACCGGGGATTCGTCACCGTCGTTCCGCCGTCGGCGAGCACGGCGAGGAAGAACGTGCTTTGTCCCGATGCAGGCATCCGCACCTGGATCGCGACCGCCTCACCACCGGGGCCGTGGCTCCACTGCCTGTACTCCGACACCTCTTGCAGACGCGCGTATGCCTTCGCGCGCAGGGACCAGTCGTGAGGCGAGAACAAGGCCAGACCGAACTGTCGAGAGCCCGCAGCGAGGCTTCTCATCACCGGCGCCGACGTGGCTGTTGCGGGGGTCCCCCTTTCCGGCCCTCGTCGGCTGACGCGCTCGGGCGGCGCATTCCAGTACGCCCTCGCCGGATAAACGGGCACCGCCCTCTCCCGGGGATGGGCCATCCGCGCCTGCTCATCGTGGGTGAGACCGCCCGCCGCCGTGTCGGACATCGCGGGATCTGGAGTGGGCCGCGAAGCCGTGCCAGAGGTACCAGACGCCGAGGCGTCCGGGTCGTGCTCCTCCGTCGTGCCGTCGGGGTGGTGGATGAACCATCCGCCGGGGCTGCCGTCGGGGGCCTCGAGCATATGCACGTCCACGGACTCGCCGTCCGCCGCGGGCGCGGGCGCGGAGCTCCAGCGGGGCTGAAGGACAGTGAGACCGGTGGTGCGCGCGACCCCGCGTCCCACCGGCTTGTCCGCCGGACCGGTGCCGCAACTCAGCATCACGACGACGGTGCCGGGGGCGAGCGTGGCCAGGCTCGCCCGGGACATGGTCCAGCTGGCGATCCCGTCTTCCCGGATCTGCTGGACAGTGCCGTCGGCCAGGGCCGCCTCGAGGCGGTCCGTGGCACCGTGCCCGGCCATATAGAATCGGGGGCGTCCCGGGAGCGGCATCGGCAGCCGCCTGCTCACCCTGCCTCCGTCGAGAGACCGGCGCCACTCGACGTATTCGGTCGCCTTGGGAAGATTCTGGTAGACAGGCTTGCGAAGCCTCCAGCCTTCGGGGTTGAACGACGCCTCGCCAATCGGCTTGCCGTCGTTGTCCACGATGTCGCGGAGCAGGACCGGCGCATGCCACTCGGGGGCGGAAGGGAGTGAGGACTGCGGCGCGGGAAGCCCAAGGTGTATCTCGCTACGCACATCATCGACCAGGGCGCGGGCTCGCGCGAGCAGCGCCTCGCGGACCTCGGCCAGCCATGCATCCCGGTCCGGCCCATCCTCGATCGCCGCGGCCTCGCCCACCAGCTCGCTGAAGACCTGATCACACATCAGCACCTGCGGAAAGCCGGAGTCCGCCGCCAGGCCGTCGTGGACAGCAGCCTCGATCGCCGCCAGCAGCACACGGCCGTCCTCGGCCCCCGTGCCCGGGTCGACGAACTCGGCGTCGGATCCCGCGTTCACGTACGCGGCGTCCGGCTGCGCGGACGCGTCCGCGGCCGGAACCTCGCCCTGTCCGGTACCGTCCCGACCAGCCGGTGGCGCCGCGTTCCCGGACGGCGCGGCCGGGTACGGTTCCTCCGGCAGGTCCTGCGGCTCGATCGCGGACGGCACAGCAGCCGTCAGCCCCAGTGCGTGCTCGTCCGGTAGCTTCCCGTCCCTGCCCAGGGCGCGCAGTTCCTCCGGCGACAGGGGGGCGATGTTCCAGTACCTCGCCCACCCGTCGTTGTAGTTCAACTCGTCGGGAACCGGTGTGCCGTCGTCGTCCAGTTCCTCGAATACTTCCTGCGCGCCGAGCATGACCTCATGGAAGGTGTGCTCCTTGGTCGGAACCATCCCGCCGATCATCGCCAGCCGCAGCAGGGCGAGGTCGACCTCGACCCCCCACTGCTCCCCCATCTCCAACGCGTAACGGGTCAGCAGGTAGGTCGTGCCCGATGTTCCGGTCATGACCAGGCCGCCGGATTCCTCCGCGTACTGCTGCACCCTGTGTTCCATGCGGAAGCTGCCCCGCATGCTCGCCGGCCGCCAGGTCACCGTCGGACCCGGCATCATCCGCCGTTCCGCCTCGCTGAGGGCGGGCCGTACGTCTTCCACCGGCGTGTTGGCCCACAGCCCCGTCGTCAGAACGAACGGATCCGGCGAACTTTGCTCAAGACCAAGGTGTTCATTGGCGAAGGGGTACCGGACATGCCCGAGAAGATCGGCCAGCAATTCGTGGTGCATCGAGAAGTACAGCATGGCGAGCCGCTCACGCAGGTTGCCCGACTCGACCACCTTCGCCAGCGCTTCCCGGTCCACGCCGACCGCACCGATCTCGCCGTTGTCCCACGACCCCGTGAGCGGCCAGAGCAGGTCGGAGTCCTTCACTCTCTCCCACAGGGCGCCCAAGAGCCGCCCCAGCTGCTCGTTGGCAGCCTCGTGCTCGGCCGCGTAGACACCGAGCGCCTGCTCGAACCAGGCTGCCTCCTGCTGGTAGCGGATGTTCTGGACGACCCAGTCCGGCGCGTCGGTCGGGCTCCAGGAACTGCCACCCCGGCCCTGTGCGCCCCCGGCTTCGCCGGGTGTCCCCGTCTCCGGCCCGGCGGGCACCGCATCGCCTGCGGCGACCTGCCCGGCCAGGTTCCTGGAGACGGCTGCCCCGGCCTCTCGGAGCATCCGCCCCAGTGCGTCCCAGAACTCCGCCCGCTCCTGAAGCTGTTGCCGCACCGCACGCTCGATGAAGAGACGGCCGTCCTCGTCCGCCCAGGCAAGCTCCGCCGTGTACCGGTTGATGACGTGATCCGTCTGGCGGATGTACCGCGCTGCGATGTCCTGGGCTTCACTTTGGAATTGCTCCAGCCGCTCCTCGACCTCGCGTGGCGGGGGCTCTTCGACCCCTTCGTACCGCCGCAGCCACCGGGTGAACCGGGCATCGGCACGCCGGAGTTCGGCCTGCTGGTTTCGCGTTTCTATCCGGTCCACGCTCGCCGCGAAGCCGAGCGGGTTCATGGTCCCGTCGGGCAGGTAGCGCCCGTCACCGTCCGGGTTGATCACCGCGACCGGACGTGCCCCGCGCGACGTCCCGTCAATACCCCCTCCGAGGTCGAGCGGCAGCCCCGAGGCGATCCTCGCCTCAGGGCGGTAAACGTTGAGGACCAGGCGGGCGAGGGCCGCCGGTTCCTCCGCGGCCAGTGCCGCCCGCTGGAAGTCCCCGCCGATACGCGCGACTTCCCGGACCACCGACAAGGCGATCCCCTCCCGCACATCACCGCCGGAGAAGACCTCCTCGTCAAACGGCACCACGACGGTCCGCCGCTCCTGCGGGGCGTCGAGATACGTATGCGCCCATGCCTGGGAGTCCTCGCCGTCCAGCCTCTCGGTTGTGCGGACGGGTGACCGGGCGCCCTCCTGCCACACCTCCCGCGCCTCCGGGTCAGCAAGCGCACCGCTCGGGTCCCGCAAGGAGATCCAGCCCGGGAACCGCTCCAACAGATCGAGGTCGAACACAATCGTCGTCACCGCCGACGGGCTCTCCAACGGCCCGTCGTCAGCGCTCAGTTCGAGGAGAACGGACCCCTTCTCCTCCGAGGAATGCCTGCCCGGCGCGTTCCGCGGCGGGTCGGTGGGCGGCCGGACGGCCTGGTCGGCCAGGGCGCCTTGGGGCGTCAGTACGCCGGCGTTGGCGAGGGCGTGATACGCACCCGTTCCGTACTTGAGTCGGAAGGGGAGGCCCATCAGGCGCTCGCGCAGCGTCCGCCACTCTGGCTGTCGTAGCAGCCCGAAAACGTCGGACCGCAGGCCCTGGAGGTTTCGACGGGAGAGCTCACGGAGGGAGGCAGCATCGGGCAGGACCGGCCCGGTCGCCGGTGTGGTGTCGGTGAGCGTTCGCGCTGCAACGGGATGCGTGCCGACGTTCCGGGCGAAGCCGGCCACGGTTCCGGCCTCTACGGCCCGCTCCACCGCGACGGCCAGATCCCGCGCCGCCTCCGCCACCGGAAGGTACGCACTGCGCATGCCGTGCAGGCCACCTGTACGAGCGGCGTCCGTGACCCACCCGCCGGTCAGTGCTCCCGACACCACGCCCGCCGCCGCGCGCACCTCACCGGCGCGTTCCCTCAGCAACCGGTCCTCGACCGGCTCCGCGCCCGAGGCCACGGTTGCGAGAAGCGGCTCCAGCTCGCCCAGTCCCGCCTGTAGTTCGCCGAACCGCTCCTGGATCTCCGCACCGGACCACATCATCCACTCGGCGTGCGTACCCCCTGCCGCCCGCGCTGCGCGATCCATCCGCACCGCGAACTGGCGCAGGCGCGCCGGCACACCCAGGAGACGTCCGGCAGCGGTCTGCTCCATCACCTCGTGCAACTCACGCTGGGACAACTCGTGAGCGGCGATCACCCACGATCTCGGGGGGAATCCGGGCCGCGCCGTCCACCTCTCCTGCCAGGACGGCGTTCCTGCCGAGAATTCCGAGGGTGCCGCGGATTCCCAGAAGCCCTGGCCGTTGCCGAGCAGGTAGAGGAGGTCGAGCGGCTGCGGCTCACCCCGTTCCTCGTACGTCTTCTGAGCCAGGACGACAGCCTCCGCCGGTCCGGCGTTCCATTCGTTGGGGTGGGGTAGGTCGGATGCGTGTACGGGGGGTTCGGGTGTGGTGGGCTGGTGGTGGGGGGTGCTGGTGGTGGTGGCTATGCCGAGTTCCTCGAGTGCGGCCCGGGTCTCCCGTGTGATGGCGGTCTGTCCGCTGCGGACGTGGCTGATCCATGGGCCGAGGCCGATCTGTATTAGCTGCCCGTTGATCATCACTTTGGTGACCTGAGTAATGCTGGAGTCGTTTTCATGGCTGTTCATCCAGGCGCGGGCGGCCTCCAGATAGTCCTCCTCCGTACTGGTGGTGGTGGGTGGCGGGTCGTCCGGGAGTGGCTGCATGGTTTGGCTGCCGGCGCCTGTACGGGACCGGTTTGCGGGTGGCGCTGCCCCGTCGGGACCGGCTGCCGCCGGGTCCCTTGGCGGTTGTACCCCGGCCGACCCTGCCTTCGGCAATTCCCCGGTCAGCGCAGCTTGGCCGCCGGGTTCGAAAGCGGCGGGCACGGGCTCGTGCGCCTGCGGCCGGTAGGCGTTCTCGACCTGGTCCCAAAAGGCCCGGTAACCGTTGTACAGGTCGTTCTCCGCCTGCGTATGCAGTACGGGATTCGCCCGACCCGGGTCAAGGGCCGCCGGATCAGAGCCGTACATCCGCTCCAGAATCGGCAACAACGCCGGCTCGTTTCCCCGTACCCACTCGGCGCCATTGTTCCGCGGCTGTTGGGTGTAAAAATCCACCCCGTGGTTCGTGCCGAGATAGGCGTTACTGGCCTGTGCGAAGTATTCCCACTCATCCACAGAGGAGTAATTACCGACCCGCTGCCCCTGGAGGTCAAGCAACGGACCGTCCGGCCACTGAGCACTCGGCCCCTGACCGATCTTTTCCCGGTACGCCCCCGCGATCACCGCCCGTTCAGCATCAGTCATTCCGAACTTATGGATCATATGCGCGAGCTCATGCGTCGTCGACGAATATCCATCAGCGTATGGATCACCGGCACCCGGCACACTGGTGGACTCCCCAAGGAGATTCTCCTCAGTAACGGCCGCCGTCCGATCAATCCCGCGCCCGCGCACCATGTCCCACATCCGGTCATCGCCCAGTTGCCGCCCCCGCAGATGACGGAACGCATCCAGCGAGGTCATCGCCTCATTCTTGGGCACAACCACCACACGTGAGCCCCCAGTCAGGAGCCGCGCCGCCACCTCGGGATCACGCAGCATCCGCGCTATCTGCGCCTGAACCTCATGCCGTGCTGAAACCGGCTGATCCACCCCATCCGGGATCTGCACCATCAACTGCGCCGCCACACGCGCGAACTCGTCCGTCGACAGCACCGTACGCAACCTGTCCACCACCTCCAGGTCCGACGCCAGCGACTCCCGCTCGGAAGACGACAGCAGAGCCAGCTTCGCCAGCCACTTATCCACCGGTATCCCAGGCAACCGCACCGCCAGATCCCGCACCACGGCAGACACCGTCGCCTTCTGCTCCGACGCCTCAGCGACGTCCGGCGACTTTGCGGCAGCCTCAGAAACCTTCGAATAGTTCCCTTGACGCCTCGACAGGTCTGTGGCGTTGAAGGACACCGCTCCTATGCGTTTGCCCCTCGAGTCGTTGACGGCGCTGACGAGCAGCCGAGGACGGGCCCACGCGCTGTTCGACGGCTTCGTGTACTTCTTCGGGCCTTGCGCCGGTTTCGCGGGTGGGACGATGAACGTGCCGGCTGGCTGGATGGCCGAGGAACCAGTTTTCGTACCGCTGCCGTGCGCTGATGCGGTCTGCGGGGTGGATTGGGCAGGGTCTGCGCTCGAGGTGGAGACCGTCGCTACGACCGGAGTCTTGCTGGTCGTGGGTGTCGCACCGGGTGTCGTACCGGGTGTCGTACCGGCGGTGGGAGTCTTACTGGCTGTGGGTGTCGTGCTCGCGGCAGAAGCCGGGGTGGCCGTGTTGGTGGAAGCGGGGTTGGCCGGGGCTGTCTTGGCCGGGGCGGCGTTGTCAGCGTGGGTTGGTGTCGGAGCCTGGCCGAGCGGAGCGCTCGTGGTGGGCGCGGGTGGTGTCGGGCCGGCTGGAGCGCCTGTCCCGGTGTGGGCCGGCGATCCGGGTGTGGCCACGGCGGCTTGCCCGCTGTGGGGTGCGGTGCCGGCGGGCTGAGGACGGGTTGTCGTGCCCCCGTCGGTGACGGCCGGTGCAGGCGATACCGCGCTGTCCGCTGTGGGGCGGTGGGGACTGGTACCCGAGTCCGTGGTGTTTTCCGTGCGTTCCGGGCTGTCTGATACAGGGCTGAGGGGATCGGGGCGAGCCGGGCCGGCAAGGTCCGGCTGATCCTGGCCGGGCCGCAACCCAGGCTGGTCGGGGGTAAGTCTGGGCTGGTCGGGCTGGATGGTGGATGCGGCATCCGCGGCGGCCGAGTCAGCCGGCGGAGCCCACTGGCTCTGGGCGGAACTGCCCAGGCCCGGTGTACTCGATGCCGGCGTGCCCAAGGTGTTCGGGTCGTTGCTTCCCACGGGGAGGTCGGCATCCGGCAGTTTGCCCGGTATGCCGCTGTCGCCGATGGCCGGCACGGTGGCGGACGCGTCGGTGAAGCCACCGGCCACTCTCGGCGGCGGGAAGTCGGCGGACTCGAAGTCGGTGACAGACGAGGCGCCACTGAGGTCGCTGACATCGCTGAACACCGACGGCACGTCACTGGCGTCTGTCAGGGCGCTGACGTCACTGACATCGCTGAAGATCGACGCCGTGTCACTGTCCGGGTCGGTGAGGTCGCTGACATCGCTGAACACCGACGGCACGTCACTGGCGTCTGTCAGGGCGCTGACGTCACTGACATCGCTGAAGATCGACGCCGTGTCACTGTCCGGGTCGGTGAGGTCGCTGACATCGCTGAACACCGACGGCACGTCACTGGCGTCTGTCAGGGCGCTGACGTCACTGACATCGCTGAAGATCGACGCCGTGTCACTGTCCGGGTCGGTGATGATGTCGGGTACGTCCAGCGGATCCACGACGCTCAGGGCGACGCTCTGATCCGCGCCAGGGCCACTGGAGCCGGTGAAGGCCGGCTTCGTTCCAGAGCCGTTGGCTCCGGCTCCGGCTCCGGCTCCGGCTCCGGCTCCGGCTCCGGCTCCGGCCACCAACGGGTTGGGGTGCCCAAGAGTGTGGGGCACACCGGGCGTGACATCGGTTGTGACCTCGTCGGCCGTGTGCGAGGTGCTGGACGTCACCTGCGGGCGGCTCTCCGATCCTGCGCTGCCCGCCCCTTGCCCGTCAGGGTTCGTAACGGAGTTCAAGTCCGTCTTGTTCTTCAAGAAGTCCATCTTGTTCTTGAAGATGTCGTTGATCGCCTTGCCGGTCGCAACCCCTACGCCCGCCGTGGCGTGATGCATGACCCCGCTCACGCCGGCACTCAGCATCGTGTCCGGGTCGACACTGAACTTGCCGGTGAACATCAAGTCGAAGACAGTCTTCGCGCTTGTCTCGGCGAATGCCTCGTTGACGAAGGAATCGGGAAGCTCGACCGCTTCCTTGACCCATTTAGGCTGGTCCTTGACGAGGTCCTTCGTGACCTTATTGGTGATCGACTTGAGTCCGGCGCCCGCGATGCCTCCCATCGCCTCAAGGAGCGCGGACTTACCGATGTCCGTCCAGTCGAAGTCCGTACGCCGCCGGTCAGCATTATCCGGACCCACCATTGACGTGAGTTGCGCCAGGAAGCTGGTGAAGGCCCCCTGCAGGCCCTCCATCGCTCCGGCGATCGGGATAGGCAGCTCACGGCTTATCCGTCGCGCGATGAGTATCATGGCGAGAGCCGTACGATATTTCGCAAGGAGGATTTCGGACAGCGAGAAGCCGCCGGTCAGCGCGGCCCTGATGCTGATCAGCGCGATCTCCAGCATCATATAGCTGAATTCGATGATCAATTCAGCCTTGCCCTCGGCCATCTTCATCGAGCGTTGCACCTGGACCCAGGCGCGTTCGTCGAGCTGCTCGGCGAACTCGCTCAGATGGTTCTTGCCGTTGTCGTCGATGAACACCCGCACCGCACTGCTGAACTGTTCGCCGATGCTCTCCGGTAGCGAATACGCGATCTCAGACAGTCCACGGCTCAGGAAGGACGAGAGACTGCGGAGTTGATCCGCCGACATCTCAAAAGGGAACCGGCTTCTATAGCCCTCGTCCTCGTTTCCGCTGAAGTATTTACCGCCTACATAGACCTCCATGAACTCGGCGAGAGCCGGGGGGACGTTGATCATAGTGCTATCGCTTCGTTCCCGCGTCAGGGTCGGCGGAGCCGGCGCCGCCCATCCAGTCGAGGGCGTCCGTCTGGGGCTTCTGGACGGCGGCGGCCTGATCGACGACCGCTCGGTACAGCGCGTCGAGCCCGTCCGAGATCTTCTGCATAATGCCGAGGGACGTGTCTCGCTCCTCCACCCAGGCAGGGCCCACCACGTCGGCGAACGGGTCGTCCACGCCTTCCTCACCCCACCATCCGTAAACGCCGTTCATATCCTTCTCGAATTCAGGGCCAAGCGTGCTGTGCAATCTCGCGGCGTCGCCAAGGTTCTCAGAGCTGGCGAGGATCTTGTTCACGTCCGCAGAGTAGTCAGCCACGGCCGTTGCCCTCCTCTTCGTCATCGATCTCGTCGCGGAGCCGGCTCATGGGCGTCGGTGCATGATCGTCAGCGGCCATTTCCTGCTTGAGCGGACCGAGGAGCTTCTCCCAGTCCAGCTCGCGCCCTTCCTGGGCGGCTCCACCAGCGATTGTTCGGGCCACCGGATCCATCTTCTCGACCATGTGGCGCGCCATATCCGCTCGCGCCTGGGAGGCCGCTTGAATCACCGCTGCGGAGAGCTGCGAAGCCGCCATGGTCTTGTACTTCCCGTCGAGGAAATCGACGCTCACCAAATCACCCTTCGAACCCACGGTCACCTGCACCGACCGGTCCACCGAACGTGCCGTGGCCGAGGCTTGCCGCAGCTCGGCAGCGGGGTTGCCTGTTGACAGGCCCCACAACGGGCCCGACTTTCAACCGCGCCGGCTGGTGTCGTCGAGACTGACCCCGCCGACGAGGTGCTGCCCCATCGACGGGAGACCAGTGCATCGTCCTGGGCCTGACACACTTCGCGGTCATGGCCGACAGGTCCCGGATCCGGTCGCGGACCAGCCCGGCTCCTTGCCGTGGGGCTGCCGGTCGGGCACCACCGGCCCGCGCCGCACCGCCTCCCACGACGGCAGCGGTCTGCCCCACAGCCACTCCCGCGCCCGCCGGTCGTGGGGCAGGCCCAGGCTGTCCGAGGCGTTTTGGGAGGCATGTCCAGGTGGTTGCGCCACGGCGTGTCGGGCCACGGCGTGCTCCTGGTGGGTGGGGTGGGCATGAGTTCAGTGGTGCCGCCGGTTCTTGCGGCGGCGCACCGCGGTGTTGACGAGCGCTCCGGCGCCGATGAGGGCGAGGGCCGAGCCAAGGATCAGCCCGGGCTCCTTGTTGCCGGTGTCGGCCAGGCTGCCGCCCGGCGAGGACGGTGTGGGCGACGGGGCGGGCCTTGTTGTGCTCGGCACGGGGGACGGGGTGATCGTCGGCGTGCGGGTGGACGTCGGGGTCGGCGTGGGAGTTGGTGCCGTGGGCAGGTAGCCCCCGAAGGGGACGTGGCGAGTCTCCGCGCCGCCGGTGGCCTTGAGGGCGCGTGCAACCACCGTGCCGTTGACCGGCGCACCGGTGCCGCGGAGCACCGCGATGGCCCCGGGTGTGGTCTCGGCCTCCGCCAGCTCCTGCGAAAGGGCGCGCAGGCCGCGGAACGCGCCGCGAATGTCGAGGGGCGGGGGACCCTTGACGACCCTCCCCGCCAGGGCCTCGGCCGCGCCGGGGTTGCGGACGGCATCACTGTGCACGAAGTCACCCGCGACGACCAGGATTGCCTTGCCGGGCAGCGCGTCGACCTCCGCATCGGTCAGCTTGCTGCCGGCGGTGAAATCGGCGTCGCCGCCGATGACGACCGCACCATCGGAATCGGGCGAGTGGACGGTGTCCCCGGCAACGACGTCGCTGTACTGCCGGGCCACGCCGAGCCGCTGGGCACACTGCGGTCCGGCCGGAGGCGCGGAGACGGCCAGGGAGAACGTTCCGAGAGCCATGGAACCGCTGAGTGCCAGCACCACGCTGCGGGCTGTCATGCGCATGAGATGAATTCCTCTCAGATGTCGTTGCCCGCTGACACGTGCCCGTGCGGGGCTCGGTTCAGTTCACAGGGCGGCGCACCGACACCGTGCCCGTCACAGATGCATGGCCCTGTGGCGTCATGGCTGGGGCAGAGTCCGGGTCCGGCAGTGTGAACGCGGGACGGCGCCACCCTCTTTCCGCCTGACGGGGGCGGCATGACGCCCGACCGAGTCGCCGAGAACCGAGCGGATCGCGGGGGCACTCGACGCGGCAACGGCCGCCATGCGCTCCGTGTACGTGCGGGGCATGGCGGGCAACCTCAAGGATTCTTACTGACTTCGGCTCGTTAGCCTCGCGCTTTCATGAGGCAGGGCGTCCGGTGGGTGATCAGAAACGCAGAGAGTGCTCCTGACCTGCAACGATGGGACTTGTCTAGTGTCCAGGTCGTCGCATGAAAGAAGCACTCTCCAGGTGAAGAAGCGTATCGGGTCCTACCCGCGTGTCCGCGTCGAGGGCGGTGGCCGCGGGGTGGTGTCCCAGGCCGGTGGTGTGCTGCTGGTGGAGACGATCCGCAAGTCCGGTCTGGATCAGGCGATATCGGCGGCGCTTGAGCCGTGGCGAAGGCCGCGGGCGGTGCATGATCCGGGCAAGGTCCTGCTGGATGTGGCGCTCGCGGTCGCGCTGGGTGGGGACTGCCTGGCAGACGTCGGTCTGCTGCGGGCCGAACCGTCGGTGTTCGGGCCGGTGGCCTCCGATCCGACGGTATCCCGGCTGATCGACACGCTGGCAGCGGGTGGGAAGCGTGCTCTGACCGCACTGCGGCAGGCCCGCTCTCAAGTCCGTGAATGTGTGTGGACGTTGGCCGGTGACGCGGCGCCGGACGTGTCCGGGCAGGTGGTCGTGGACCTGGGCGGGGTGCTGGTGATCGCGCATTCCGAGAAGCAGGATGCGGCCGCGACCTGGAAAAAGACGTTCGGGCACCATCCGCTGATGGGGTTCGTCGACCACGGCCGGGGCGGGTCCGGGGAGCCGGTGGCCGGGCTGCTGCGGCCCGGGAACGCGGGCAGCAACACCGCTGCGGACCACATCGAAGCCGCCAGGATCGCCCTGAAGCAGCTGCCGAAGAAGTACCGGCGCGGACGGCGGACGCTGATCCGCACCGACTCGGGCGGCGGCACCCACGAGTTCGTGGACTGGCTTTCCGCGCGCGGCCGGTGGCTGTCCTACTCGGTCGGCATGACCATCACCGATGCCATCCACCAGGCCGTCGGGAAGGTCCCGGCATCGGCCTGGACGCCGGCCGTCGAGCCCGACGGCGAGATCCGCGACGGTGCCTGGGTCGCCGAACTCGACGGCGACTGCCTGACCGGCTGGCCCAAGGAGATGCGGCTGATCGTGCGGAAGGAACGCCCGCACCCCGGCGCCCAACTGCGCTTCACCGACGCCGACGGCATGCGCCTGACCTGCTTCGCCACCAACACCAAGCATGCTCCGATCGCCGCGCTCGAACTGCGGCACCGCCAGCGCGCGAGGGCCGAGGACCGCATCCGCGCCGCCCGCGCCACCGGCCTGCGCAATTTGCCCCTGCACGACACCGCGCAGAACCAGATCTGGCTGGAGATCGTCCAGATCGCCCTCGACCTGCTCGCCTGGATGCCCATGCTCGCTCTGGCCGGCACCGCCCGGGTGTGGGAGCCCAAACGCCTGCGCCTGCGGCTGTTCTCCATCGCTGCCCAGTTGGTCACCACCGGCCGCCGCCGCATCCTCCGCCTCGCGAAACACTGGCCTTGGACCAACCTGATCACCGACGCGTGGGCACGACTCGAAGCCCTCCCCAGCCCCGGCTGACCAACACTTTCTCGTCCCTACGGGCAGCGCAAGCCCACCGGAGCAGTGGAACCCGGCGCCCACCCGACGCGACTGCCGGGGCGATGTCATGCCCGAAACCCACAGCACAGACAGAAACAGCCCGCCAGATGAACTGGCGAGCTGTCATGAAAGCCCGAGGCTAGGGTGATCTTTATCGAAGTGCCTGATCAGCAGGGCGTATGTCTGTATCCCGTGGTGTATGAGGTGTCGCGCGTCAGACTTTCTGGCACAGGGGTTTGTTGAGAAGCTGTTGTCTTTCCGGAGTTGAGAACTGCGTTTTCGCTGGTGGGGCATAGAGGCGACGAGGGAGTGACGGCTTGTCATGTCGTCGCTGCTGTGGGGGTCGGAATGCCGTCGGTGGTCGGGCTGCTGGAACAGCGCGAGCTGGCTGCTCGCCGTCGGGTGGACGAGCTGCGGGAGGAGGCCGACCGCATCCAGGCCGAGCTGGCCGTGGCCGAGCGGGAATGGCAGGAGTGGGCCATCGCCCGCTCGAACGTCGGCGAAGTGCTGGCCCCGGAGAGCGAGACGGAGCAGGACGACACCCAGGCCGACCAGGCAGCGCCGGCCTCCGCGGGGCGGGGCCCGCGCTTCGCCTGCCGGCTGCACACCTGGCACGGCCGCAAGACGGAGACCAAGAGCTTCACTCCGGACGAGTACCGGCGGCTTCCTGACCGCGCTGCATCATCAGCTGCACGCCCCGTCGTGCTGGTGTGGGACAACGTCTCCACCCACAAGACGCCGGAGTTCACCGCGTGGGCCGCGCTCCAGAGGTGGCTGCGGGTGTTCTACTTGCCCAGGTATACACCCGAGCTGAACGCCGTCGAGTGGATTTGGTCCTGGCTCAAGCGGAGCATCGTCAACTTCCCGCTCGCCGGCATCGACGACCTCGAAGCGCTCGTCCGCAGCCGACTCAAGCAGATCCAGTACCGGCCCGACGCGATCACCGGCTGCCTCACCGACACCGGACTGATCATGAAGCCGCCATGATCCATCACGGCGACGCTACGGGTTCAACCTGAGCAAGGACGAGGCCCAGGCCGTGCCCGAGGGCCGCGACGGCAGCGTGAGCGCGGCCGAGGAGCTGGCCCGGTTGCGAGCGGAGAACGTTCGGCTGCTCAAGGCCGAGCAGGAGTGGCGGCTGGAGCGCGAGATCCTGCGCCGGGCTGCTGCCTATTTCGCCCAGGAGGTGAAGTGAGCCCCCACCGCTGGGACTTCATCTCCAAAAACGGCGCCGACCTCGGCGTCAAGCGGATCTGCCGGGTGCTTGAAGCGTCCCGCGCCGGCTACTACCCGCACCTGGCCACCGAGCAGGCCCGCACCGAGCGCCGGGCCGAGGCCAAGCGGACCGTGAGCGAGATCCGCGCCATCCACGCCGAACACCAGGGCGGCCTACGGCGCCCCGCGCGCGTCATGCTGAACTGCGTGCGACAGAACGCAGGATCAACCGCAAGCGCGTAACCCGGCTGATGCGGATCAACCACATCGTCGGCCGTCACCTGCGGAAGAAGAAGAAGCGGACGACGATCGCGGACAGGACCGCGCCGCCCGCGCCGGACCTGGTGATGCGCGACTTCACCGCGGACACGCTGAACACCAGGTGGTGCGGCGACATCACATACATAGCCGTCGGCACGACGTGGCTCTACCTCGCCACGGTGATCGACATCTGCTCGAGAAAGGCGGTGGGCTGGTCGATCGCCGACCACAAGCACACCTCCCTGGTCACCGACGCGATCGAAATGGCTGCGGCCGCCCGCGGCGACCGGGTCCACAGCGTCGTTTCCACAGCGACAGGGGCGCCCAGTACAGCGCGACCGCCTTCGCCGAGGTCTCCCGCCGGCACGGCATCCGCCGCAGCATGGGCCGCATCGGCTCGAGCTATGACAATGCCCTCACCGAACCGTTCCTCCAGGGCCTCAAGCGCGAGTTGCTCCACGACCGCCGCTGGACCTCGAAGACACAGACCCGACTCGAGCTGTTCCACCGGCTGCCGAACTACAACCGGCACCGTCGGCACTCCGCGCTCGGCTACCTCACACCAGCCGAGCTCGAACAGCAACTGATCACATCACGGACGCTGTCACTCGTCGCATGAAACCCGGTGTCCACTCCCGGGAATCAGCCTCAGCGACCGACCTGACCCTCGCCGCTGGCCGCTGGCCGCGACTCGTACAACGCGACCGCGTCCGCCTTGAACTCTGGCGGATCGTACTTCATGACCACGGGACATCCGTTCTCCTGGACTCAAGATCCAAGTGTTTCGGGTGGCCAGGATCCGGGTCGAGTTGTCCCCCAGGGCTTTCCTGTACGGACGCAGAGTGGTTTCCTGTTCGAGGACCTGGTAGCGACGGACAGCACTTCGCCAGACCTCACGACCAGACAGACGATCCAAACATCGCCAGGTCGCACGACCTCGTGAGCAGTCACAAATCGACTCACCATCCCCAAGTGCCTATCTAAGGTGGATGATCTTTGTGGGACACCAGGCAGTTGAGATTAAGCCCTCGAAAGAGGCGATCCGTAACCGGATCTTCGAACTCGTCGAGCAGGATCCGGGACTTGCTGCGCGGTTGATGCGGTTGCAGGAGTTCTCGCACGGCGTCCGCACCGCGGAAGTCTTCGTCACCAATGCCTGCAACCTGCGGTGCAAGGGCTGTTGGTTCTTCGGACACGACATGGACAAGCATGGCGGGGAGATCCGCGACCTCGGCGAGGTCCGCAGCTTTGCCCAGCGATTGGCGGAATCCGGTATCACCCATGTCTTGTTGATCGGTGGTGAACCCACGCTGGCGCCCGACCGGATCACGGCTTTCGTGGACCAGATGAAGTACGTTACCGTTGTCACCAACGGTACTCACCCCCTGCCGTTGAAGGGCTTCGAAAACATCAACATCGCTGTCTCCCTCTGGGGCGGCGGTCCGATGGATGACCAGCTTCGGGGAATCCGCCCCAACGGCAGCACATTCACTGGCCTGTTCGACATGGCGCGGCGTGCCTATCGGGACGATCCTCGCGTGGTGTGGATCTACACCGTCTGCGAATCCGGAATCGACTACATCGAAGACACCGTCCGCGCGATTGCCGACAACGGCAACCAGCTCCACTTCGGCTTCTATAGCGCGTACGGCACCAACGACCCGGTCGGGCTCGCCGAGAGGCAACGCCTGATAGACGAGCTGTTGCGGATGCGGGAACTTTACCCCGATACCGTGATCAGCCACCCCTATAACATCAAGACCATAGTAACCGGCAAATCACACTGGGGAACCTTCGGTTACGATACCTGCCCCAGCATCAGCGTCGACCACCCCGCACACGTTGACCGACTGGCCAATGGCCACCCGATCCTGCGTGACTTCAACACCTACCGCGCCGACCACACCATCCAATTCTGCTGTACCGCGGGCGACTGCGACAGCTGCCGCGACAGCCAAGCAATGTCCAGTTGGCTGCTGGTAAATATACATCACTTCCTCGATAGCACCGACCAACTCCGCATATGGGTGGAAATGGCTGAATGCTTCTACCGCCAGTACTACTGGTCACCGTTCCATCCGAAGAACCCACACTACATGAGAAGCTCCCACGCTAGTGAGAACTTCAAGTGACTTCACCATGGCCACCGACTGGAAATGGAGCTCGTTTAGTGTCAGGCATCCACACTTCCTCGAGTTCAGTCCCGTCAATCACGAAGCAGCCAATCTTGAAAACAAGTTAAGTCAGACCAGTAACAGGAATAGGAGATATCGCCTTGGATTTAGTCCTAGCGCCCGCCCCTTCTTCTCGCAGGTGCTTCGCTATTTCCGGTCAGATCCCGATCGGGAGCTTTCTTCTGGTGTCTGAGATGCGCCTGTGCTGGACTGTGCCCTGATCTGTGCCTCGCGTTCAAAGTCTGGAAAGACATATGCGCGATTCATGCAGGCTGTCATAAATGTCTGGCCACAATGGGGAGCAGTGGTGGAATTTTGGGAAAGTGACGAGCGGCGCACGCTTCGACGTGAGGTCGCCAAGCTCGGAAATGCATACGGATTCGACTACTTTCTGCATGAGACTCGGACTGGTGGCAAGAGCGATAAGTTGTGGCAGGAGGTTGGGCGGCTGGGGTACCTAGGCGTTGCCTTCCCGGAAGAGTACGGTGGTGGTGGCGGCGGCATCAGCGAACTTTCCTGTGTGCTGGAAGAGCTTGCCGCGGCCGGCTGCCCATTGCTGATGATGGTGCCCTCTCCTGCTATATGTGGGTCGATCATTAACAGGTTCGGCACGCAAGAACAGAGGAATCACTGGCTACGCGGATTCGCGGATGGCTCGTTGAAGATGGCCTTCGCCATCACTGAACCGGATGCTGGTTCTAACACACATAGACTTAGGACTATTGCGAGGCGAAGCGGAAAGGACTGGGTACTCTCTGGTCAGAAGGCCTTTGTTACTGGTGTGGATGAGGCGGACGCCATACTCGTTGTGGGACGTAACGCGGACGCTCCCTCGGACCGTTTCAAGCCGGCGCTATTCATAGTGGCAACGAATACGCCCGGTTTGGAATTTTCTCCAATCGACATGGGGATCTCAATACCCGAGAATCAGTTCATGCTGTTCTTGGACCACGTGCGGGTGCCTGCCGACGCACTGATTGGCGACGAAAACATGGGCTTCGATCAAGTGTTCGCCGGGCTAAATCCTGAGCGCATCATGGCATCGGCCTATGCGCTCGGCCTTGCGCGCTTCGCACTGCAACGAGCCGTTGTCTACGCGAAGAAGCGCATAGTGTGGGAGGTACCAATCGGTGCCCATCAGGGCATAGCGCATCCGCTGGCTCAGCAGAAGATCGCTATTGAAATGGCTCGATTGATGATGCAGAAAGCGGCGTTCTTCTACGATGCCGGTGAAGACCGCAGCGCGGGTGAGCTAGCAAACATGGCGAAATACGCAGGTGCTGAGGCGGCGGTCTCTGCGGCGGACCTGGCAGTGCAGGTACACGGGGGAAACGGACTAAGCGCGGAGTATGGCCTCAGTGCTCTCCTCACCCTTTCTCGCTTTGCTCGTATCGCCCCCGTCAGTCGGGAAATGATTCTAAACTTTGTTGCCCAGCACTCGCTCGGCTTGCCGAAATCCTACTAGTAAAGGACACCGGGAGTTGGAATGATAAAGTCCTATCCACTCTTCGTTGCAGGAGAGGATCGAGTCGGGCGCGAGTGGGTCTATTGGCTTCATGCTGACTATCAGTTGGAGTACCCCGAAAAGGCACAGCAGTTGCTGAGCGAGCTCCCACAGATGCGCTGCTCTTCGGATCAGCTTAAGACGGTGGCGGGTCGTGTAGCAGTCGCCGAGGTTGCCCATGTGGAAGATGCCCTCCTGGCGGCCGCATCCGCTAAGACGGCCTGGTCACGTGTGCCTTTGAAAGACCGTGCCCGCGTCATCGGCGGTGTCTTCCGTCGGATAACTGCTCGCCGAGACGAGTGTCTCGATGTCATGGTGGCCGACGGCTTTCCCCACCGCGCGGCAGAGCAGGTCATAGACATGCTGCTCCACGCGATGAGCCCGGAGTACGTGGATCGATGTATGACGATGATGCATCAGGAGATGCATCATGGGTCAAAGCATCTCCTGTTGCTGCGGCGACCTGACGGGGTAGTTTGCGTGAATCCACCGAGGAATGGAGCGATAGGTCTGGCCACACTTGTTACGACGCACATGCTCGCCGCCGGTAACACTCTCGTGGTTAAGGCCCCATATTCCGCTCCGGTTGGAACCATGCACTTCTTGCGTGAAATTGTCCTGCCGGCCCTAGCTGAGCTCAATCCACCGCCGGGGACCTTGAATCTCATATGTGGAGATTCACAGATGATCAGGGAGACCTGGCTTGATAGCCCACAGGTGGATGACATCGTATTCTTCGGAGGCGACGTTGGTCTGCGTTTCGGACAGGAGTGCGTACGACGGGGTAAGAAGCCCCTACTGGAGCTGGCCGGCAACGATGGCGTTCTCGTGTGGCAGGACGCCCACCTCGTTCGCGCGTCAGAGGCCCTAACCGAATGCTTTCTTGCATCCGCGCAGGGTTGTTTCGTCCCCAAGTATGCGATTGTCCATCCAGCCGTTGCTGCGGGCGTACTCGATCGCGTAGTTGCATTGGCGAGAGAACTGCAGCCGAGCCTACCGTCAAACCCAGGCGCTGCACTAAGCCCAGTTGGAAAATTCAACGAGTTTTTCGAAGTGCTCAATGAAGCAACAGCCAAGGGCGCGCAGATCCTGGTCGGCGGGAAGGCCGTCGACCTTCAAGGACAGGAATCAAAGCACGGGCCTTTCATCCAACCCACAGTCGTGCGCATAGAAGGCCTTGACACAGCACGCAAGCTTCGCTGCGTCAACGAAGAAACATACTTTCCCCTCCTACCCATAATCATACCTGAAACGAAAAAGGCTGACATCCTGCTAGAAGAGGTCATCGACTTCATGAACGACAACGCTTACGGGATTCGCAACTCCGTATGGACGGACGACGAAGACGTTATCCGTCGCGTCGTCGACCGGGTGACATCGGGAGGTCTTCTAAAGATTAACGATTCGCACGTAAGCACAGCTCCTCTCCTCCCTGTTCTTGGAGGAACCGGGCGCAGCGGCGGACCCTGGGGCGAAGCCTCCTACCCCATGCTATGGGCCACCCACCTCCAAGGTGTCTCGATTGGCGGCCCCATCGCCAGCAGTGGATTGCACGGCAATGATTGATTCCTCCGTCATGGCGCAACCGCTGTCCTTCGGACCAGGATGGACAGCGGCAAGGGCCCTTACGGCACTTAAGATCCGTCTCCATTCATCCCTGGAGACACTGGCAGCCCGAACAACAAAGTACCAGTCAGGGCCAGTCGCTGGTCACCGTGTTTGTCAAATTTACCCTCGCTGATAAGGCAATCCTTCTCATGGTCGGCTGCTCTCCTGCTCGCTTTCGCATATACCAGGCTGGATGGAGTTAACGATGAACCATAATCGTAAACCCGGTGGAGCGGCTACTAACCCGTGCCCTAGAAGTAACACCATATCAACAGTGCCGCGGAGCCTGCTGGACGCGGAGACACTGGAGAATCCGTACCCGATCTATACGTGGATGCGGCGTGAGAAACCAGTGCACTACCTAGAGGACCAGGACTTGTGGGTGGTGTCCCGGTATGACCACTGCGCGCATGTGCTAGCGCACCCAGAGCTATTCTCCTCACGCGAGTCCAATTCGAGCATGCATGCCTTCCGACGGAGTCCTGAAGCTCTAGAAATCCTACGTCGCGCTCCAGGCTATCCCCGAGGCCGAACACTCGTTATGGCCGACCCCCCACGCCACACGCAGCATCGAAGAATCATGAATTGGGCGTTCGCACCGGTCAAGACCGCAAACGCGTTCACCCCGCGGATCCAAGAGCTGGTCGATGAGCTGATCGACGGGTTTGCCATGGCCGGCAAGTGCGAGTTCATAAGGCAATTCGCCTCTCCACTGCCGATTCAGGTGATCGGAAGCGTACTCGGTGTACCAGAAAGCGACATTGGGATGCTAAAAGCCTGGTCGGACGACTTCGCAGCCGTCCAGTGCGGAAACATTCCGCACGAGCGACTAGTGCAAGTGGCGCGCAGTGTGGTGGAGTCCCAAGAATATTTTCTCGCCCAACTTGAAGAGCGACGCCGCGAGCCTCGGGACGACCTTCTCGGGCGCATGATCAGGCCACCCAACGGTGAATCACCCCTCGAGGTGCCGGAGTTGCTCGACTTGATCAATCAAATCATGGTGGCGGGAAACGAGACTACGACAGCCTTCCTGGGAAACGCCATGTACCTGCTCGCCACCACTGAGGCACTTACCGACCAACTCGACGATACCCCAGCCCTCATTCCTAACCTAATAGAAGAGGTCCTGCGCCTAGAAACGGTGCTTCCCGCTCAGTACCGAACCACAACCGAGGACGTAGAAATCAGTGGCACGCGCGTACCCGCCGGCGCGAAAATAGCGGTGCTGTTCGCGTCTGCCAACCGGGACGAGTCCTACTACGACGAGAAGTTCAAGCCAGACCGCGAAAATTGGCCGGTGCCGCACATGGGTTTCGGGCGCGGCATTCACGCGTGCATTGGCCAAGCACTTGCACGTCGTGAAGGCGAAATAGCAATTGAAAGACTCGTCAAACGTCTAACTGACTTCCGAATTGATCCCGACCGTCTACCTGTTCGTACTCATTTGTTCGGCCTCCGTGGCCTGGTCGAATTGCATCTGCGGTTCAGACCGCGCTACTCGTAACCCGGACAGGCCACTGCCCTGCCTGCCGACAATCTCTCGCCTTACTCAGGTTGAACTCGCAGCGTTGCCTTGGGTGGTGACGGTTCATGATCCTCGCGCTACTCAGGTTGAACCCGTAGCGTCGCCGTGATGGATCATGGCGGCTTCATGATCAGCCCGGTGTCGGTGAGGCAGCCGGTGATCGCGTCGGGCCGGTACTGGATCTGCTTGAGTCGGCTGCGGACGAGCGCTTCGAGGTCGTCGATGCCGGCGAGCGGGAAGTTGACGATGCTCCGCTTGAGCCAGGACCAGATCCACTCGACGGCGTTCCACTCGGGTGGATACCTGGGCAAGTAGAACACCCGCAGCCACCTCTGGAGCGCGGCCCACGCGGTGAACTCCGGTGAACCGTTCCGGGTTCGGTAGGGACTCGATCATTTGAGAGGATCGAGTCATGGCACGTCCTTCCCAGTACCCGCTTGAGCTGCGCCGTCGGGCGGTGCGGATGGTCGCCGAGGTGCGGCCGGAGTACGACACCGAGTGGGCCGCTATGAAAGCGGTCGCCCAGAAGCTGGGCATCGGCACGACCGAGACCCTGCGGAAGTGGGTACGGCAGGACCAGATCGACGCTGGGACCCGGCCGGGGACGACGACGGAGGAGTCCGCCGAGCTGAAGCGGCTGAAGAAGGAGAACGCCGAGCTCAAGCGGGCGAACGAGATCCTCAAAGCCGCGGCGTCTTTCTTCGCGGCCGAGCTCGACCGGCCACACACACGCTCGTAGCGTTCATCGACGAGCACAAGGACCGCTTCGGCGGCGTCGAGCCGATCTGCCGCGTGCTGACGATGCACGACTGCAGGATCGCCTCCTCCACCTACTATGCCCACCGCAGACGCCGGACCGCGCCGTCCGCCAGGACCGTGCGGGACGGCGAGCTGAAGGAACTGATCCAGCACGTCTACGACGCCAACTACCGCGTCTACGGGGCGAGGAAGATCTGGCGGGAGCTGAACCGGCAGGGCCAGGCCGTGGCCCGCTGCACCGTCGAACGCCTGATGCGCGAGCTCGGCATCACCGGCGCGGTCCGCGGCAAACGCGTGATCACCACGCTTCCCGGCGGCCAGGCCGGGCGGGCTCCCGACCTCGTGGACCGCAACTTCGTCGCCGGCGCCCCGAACCGCTGCTGGGTCGCGGACTTCACCCATGTCAGAACGTGGGCCGGCGTCGTCTACGTCGCCTTCGTCGTGGACACCTTCTCCCGCCGGATCGTCGGCTGGTCGGCCGCCACCGTGAAGGAGACGGTCTTCGTGCTGGACGCCCTGGAGATGGCGATCTGGCAGCGCGACCGTGATCAACATCCAGTCCAGCCAGGTGAGTTGATCCATCACTCCGATGCCGGGTCGCAATACACGAGTTTCCGGCTCGCCGAGCACCTGGACGCCGCCGGTATCGCCGCCTCGATCGGCTCGGTCGGCGACGCCTACGACAATGCCCTGATGGAGAGCACGATCGGGCTGTTCAAGACCGAGCTGATCAAGCCCCGACGGCCGTGGAAGACGCTGTCCGACGTCGAGCTCGCCACCGCCGAGTACGTCGACTGGTACAACCACCGACGACTCCACGGTGAGATAGGCCACGTCCCGCCCGTTGAATACGAGAACAACCACTACCGGGCAACCACAAAACCCCAGGTCACAACCAACAACTGAGATCTCTACCGAACCCGGAACGGTTCAAAATCCTGCTGGAGTATTAGAAGTCAATTGTCCACTGGGCGACCTTGGTTGCCGCTGGCCGGTTCTGAGGCACCCACGGTGGGCGACAGAGGAACATGTCACCGTTGCGAACAAAACGCAGGATTAAGGAAGGGAACAGCATGACTGACGAGCTTCGTCAGATTTTCAACTTCATCGCCTATTCCGCCCGGCTTCGGGAGGTCGAGCGGCACAACAACGCCACCCGCGAGCGGAAGGAGAGCGTGGCTGAGCACTCGTGGCACCTGGCGCTGGTCTGCTGGGTCCTACATCGCGAGTTCGAGCGCGAGTGCGGGTACGCGCTGGACCTGGAGAAGATGCTCAAGATGTGCCTCGTGCACGACCTTGTGGAGATCGAGGCGGGCGATCCCTCGACCTGGCGCACCCAGGACAGCGCCCAACGCCGGGAGGAGAAAGCCCGCATCGAGGAGGAGGTCGCCCAGCGCCTGTACGGGGCGCTTCCCGGCGGACTGGGTGCCGAGTTCTTGGCGGTGTGGCGCGAGCACGAGGAGGGCGTCACGCCCGAGGCCCGGCTCGTGCGGGGTGTGGATCGGCTGAATCCCGCGCTGATGCGCTGCCTCACCGGGCAGGGGTGGGAGGACGTGGGCGCGGACGCCGGGGCGCTGGACCGGGTGCAGCTGCCCAGGCTCGCGGTGAGCGAAATCCTCACTGCCCTTTACCAGGAGGTCAGGGCCGCCGCGATCGCCCAGGGTCTGCTCGCGCCCGCCTCCTGAGGCCCGGGGGCCGTGCGGTGGCCCGGGATGCGGGCCGCCGCGGGGACAGGCAAGTTCCTGAGGTTGATCTCCAGGAGTGGACTCCGGGTTTCGGCCCCGTAGTCCTAGCTCGGACACCAGGGAACAAGTAACCCGTCGGTAGCTTTCACCGGGTGAGATCTCCCGTTTCCCGCCGCCATGCGCCTCGTTGGGCTGATCGGGTAAATCCCCGACGGGCCGATGAAAGGGGCGGGTGTGCGTCAGGAGTGGTCGCCGGAAGACGTGGTGACGTGCTGGACACTGGTGGACGGCGACTGGGACCTGGTGGCAAACAAGACCGGTCCGACCCGCCTCGGCTTCTGCCTGATGCTCAAGTTCTTCGAGATCGAGGGCCAGTTCCCGGAGTTCATCGAGGAGTTCCCGCAGCCCGCGGTCGAGTACGTCGCGGGTCTGGTGAAGGTGCCGGCGGCCGAGCTCGCGAAGTACGACGTGGCGGGGGCGAAGCGGCACCGGAGGCAGATCCGCGAGGCGCTGGGATTCCGGCCGTCGACGCTCGCGGATGAGGAGCGGCTGACCGCGTGGCTGGCGGTTGAGGTCTGTCCGGTCGAGCTGGTCGAGGACCGGCAACGGGAGGCACTGCTGGTTCAGTGCCGTGTCGACCGGATCGAGCCGCCAGGCCCGACGCGGGTCGAGAAGGTCCTGGTGGCGGCCCACAACCGCTGGGAGAGAGCGCTCTGTTCGCGAACCATCGAGCGTCTGGGAGCGGCATGTACCGGCCGCCTGCTCGCTCTGGTGGCCGAGGGAAACGAGGAGGGCGCCACGCTGCTGGCGTCGCTGAAAAGGGACCCGGGCGCGGTGGGGCTGGACTCCTTGCTGACGGAGATCACCAAGCTGACATCGGTAAGGAAGTTCGAACTGCCTGAGGGGCTGTTCTCCGGTTACTCGGAGAAACTGGTCGCCGCGTGGCGGGCGCGGGCGATCAAGATGTACCCCTCCGACTTCCGGGACACCCACGAGGACGTACGGATCACGCTGCTGGCCGCGCTGTGCTCGTCCCGCGAGGCGGAGATCACCGACGCGCTGGTGGAGCTACTGATCGCCCTGGTCCACAAGATCAATGCCCGTGCCGAGCGGCGAGTCGAGAGGCAGCTCACGGCAGAACTGAAGAAGGTCCGCGGCAAGGAGGGCATCCTCTTCAAACTGGCGGAGGCCGCAGTCGGCAAGCCAGACGAGGTCGTGCGCCGCGCGCTGTACCCGGTGGGTGGGGAGAAGACGCTCAAGGACCTGGTGGCCGAGGCGAGGGCGACCGAGAAGGTCTTCAAGGCCAAGGTCCGCACCACGCTGCGGTCCTCGTACAGCTCGTACTACCGGCAGATGCTGTCGCCGCTGCTCAAGACGCTGGGCTTCAAGTGCAACAACACCGCCTACCGGCCGGTGATGGACGCGATGAAGCTGCTGGAGAGGTACGCCGAGGTCGACGGCAAGACCCGCTTCTACGACACCGCCGACGAGGTGCCGATGGACGGCGTAGTCCGCAAGGACTGGCGCGAGGCCGTCGTCGACGACAAGGGCAAGGTCGAACGCATCCCGTACGAGCTGTGCGTGTGGTCGCAATGAAGGACGCTATCCGGCGCCGTGAAATCTACATCGAGGGCGCCGCCCGCTGGCGCAACCCGGAGGACGACCTGGCTGTGATCGCTGAGAAGGCCCAGAGGTAGCCGGCGTGGTTGAGGGGGTCGTTCTTGACCCAGCGGCGGGTGATGTTCGACTTCTTGCCGGAGGCTCTGGTGATGGGTGAGGAGCCGGCGTATGCCTTCAGGCCGCGGGCGTCGGCGAACCGGCTGCGGTCGTCTCCGATTTCGGCAAGGACCCGGGCGCCGAGCTGGAGGCCGAGGCCGGGGAAGCTGAGGATGACCTCAGCGTCCGGGTGCTGAGGGAAAGCCTCTTCCACCGCCTCGGCGAGCTGCTCGGCGGCGGTGCACGCGGCCTCAAGCTGGACCAGGAGGGCAAGCATCTGCTTGCCGAGCGCGTCCTCGACGAGCGGCGGCTGGTGGGCCCACTCGGATCGGAAGACCTCGCGGAGCCGTTCGGCTTCTCCTTCGATGCCCCGCTGACGGCCTGCCCGTTTGAGCGCGGCCTGGAGCTGGGTGCGGGTCAAGCGGGCGGCGCGAGTCGGTGTAGGGGCGGCCTTGAGGATCTCGTGGGCCTCGCGCCGGCACAAGCCGTTCTTCCACGCCTCAGCTGCTGCCAGGGCGGACGGGTAGTACTCGCGCAGGAGGGATCTGAGCTGATTGGAGATCTGCTGGCGGTTCCAGGTGGCGTCCTGCTGGGCGCGGGCGAGGACGGCGACGGCCCGGGCGAGGTCGCTGTCCTGGGGCAGCGGCCGGTGGGCATGCATGTCGGTGCGGAGGATGTTCGCGAGAACCAGGGCGTCACCCGGGTCGGACTTCTTGGGGGATACGGAGTGCCGGTCGCGGTAGCGGGCGGCGGCCCTGGGGTTGATCGCGAACACCTGCCGCTTGCCGGTCCGCAGCACGGCAACGAGCAGGCCGCGGGAGGTTTCGATCGCGACCGGGATCGGATTCTCCTCGGTGTCGCCGTACTCGGCGAGCAGGTCCAGAAGGATCTTGTAGCCGGTGGCGTCGTCGGTGATGTGGCGTTTGGCCAGGAGCTGGCCGGTGTCGTCGACGAGGGCGACGTCGTGTGTCTTCTCCGCCCAGTCGATGCCGCAGTAGATCAAGGTCCCTCCCGATACTGCTGTGCGTTTGTACTGGTCACGAGCTCGTGCGGAACCACGCAGCGACCTAATCCCAGGACTCGACACGATGGCCGGTCCGCCACCTAATGGGCAGCGAAGCGAGTGATCGCTATCCGAATCCGGAGTGAAGAGCTCTTTCGACAGACCGCGGGGCTCGCTTCTGCAGCGGTTCCGGCCGGGACGAAGATCTCATCCGCCACCTGGGCAGGAAGTCCTCTACTGAGAGCGATCTGGTCCCGGCCGGAACCGTTCCAGCATCTGAGCTTCGCGAGCACAACAGCACCTCACGCGGGCATAAAGGCCTCACAACGGGTCTCAGAAGACCCAGTTCAGAACACCTCACCAGTCGGCACGAACCGGGGGTTTCGATGGTCGTGGCCTGAGCCAACCGCACGGAACACCTTTCATCGCGTCGCGAGCCTGAGAGCTCTCACGAAGACGAAGGACCGTGCAGTTCGCTGGGGTTGCGAACGGCTGGTGGGATGTTGTGCCTTGAGCACTTCCATTAGGGAGCACGCGCACCCTGCACAGGCTCTGGCCTGCCGACACACCAGAGTAGGAGGGAGAACATGATGGAGATCGCAGGATTACCGGTGCCAGTGTTCTGCGGGGTGGACTGGGCAGAAGACCACCACGATGTCGCGCTCGTCGACGCCGGCGGGACACGGCTCGCCAAGCTGCGAATCAGCGACGATGCCGCCGGATTCACACAGCTCACAGCCCTGCTGACCGAGCACGGCGACAGCAAGGAACATCCGATCCCGGTCGCCATTGAGACGTCCCGGGGATTGCTGGTCGCCTGTCTCCGCGCGACGGGACGCCCTGTGTTCGCGATCAATCCGCTGGCGGTGGCCCGCTACCGGGATCGGCACTCGGTCGCGAGGAAGAAGTCGGACGCCATCGACGCCGCTGCCCTGGCGAACATTCTGCGGACCGATATGGCCGCCCACCGTCCTCTGCCGCAGGATTCCGAGCTGGCACAGGCGATCGCGGTACTGGCGCTGGCCCAGCAGGACGCGGTCTGGGACCGGGGCCAGGCTCACAACAAGCTCCGCTCTCAGCTGCGCGAGTTCTATCCGGCGATCCTGGCTGCCTTCGCCGACAAGCGCGAGGGCATCTGCTCGCCCGAGGCCGGGCCATCCTGGCCGCGGCCCCGACGCCCACGGCGGCGGCCCGTCTCACGCGCCGACGTCTCCAGTCTCTGCTCAGGCAGGCTGGACGTCTGCGCGGCATCGAACCCGAGGCCGCCCGACTTCACGAGGTTTTCCGCCGTGAGTACCTCCACCAACCACTACAGGTTGAGGAGGCCTTCGGCCGGCAGACCGCGGCCCTGCTGCGTCAGCTGGAGGCCGCCTGCACCAACGCCGACGAGCTGGAAGCTGCCACCAGGGAGGCGTTCGAGCAGCACCCCGACGCCCCGGTCATCTGCAGCTTTCCGGGCCTGGGCTCATTAACCGGGGCCCGAGTCCTCGCCGAGATCGGCGACGACCGAGCCCGTTTTGCGACCGCCGGATCGATGAAGGCCTACGCCGGCAGTGCACCGGTCACCCGGGCAAGCGGCAAAAGCTGCTCGGTGATGGCCCGCCGGGTCAAGAACCAGCGACTGGCCGCCGTCGGCTACGTCTGGGCCTTCGCCTCCCTGACTGCCTCCCCCGGCGCGAGAGCACACTACGATCGTCGCAAAGTGGCAGGCGACCGCCACGTCGCCGCCCAGCGCAACCTTTTCAACCGCTTCATGGGGATGCTCTTCCACTGCCTCCAGCACCGTGTGCCCTATGACGAAGGGAAGGCGTTTCCCGACCGGCCCATGGTGATGGCGAACCTTCCTGCGGAAGCGGCTTGACGAGCTACGCGCGTGGGATGTCTCAGCTTGACTCTGTCGGGGATCTTGGTGTCGTCTGCTCAGTCTCTGGCGGACCGCCAAGACCTCGGCCGGGGGATCCCGTGCTGGTCCAGGAAGTTCTGGAAGGCGGTCGGCGGCCGGGACGGAGGTGCTTCTCCGGTCGGCGGCCGTCGGCTGAGGCGCTCGATGTTTGCGGCGATGGCTGTTAGCACGTGTTGTAGGTGGGCTTTCTGCTGTCCCCGGTAGCGGCAGCGGCGCATGCCGTGTCCGTGAGCGAGCTCGTTGATCGTGCCTTCCACTCCGGAGCGGACCGCATAGCGGGCCTGCCATTCGGGTGTCTGTTGCTCGGCGCGGACTCGGAGTTGCAGGTCACGGAGTTCTCGCGGAGGAAAGCCCACGGTTCGGGCGCTGTCAGTGGTGGTCGTGCAGCGGGTGCGGACCGGGCAGGGACGGCACTGGCTCTTGGTGAACCGTGCCACGATCAGAGGTGCCGCGGTGGGTGAGGAGGTCGGATAGGGGCCGTGCCATCCCGCGCTGGTCTCGCCCTGCGGGCAGGTGACCTGCTGGCGGTCGAAGTCGATGTGGAAGTCGTCGCGGCCGAAGCCGTCGTTCTTGCGGTGCTGGCGGGTGGAGTTGACCGGTAGCGGTCCGGTGACCGTGACCTGGTGTTCGCGGGCTGCCTGTTCCAGATGGACCAGGGAGGTGTAGCCGCCGTCGACCAGATGCTCGGCGGGCAGCAGCCCGCGGTGCTTGAGCCGGGTGTGAATGCCGGGCAGCGCCTTCGCGTCGTAGCCGGTGGCGTCGGTGGTGGCCACATCTGTGATCACGTTGACGCCGTCGGGATCACAGGTCTCAGTGAGATGTGCGACGAACCCTTTCCAACGGGTGACGTGTCCGCGGCGCGCGTAGCGGGCCGTCGGGTCGCAGGGCGAGACGACCGCGACGGCCGAGGGCGGCAGGCCGCTGTCCTCGGCGGTGCGCCAGCGCAGGCGGCCGGCCCCGTCGCGGTAGTAGTTCTGCACCATGATCTGCCGCAGGGCCTGGACCCGGGGACCGGACAGGCGATCCGCCTCATGCTCCCCGACGTGCTCCAGCAGGCGGACGGCGTCGCCGCCTGTGGCAAGGATCCTGGTCTTGGGGCGGGTGGGGTTCTTGCCCAGACGGACCGGACGGCCGTAGCGGCGCCCCCACTCCTCGTCCACCAGGCCGGCCAGCAGGTGCGGAGCTGTGCCGGCCAGCTCTTCCAGCGCGGCGCGGACGGCCTCGGTGACCAGTTCCAGCCGGGTCAGGTCGCGCACCGCGGCCAGGACGTGGGTGGAGTCCGTGCGCTGGGTGGTGCGCTCGCGGACGAGACCGGCCTTCTTCAGGCGCTCGAGCGCGAGGTCGAGGAGACGGTCGGCTCGGCCGCCCTCGGTGAGACGCTCACGGAAGTCGGCCAGCACGCTGTGGTGGAAGCCGGGATCGTCCAGTTCCATGGCCAGCGCGTACTTGAAATCGATACGGCAGCGGACCGCCTCGGCCGCCTGCCGGTCCGACAGACCGAGCAGGAACTGCAGCACGCAGACGGTGGCCAGCTGGGCGGGCGAAAGCCCCGGGCGGCCATCGCGCGGGTACCAGTCGGCGAAGTCCTCGTCCCGCCACAGCCCGCCCAGGTGGTCTCTGACCCACATCGCCGTTGTACCGCCCGGGTTGCTCGCCCGCGCCATCTGCACGGTCAGAGAAGGAACTTGCTCACCAGAGCGGGCGTGGAGCGACAACGGGCACCTCGACAACTGCATCGGTCCTTGAACAGAGCCGAGCATGCCCGTTGATCACGCTGCCCCGCCGGGGATCCCCAAGATCCCCGACAGAGTCAAGCTCAGTAGCTGTTCGTGGCACCAGCTCGCCCCACGGGCCTCGGTCTATCCGGGAGCTCAAATGGCTCGGGCGTATCAAGAGGTCACCGAGCGGCGGGCTCGCACCACCAACCCCAACGAGTGATCAAGGTGGGAGGTGTTGACGGTGGCGGAAGCCGCCGGGACGCCGGACGCCGCCGTTCTACGGACGGGCATCAGGGCCAGGCGCTCCAAAGGCATCCGTCCGGCGTCCCGCAGCCTCCACCATCGAGGTGGTGGAGGCTGGAGATGTACCGAGACGCGCGATCTCACACTAGCCTCGCCGTTTCGGTTGGGGCGGTGAGGCGTCGCTGAGGGGCAACTGTCGGGTGACCGATGCGATTTCGGTGTTCGGACATGGCGGAGTCCCGGCGCGGTGGTCGGGTTCTCCAGGATCCTTCGGGTCGTGGCGGGCAGGGTTGCCGGTCAGTCGGCGGGACGGGGCAGTGCTGCGAGGCGATGGAAGGCCGTGGCCAGTTCGTGTCTCCAGGGCCAGGTCGCTGATATCCGCAAGCGCAGGCGTCGGCCGCCGCGGGTGAGGCGGGCGGCGACGTGCAGCAGCCGGTAGCGGAGCTTCTTCGGCTCGGCGGTGGCCAGCTCCCCGTCCAGCAGCAGGACACGGGTCCAGGCCATCAGGTCGATCGCCGTGAGGCTGAGTTCGAGCCAGACGGTGTTGATGGCGAAGTCGCGGGAGGGGAAGCGGCCGAAGCCGGTGGTTTTGCCGCACCGGATGTGGTCCTCGACGCATGCATGCCCGCGGTGACGGACCTCCAGGAACTGGGCGGAACCACCACCGGAGTAGGGGGTGTCGGTGAGGAACACCTGATGCCGCAGGCCCTCGTCGAGGTCGAACAGGGACAGCTGGGCGCCGGGGTGCGGGCGCTCGCGGCGCACGATGATGCGGGTGCCGACGGGGTAGCCGGTCAGGTCGACCATGTCGGTCAGCTCGGCGACCTCGGCGCCATCACGCAGCGTCCCGTCCTGGTCCAGGGCGGGATGCCAGAGGCGGTCGGGCAGGGCCCGGACAGCGCGGCGGACCGGCTCGGTGATGGCGTATCCGACCGAGAAGAAGGTACGAATTCCTCGTTTCCGCACGTCGCGGATGTGGGCGAGGAAGGCTTTCGCGGATCCGGCGCTGTCGGCGCGGACCAGGATGTCGGTGCCGTGCCGGTGAGCGTCGGGGATCTGCGCGAGCGCCTGGTCGAGGACCGTGATGTGGTCGCTTGCGGTGTTGGCTCCGGAGTTCCCGGGCCGAAGCCGCCCCGACACGGCCTCGCCGGTGTTCGCGAGGAAACACAGCAGCGGATGGAAGCCGAAGCCGCCCTTATAGGTGGGTGCGGCCTGTTCCTTTTCCGAGTGGCAGGTGACCAGCGTGGCGTCGAGGTCCAGGACCAGGCCGGGAAGTTCTCGTCCGCCGGCCCGAGCAGCAGGTATGCCCTCGCCGGTCTCGGCGGCCTGCATCCAGGCGACTTCCCGGGCTGAAGCGCGGGCCGCTCGCAGCGAAGCGAGTGCAGCCTCGTCGGTGTCGGCGAGCAACCGCCAAGCCGTGGGCGTGGAGGCGACCGGGCCGAACACCTCGCCCTGGTCCCGCAGCACGGCCAGATCCGCGATCGCCTCACCGCCGTCGGCGAGCATCACCGCGAGATCGGTGGCGACCCGGCCCGGATCATGCCCGGTCCCGCGCGGCCGAAGCGGCCTGAGAGCGGCGGAGTACGCGGCGGTCAGCCCGGTGGCATCGGCAAGATCCGCCAGCAACCGTGCCCCGGCATGCCCGACCACCCCCGAACCATCGGCACTGACATGGACCTTGGGACGCAACCCGATAGCCTGCACGTAGAAAGTGCCCTCCGCCTGGACCGACAGAACCCCTCAGCAAGGTTCATCGTCCCAGGTCAGGAAGGCACTTTCGCGTTTCCGCCCCAAAGCCAGCCGTACCCAACCGAAACGGCGAGGCTAGGTCTCCCGGACCAGGCAGCTGATAGGCGTCCTCGCGACACCTGCCGACCACCACCACGACCAGGACCGCCCGCCGATCTACGGGAAGGCACCACGCGCTCTTCGAGGTCCAGCGGCGGTCGTGGAGCAACTCGCGCTTGAGGCCCTGGAGGAACGGTTCGGTGAGGGCATTGTCATAGCTCGAGCCGATGCGGCCCATGCTGCGGCGGATGCCGTGCCGGCGGGAGACCTCGGCGAAGGCGGTCGCGCTGTACTGGGCGCCCCTGTCGCTGTGGAAACGACGCTGTGGACCCGGTCGCCGCGGGCGGCCGCAGCCATTTCGATCGCGTCGGTGACCAGGGAGGTGTGCTTGTGGTCAGCGATCGACCAGCCCACCGCCTTTCTCGAGCAGATGTCGATCACCGTGGCGAGGTAGAGCCACGTCGTGCCGACGGCTATGTATGTGATGTCGCCGCACCACCTGGTGTTCAGCGTGTCCGCGGTGAAGTCGCGCATCACCAGGTCCGGCGCGGGCGGCGCGGTCCTGTCCGCGATCGTCGTCCGCTTCTTCTTCTTCCGCAGGTGACGGCCGACGATGTGGTTGATCCGCATCAGCCGGGTTACGCGCTTGCGGTTGATCCTGCGTTCTGTCGCACGCAGTTCAGCATGACGCGCGCGGGGCGCCGTAGGCCGCCCTGGTGTTCGGCGTGGATGGCGCGGATCTCGCTCACGGTCCGCTTGGCCTCGGCCCGGCGCTCGGTGCGGGCCTGCTCGGTGGCCAGGTGCGGGTAGTAGCCGGCGCGGGACGCTTCAAGCACCCGGCAGATCCGCTTGACGCCGAGGTCGGCGCCGTTTTTGGAGATGAAGTCCCAGCGGTGGGGGCTCACTTCACCTCCTGGGCGAAATAGGCAGCAGCCCGGCGCAGGATCTCGCGCTCCAGCCGCCACTCCTGCTCGGCCTTGAGCAGCCGAACGTTCTCCGCTCGCAACCGGGCCAGCTCCTCGGCCGCGCTCACGCTGCCGTCGCGGCCCTCGGGCACGGCCTGGGCCTCGTCCTTGCTCAGGTTGAACCCGTAGCGTCGCCGTGATGGATCATGGCGGCTTCATGATCAGTCCGGTGTCGGTGAGGCAGCCGGTGATCGCGTCGGGCCGGTACTGGATCTGCTTGAGTCGGCTGCGGACGAGCGCTTCGAGGTCGTCGATGCCGGCGAGCGGGAAGTTGACGATGCTCCGCTTGAGCCAGGACCAAATCCACTCGACGGCGTTCAGCTCGGGTGTATACCTGGGCAAGTAGAACACCCGCAGCCACCTCTGGAGCGCGGCCCACGCGGTGAACTCCGGCGTCTTGTGGGTGGAGACGTTGTCCCACACCAGCACGACGGGGCGTGCAGCTGATGATGCAGCGCGGTCAGGAAGCCGCCGGTACTCGTCCGGAGTGAAGCTCTTGGTCTCCGTCTTGCGGCCGTGCCAGGTGTGCAGCCGGCAGGCGAAGCGCGGGCCCCGCCCCGCGGAGGCCGGCGCTGCCTGGTCGGCCTGGGTGTCGTCCTGCTCCGTCTCGCTCTCCGGGGCCAGCACTTCGCCGACGTTCGAGCGGGCGATGGCCCACTCCTGCCATTCCCGCTCGGCCACGGCCAGCTCGGCCTGGATGCGGTCGGCCTCCTCCCGCAGCTCGTCCACCCGACGGCGAGCAGCCAGCTCGCGCTGTTCCAGCAGCCCGACCACCGACGGCATTCCGACCCCCACAGCAGCGACGACATGACAAGCCGTCACTCCCTCGTCGCCTCTATGCCCCACCAGCGAAAACGCAGTTCTCAACTCCGGAAAGACAACAGCTTCTCAACAAACCCCTGTGCCAGAAAGTCTGACGCGCGACACCTCATACACCACGGGATACAGACATACGCCCTGCTGATCAGGCACTTCGATAAAGATCACCCTAGCCTCGGGCTTTCATGACAGCTCGCCAGTTCATCTGGCGGGCTGTTTCTGTCTGTGCTGTGGGTTTCGGGCATGACATCGCCCCGGCAGTCGCGTCGGGTGGGCGCCGGGTTCCACTGCTCCGGTGGGCTTGCGCTGCCCGTAGGGACGAGAAAGTGTTGGTCAGCCGGGGCTGGGGAGGGCTTCGAGTCGTGCCCACGCGTCGGTGATCAGGTTGGTCCAAGGCCAGTGTTTCGCGAGGCGGAGGATGCGGCGGCGGCCGGTGGTGACCAACTGGGCAGCGATGGAGAACAGCCGCAGGCGCAGGCGTTTGGGCTCCCACACCCGGGCGGTGCCGGCCAGAGCGAGCATGGGCATCCAGGCGAGCAGGTCGAGGGCGATCTGGACGATCTCCAGCCAGATCTGGTTCTGCGCGGTGTCGTGCAGGGGCAAATTGCGCAGGCCGGTGGCGCGGGCGGCGCGGATGCGGTCCTCGGCCCTCGCGCGCTGGCGGTGCCGCAGTTCGAGCGCGGCGATCGGAGCATGCTTGGTGTTGGTGGCGAAGCAGGTCAGGCGCATGCCGTCGGCGTCGGTGAAGCGCAGTTGGGCGCCGGGGTGCGGGCGTTCCTTCCGCACGATCAGCCGCATCTCCTTGGGCCAGCCGGTCAGGCAGTCGCCGTCGAGTTCGGCGACCCAGGCACCGTCGCGGATCTCGCCGTTGGGCTCGACGGCCGGCGTCCAGGCCGATGCCGGGACCTTCCCGACGGCCTGGTGGATGGCATCGGTGATGGTCATGCCGACCGAGTAGGACAGCCACCGGCCGCGCGCGGAAAGCCAGTCCACGAACTCGTGGGTGCCGCCGCCCGAGTCGGTGCGGATCAGCGTCCGCCGTCCGCGCCGGTACTTCTTCGGCAGCTGCTTCAGGGCGATCCTGGCGGCTTCGATGTGGTCCGCAGCGGTGTTGCTGCCCGCGTTCCCGGGCCGCAGCAGCCCGGCCACCGGCTCCCCGGACCCGCCCCGGCCGTGGTCGACGAACCCCATCAGCGGATGGTGCCCGAACGTCTTTTTCCAGGTCGCGGCCGCATCCTGCTTCTCGGAATGCGCGATCACCAGCACCCCGCCCAGGTCCACGACCACCTGCCCGCCGGCGTCCGGAGCTTCCTCACCGGCCAACGTCCACACACATTCACGGACTTGAGAGCGGGCCTGCCGCAGTGCGGTCAGAGCACGCTTCCCACCCGCTGCCAGCGTGTCGATCAGCCGGGATACCGTCGGATCGGAGGCCACCGGCCCGAACACCGACGGTTCGGCCCGCAGCAGACCGACGTCTGCCAGGCAGTCCCCACCCAGCGCGACCGCGAGCGCCACATCCAGCAGGACCTTGCCCGGATCATGCACCGCCCGCGGCCTTCGCCACGGCTCAAGCGCCGCCGATATCGCCGCATCCAGACCGGACTTGCGGATCGTCTCCACCAGCAGCACACCACCGGCCTGGGACACCACCCCGCGGCCACCGCCCTCGACGCGGACACGCGGGTAGGACCCGATACGCTTCTTCACCTGGAGAGTGCTTCTTTCATGCGACGACCTGGACACTAGACAAGTCCCATCGTTGCAGGTCAGGAGCACTCTCTGCGTTTCTGATCACCCACCGGACGCCCTGCCACGTGAAAGCGCGAGGCTAAGAGGGTGTCTCACGTGGCGTTAGCCTCGCCGTTTCGGTTGGGGCGGTGAGGCGTCGCTGAGGGGCAACTGTCGGGTGACCGATGCGATTTCGGTGTTCGGACATGGCGGAGTCCCGGCGCGGTGGTCGGGTTCTCCAGGATCCTTCGGGTCGTGGCGGGCAGGGTTGCCGGTCAGTCGGCGGGACGGGGCAGTGCTGCGAGGCGATGGAAGGCCGTGGCCAGTTCGTGTCTCCAGGGCCAGGTCGCTGATATCCGCAAGCGCAGGCGTCGGCCGCCGCGGGTGAGGCGGGCGGCGACGTGCAGCAGCCGGTAGCGGAGCTTCTTCGGCTCGGCGGTGGCCAGCTCCCCGTCCAGCAGCAGGACACGGGTCCAGGCCATCAGGTCGATCGCCGTGAGGCTGAGTTCGAGCCAGACGGTGTTGATGGCGAAGTCGCGGGAGGGGAAGCGGCCGAAGCCGGTGGTTTTGCCGCACCGGATGTGGTCCTCGACGCATGCATGCCCGCGGTGACGGACCTCCAGGAACTGGGCGGAACCACCACCGGAGTAGGGGGTGTCGGTGAGGAACACCTGATGCCGCAGGCCCTCGTCGAGGTCGAACAGGGACAGCTGGGCGCCGGGGTGCGGGCGCTCGCGGCGCACGATGATGCGGGTGCCGACGGGGTAGCCGGTCAGGTCGACCATGTCGGTCAGCTCGGCGACCTCGGCGCCATCACGCAGCGTCCCGTCCTGGTCCAGGGCGGGATGCCAGAGGCGGTCGGGCAGGGCCCGGACAGCGCGGCGGACCGGCTCGGTGATGGCGTATCCGACCGAGAAGAAGGTACGAATTCCTCGTTTCCGCACGTCGCGGATGTGGGCGAGGAAGGCTTTCGCGGATCCGGCGCTGTCGGCGCGGACCAGGATGTCGGTGCCGTGCCGGTGAGCGTCGGGGATCTGCGCGAGCGCCTGGTCGAGGACCGTGATGTGGTCGCTTGCGGTGTTGGCTCCGGAGTTCCCGGGCCGAAGCCGCCCCGACACGGCCTCGCCGGTGTTCGCGAGGAAACACAGCAGCGGATGGAAGCCGAAGCCGCCCTTATAGGTGGGTGCGGCCTGTTCCTTTTCCGAGTGGCAGGTGACCAGCGTGGCGTCGAGGTCCAGGACCAGGCCGGGAAGTTCTCGTCCGCCGGCCCGAGCAGCAGGTATGCCCTCGCCGGTCTCGGCGGCCTGCATCCAGGCGACTTCCCGGGCTGAAGCGCGGGCCGCTCGCAGCGAAGCGAGTGCAGCCTCGTCGGTGTCGGCGAGCAACCGCCAAGCCGTGGGCGTGGAGGCGACCGGGCCGAACACCTCGCCCTGGTCCCGCAGCACGGCCAGATCCGCGATCGCCTCACCGCCGTCGGCGAGCATCACCGCGAGATCGGTGGCGACCCGGCCCGGATCATGCCCGGTCCCGCGCGGCCGAAGCGGCCTGAGAGCGGCGGAGTACGCGGCGGTCAGCCCGGTGGCATCGGCAAGATCCGCCAGCAACCGTGCCCCGGCATGCCCGACCACCCCCGAACCATCGGCACTGACATGGACCTTGGGACGCAACCCGATAGCCTGCACGTAGAAAGTGCCCTCCGCCTGGACCGACAGAACCCCTCAGCAAGGTTCATCGTCCCAGGTCAGGAAGGCACTTTCGCGTTTCCGCCCCAAAGCCAGCCGTACCCAACCGAAACGGCGAGGTTAGGTGGATGCGGCATGATGCTTTGCCATGGTTGTTGGTTTGTCGCAGCGGTTGGTTCCTGACGAACTCTGGTCGCTCGTCGCACCGTTGTTGCCTTCGTTTACTTCCCGTCCGCAGGGTGGAGGCACGGCCCCGGTCGATGAGCGAGCAGCGTTCACGGCTGTGGTGTACGTGCTGACCAGCGGCTGTGCCTGGCGCCATCTGCCGGAGACTTTCGGTGTCTCGCCGGCCACCGCGCACCGCCGGTTCTCCGCTTGGACCAAGGACAGGCTGTGGCGGCGGCTGCATCGGGCCGTTCTGGACGAACTCGGGGCCCGTGGTGAGGTGGACTGGACCTCGGCGATCGTGGACGCGGCCTCGGTCCGTACGAAAAAGGGGGATCGCTGACCGGGCGCAATCCGGTCGACCGGGGCAAGAAGGGCAGCAAGCTCCACGTACTGTCCGACGCGCAAGGCTTACCCCTCGCTCTTGGCGTCTCTGGCGCGAACGTTCATGACAGCCAGGCGCTGCTGCCGCTGGTCCTGGGCATACCCGCCATCCGCTCGAGGCGCGGTCCCCGTAGACGCCGCCCCGGCAGGCTCCGTGCCGACAAGGCGTACCACTCCGCCGAGAGGCTGAAGTGGCTGCGCGAGCGGGGCATCGTCCCGCGCATCGCCAGGCCCGGCATCGAGTCCAGCGAGCGTCTCGGCCGGCACCGCTGGAAGATCGAACGGTCGATCTCCTGTCCGCTTCCCAGCGGCCGAACCGCTCGTAGACGGTCTGCCAAGGCCCGTAACGCCCGGGCAGATCGCGCCACGGAGATCCGGTCCGCAGCCGCCACAGCACCCCATCGATCACCTGCCGGTGATCACGCCACGGACGACCACGCCCATCCACCCGCGGCAACAGGGGCTCTATTCGCTCCCACGCCGCGTCCGTCAACTCACCTCGACCTGCCACAAGATCAATGATCAGAGTGCCCGCGCTCGGACTCCCACCCGGGGTTCGTCACGAACCGGCTCAGCCGGTAGGTGGTCGGCAGCGCCAGGCGCCCGCACAGCGTGTCGATCCGGATCATCGACCCGTCGACTCCTGCCTCCCGAAGGCGGCGCAGCTGCGCACGCATCTCCGCATGGTCCCGAGTCTCAACGACCAGTTTCCACTGTCCCGCATTCGGCGCGGTGCGAGCGGCAAGCCGCTGACTCTCGGCGTCTTTTCGCCGCCTTCTTTTTCCTTGTCCTGGCACCAGCCCAGACTCACTGGCCGACGTCAGTACGGCAACGCAATTGGACCGAGCATGCACATCCCCGCTCGGTGATCATTTGTCAGACTGAACCGTTCCGGGTTCGGTAGAGATCTCAGTTGTTGGTTGTGACCTGGGGTTTTGTGGTTGCCCGGTAGTGGTTGTTCTCGTATTCAACGGGCGGGACGTGGCCTATCTCACCGTGGAGTCGTCGGTGGTTGTACCAGTCGACGTACTCGGCGGTGGCGAGCTCGACGTCGGACAGCGTCTTCCACGGCCGTCGGGGCTTGATCAGCTCGGTCTTGAACAGCCCGATCGTGCTCTCCATCAGGGCATTGTCGTAGGCGTCGCCGACCGAGCCGATCGAGGCGGCGATACCGGCGGCGTCCAGGTGCTCGGCGAGCCGGAAACTCGTGTATTGCGACCCGGCATCGGAGTGATGGATCAACTCACCTGGCTGGACTGGATGTTGATCACGGTCGCGCTGCCAGATCGCCATCTCCAGGGCGTCCAGCACGAAGACCGTCTCCTTCACGGTGGCGGCCGACCAGCCGACGATCCGGCGGGAGAAGGTGTCCACGACGAAGGCGACGTAGACGACGCCGGCCCACGTTCTGACATGGGTGAAGTCCGCGACCCAGCAGCGGTTCGGGGCGCCGGCGACGAAGTTGCGGTCCACGAGGTCGGGAGCCCGCCCGGCCTGGCCGCCGGGAAGCGTGGTGATCACGCGTTTGCCGCGGACCGCGCCGGTGATGCCGAGCTCGCGCATCAGGCGTTCGACGGTGCAGCGGGCCACGGCCTGGCCCTGCCGGTTCAGCTCCCGCCAGATCTTCCTCGCCCCGTAGACGCGGTAGTTGGCGTCGTAGACGTGCTGGATCAGTTCCTTCAGCTCGCCGTCCCGCACGGTCCTGGCGGACGGCGCGGTCCGGCGTCTGCGGTGGGCATAGTAGGTGGAGGGGGCGATCCTGCAGTCGTGCATCGTCAGCACGCGGCAGATCGGCTCGACGCCGCCGAAGCGGTCCTTGTGCTCGTCGATGAACGCTACGAGCGTGTGTGTGGCCGGTCGAGCTCGGCCGCGAAGAAAGACGCCGCGGCTTTGAGGATCTCGTTCGCCCGCTTGAGCTCGGCGTTCTCCTTCTTCAGCCGCTTCAGCTCGGCGGACTCCTCCGTCGTCGTCCCCGGCCGGGTCCCAGCGTCGATCTGGTCCTGCCGTACCCACTTCCGCAGGGTCTCGGTCGTGCCGATGCCCAGCTTCTGGGCGACCGCTTTCATAGCGGCCCACTCGGTGTCGTACTCCGGCCGCACCTCGGCGACCATCCGCACCGCCCGACGGCGCAGCTCAAGCGGGTACTGGGAAGGACGTGCCATGACTCGATCCTCTCAAATGATCGAGTCCCTACCGAACCCGGAACGGTTCAGACACGGCCTAGTACAGCCGCTTGCGGCCCCACCAGCAGATGAACACCGCGACGGCGGCCGTGAGGGTGAGCAGGATCGCGGATCCGGTCCACAGCATGGGTGACAACTCGGAGGGGGGCAGGTAGTCCACCGACCAGCCGACGACGTCCTTCCTGTCCAGGCACGCGTTGATCGCCTGCTCGGTCTGCAAGGCGCAGCTGTCTCGGCCGAGGAGCTCTCCCGAGCTGGTGAGGTAGGACTGGCGCACCTCATAGGCGGCTTGGGGCAGATCCGGAAGTGTGCGGGCGCCATCATGTGTGGTGATCGTCGTCACGTTGCCGAGATCCCGCCAGCGAAAGGCCCAGACGAGCTGTATCGTGACGGCGAAGCCGAAGGTGACCACCATGGACAGCAGCGTGCGGCGCAGGAGCATGCCGATCGCCACACCTCCGACCATCGTGAGCAGGGTGAGCGCCACCGGCAACGGGCCCGTGGCGCTGCCCGCCACCCAGTAGAGGGCCGGGTTCTCCTTGCTGACCGGTCCCAACCACCAGCCGAACGCGGCGGAGAGCGCCGCGGTGCACACCGTGACCACCAGCACGGCCATGCCGAGCTTCGTGGCGAGCCAGCGGCCGCGGCTCACCGCCTGCGACGTGACGAGCTTGCCGGTGCCGTGCTCCAGGTCGTTCGCGATCAGCGGGGCGCCCAGAAAAACGCCCACCAGGACGGGCATGAGCAAGCCGAGTGCGGACGAGGTGTTGGACAGCAGGGAGTCGTATGTCTCGAAGCCGGCCGACCAGTCCGCCGACTTTGAGTGGGGCCAGCCGATCCCGTTGAGGTAGTCCATCATGCTCGCGCGCTGGTAGGCGAACGATGCGATGCCCGCGGCGGTGATGGCGAGCCCAGTCCAGAACGCGGCTCGGTGCTGGCGCCAGACCAACCAGGTCAAGCCCCTGAGCCGTGGGCCGCGGCGGGAGTCTGCGAGGGCGGTGGTCGTGATGCTCATGCTGCTGCTGCCTTCGGGTCGGCCTGGGCGCTGGGGCTGACCAGGGGGGGTGTGTCGGGGGAGCGGAGGTAGGCGAGGAGGACCTCTTCGAGGTTGGGGGTGTCGGCCTGCCAGCTGCCTGCGACGGGGCCGTCGGGTCGGACGAGTGCGGTGACCTGCCGACCGCTGACGCGGGATTCGACGACCGTGTGCTGAGCGAGGTCCGGGACGCCGTCACCCGTGTGGGCCCCGGTGAGCCAGGTGTGGGCGGTGAGCAGCTCGTCGACCTCGCCGGCCAGGCGGACACCGCCCGAGGCGACGACGATGAGGTAGTCGCATATGTTCTCCAGGTCGGCGAGCAGGTGGGAGGACATCAGCACGGTGGTTCCGTGCTCGGCGGCCTCGGCCAAGAGGACGGACATGAGTTCGTGGCGTACCAGCGGGTCCAGGTCGGACATGGGCTCGTCGAGGATGAGCAGGTCGGGACGTCTGCCGAAGGCGAGGGCGAAGGCCACACGGGTGCGCTGGCCGCCGGAAAGGGTGCCGATCCGGGCGGTGAAGGGCACATTGCCGGAACGGACGATCTCCTCCGCGGTCTTCTGGTCCCAGCGAGGGTTCAGCTCCCTGCCCACGCGCAGGATCTCGGCGACGGTGAACCGCCGGAACAGCGGCTTCTCCTGGGCCAGGAAGGCGGTGCGCCGGTTGGCCTCCTCAGACCCCGGGGCCGCGCCGAACACCTGGACGGTGCCCGTCGTCGGCTTCAGCAGGTTCACCGCCATCCCCATCAGCGTGGTCTTGCCCGCGCCGTTCGGGCCGACGAGCCCGCAGACCCGCCCGGCCGGCAGCCGGAACGAGCAGTCCTCGAGTGCCCAGCCGCGCCGGTACCGCTTCCCCAGGCCGTACGCCTCGATCGCGGATTCCTCCGCGTACCCCCCATTGCCTATGACCGTACTCACTTGAGCTCCTTCCTTTCGCCGCTGCGACTGCTTCCGGCGGTCGTCGCGCTCTCGGCGTACCGCTCCTCCAGGACCGACGCGACCAGGGCAGTCACGTCGTCACGCTCGAGACCCGCCGCGCGGGCCCGGTCCATCCACGCCGCCAGTTCTCCGCGCAGCGGAGAGTCGGCGGCAGCCTGAGGCTGGGCCAGTGACCGACGTACGAACGTCCCCAGGCCAGGGCGCGGTTCGACCAGTCCCTCCCGCTCCAGCTCCCGGTAGGCCTTGAGGGTCGTGTTCGGGTTGACCGCGCTGGTCTCCGCGACCTCCTTGGCCGTCGGCAGCCGGTCACCGGGCAGGAGTACGCCAAGCCGCAGGGCCTGCTTGGTCTGCAGGATGATCTGCTGGTAGGCGGCGATCCCGCTCCGTCTGTCGATACGGAACTCGATTCCCTTCACCACCTTTCGCTAGTTCTCTAGTGGAATGATGATGGAGGGCGGCGCGGACCTTGTCAAGCGAACTGGTCAGCGAGTGCGTGGAGCAGAAAAGCCGCCTACCGCATCTTCGGGAAGGAGGCGTCGGCGCAGGTGACACCGGCTTGGATAGGCGAATCCGGCATAACGCACAACAGCCGTGGGGCGGCCCTTGACCCAAGGCCGGGTAGTTAACGGATTCGCGTTGGTGGCAAGGGGTTCATGAGGTGCCTTGGCTGGTGTAGGCGGCGGGTCCGGCTTTGTGGATGAGTCCGTTGCTGGCCCATCGGTCGAGTTGTCGGCGCATGGTGCCCAGGGTGACGTCGCCGAGGTGACGGGTGTTTGTGGCAGGTTTCGTTGGCCCCACTCTGGCACTCTGGTCTGGCCCCAGTTGATCGACATTTGATTTGGCCCCACCCGTGCCGCTCTAAGACGACGTGCCCTCGTCCGAGTGAATGGTCTGCGCTGTCTGCCCGATCCCGACAGGGTGTGTCCGTCGTTCACGGTCATGTCGGAGGCCGTGCTGTTGGTCATGGCCGTGTCGGGAGGCCGGGGTGCGTGTTTCGCGTGTCGAGCTGTTCGAACAGATCCGTCGGGACGTCCGTCTCGATCCGTCGATCTCGCTGCGGTCCCTGGCGGCGAAGTACGGCGTTCACCGCCGAACCGTCCGGAAGGCCATGGCCTCCGCGGTCCCTCCGCCGCGCAAGTCCGGCCAACGGCAGTTCCGCATCCTGGACCCGGCCACCGAGTGGATCGACGCGATGCTCCGGGCCGACCTGAAGGCCCCAAGGAAGCAGAAACACACCGTCGAACGGATCCAGAAGTGAGCTGTACTGAGATTTGTGGAGTCCCTGATGCCAGGGTTACGGTCCTGGCGAAGGAGATCCACCAACACTATGCCTGCACCCCGTAAATACCCGGACGAGCTCCGCGAGCGCGCGGTCCGCGAGGTCCGTTCCACCGGCCGCCCGATCGCGCACGTTGCGAAGGACCTGGGCATCCATAAAGAGGCCCTGCGCGGCTGGGTCCGCCAGGCGGAGGCCGACCGTGGCGAGCGCGACGACCGGCTGACCACCGCCGAGCAGGACGAGCTCAGGCAACTCCGCAAAGAGGTGGCGGAGTTGAGGCGGGCGAACGACATCCTCAAGGCCGCGTCGGTGTTTTTTGCCCAGGAGATCGACCGTCCCCGGACGAGGCCGAGCAGGTGATCGACCATCTGCGTGACAAGGGTCTCGGGGTCGATCCCGTCTGCCGGGTGCTGGAGCTGTCGCCGTCGACGTACTTTGCCCGCAAGAAGCGGCCGAAGTCGGCCCGCCGGCTCCGCGATGAACAGCTCATGCCTGTGATCGAGTCGGTCCACGCCGAGTCGGACGGCACCTATGGAGCCCGCCGGATGACCCGTGCCCTCAAGCGCAAGGGGGTGGACGTCGCCCGCTGCACCGTCGAGCGCCTGATGGCCAAGCTGAACCTGGAGGGTGTCATTCGCGGACAGCGGCGCCGCACCACGATCTGCGAACCGTCGGCGCCGAGGCCGCCGGACCTGGTCGATCGGGACTTCACAGCCTCCCGCCCGGACGAGCTCTGGGTCGCCGACATGACTTATGTGAGGACGTGGTCGGGCTGGGCATACGTGGCGTTTGTCCTGGACGTGTACTCGCGGATGATCGTCGGCTGGCAGGTCGCGAACCACATGAGGACCGAACTGCCCCTGGACGCACTGGAGATGGGTCTGTGGAGACGCCGGATCAAGGCAGGCTCCGGCCTCATTCATCACAGCGACCGCGGATCTCAATACGTGTCAATTCGGTACACCGACCGGCTCGCTGACATCGGCGCCTCCGCGTCGGTCGGCTCCGTGGCCGACTCGTACGATAACGCGATGGCCGAGGCCCTGAACGGCACGTTCAAGGCCGAGCTGATCGAGATGCAAGGGCCGTGGCGGGACGTCGACCAGGTCGAACGGGCGATCTTCCAGTGGGTCACGTGGTACAACGAAGAACGCCTGCACTCCGCACTCGACTACGTACCGCCCGCCGAGTACGAACGCGACTTCTGACGACAACAGGAAGCCACCCCGCAGTCCGCCTGAAACAAGACCACCGGACTCTACGAAACTCGGGGCAGCTCACACTGGCACTACGACGGAAGGTGGGCTGGGGTTCACCCAACGTGGCCAGACATGACCTGTTCCGGCCAGGCCGCCGTGCGAGGTGGGCAGTTGCGGCGTTCGCCCCGGGAAACACAGCCAGCCCGTGACAACTGCTCCATGCAGGTCTCGCGCTGGTCGGGGTGAACGTCCGGCAAAGAACGCGACACAGCTCCTGACACTGACCCGGCCCCGCTCCAAGAACCGAGGCCGGTTGGGCCCGAACCGTTCTCCGCCGGTCGTGCCAATGCCCGCCCTCGTCGTCCACCACGGATCGGAGAATCCGTCGGTCCCGGATTGAACACGGGTCGAGATCCTGTGGTCCGTCGGGCTGTCGGGCTGTCGGGCTGTCGGGCTGTCGGGCTGTCGGGCTGTCGGGGCCCATCGTCCAGTCCGGATCCGATGCCCTTCACGCTACCGCTCCGCCCCCTCCCCACGGCCAGGGAACCCACTCGATCGGGGTGGGGCCAAAACAACGTGTCGGCGCCAGGTTGACGACCTCCCCCGGGCCACCCTCACAACCTCGGTGGGGCCAACTTCAGTGCCGGAGTGGGGCCAATTGAAGTTGCCACAAACAGACGGGCGAGGTCACGCGGGTGCCAGTAGCGGTCGGGGTCGGTGTCGAGGACCTCCAGGACACGCTGTCGGCGGCGGTCGTCCGGCGGGATGTGACGGTCGTCGTGTGAGACGGCGGGCAGCTCAGGTTCGGGTTCGAGGATGGAGATGTCGAGGCCGGTGACGGTGCGGCTGGTATCCGGGCGGCCGTCGTCCTGGCGGGCGTGGTAGCGGGAGATGGGCGACTTGACCTTGCGGGTGCTGACGCGGGGCCGCCTCGGCGGAAGGAGCCCGGCCAGGATGCGCTGGCTGATGACACCGGTCGTCCCGCATCCGGTGACGCCGGCGGCCTGGACGACCAGGTCACGGGCGGTGTGCAGGGCAGTGGTGAAGCCGCAGCGGTCCGTTAACTTTACAGGTGGGCGAGATCGCTGTGCTGATCACCTCGGATGCGGAAAATGTGGCCGGGCATCCCGGTCAGCCGATGGGCCTGCGATGCGGGCGAGCTCGTTTTACAGGATGGCGATGGGGGCCGACCAGGGGACCACGGATTGTTGCCAGGGCATCGGGCATCCGCTGCCGGGAGCACGAGTGTCAGACTCCGCCTTCTCCCTTGGCCCCTCCGGGGTGTCCGCCGAGCACGGATGCACCGGGCGGGAGGGAGAGGACTATGCCCCGGCGTGAGGACGTGGAGGACGACATCATCCATCTGCGGTCCGCTGGAGTGGACCTGGGCAAGCGGTTCCTACTCGCGTGCGTACGCACCCCGTCCGAGAAACGGGCCGGCAGTTGGTCGGCGGAGACCGAGCGGTTCGGCACCACCACTGCTGAAATACGACGCCTGTTGGCCTGGCTGGTGGACCGGCAAGTAGAGGTGGTGGTGATGGAGGCGACCTCGGACTTCTGGCGTCCGGTCTACTACCTGCTCCAGCCGCACCTGAACCTGATGCTGGTCAACCCCGCCCATCTGAAGGGAATCCGGGGCCGCAAGACGGACCCGAACGACGCGGCCTTCCTTGCCCGGGCCGGCGCCTCGGGAATGGTGATGGCATCCTTCGTGCCGCAGCGGGACATCCGCGAGTTACGCGATCTGACCCGTCGCCGCACCGAGCTGGTCAGGGCGGCGGGCTGGGAGGCCCAGCGGTTGGAGAAAGAGCTGGAGGACACCGGGATGAAGCTCTCAGCGGTCCTCAGCAACGTGGTCGGCGCCAGCGGCCGGGCCATCCCGGAGGCACTCATTGCTGGGGAGCGCGACCCCGGCCGTCTTGCGGACCTTGCGGTCGGCCGGGCCCGCAATAAGATCCCCGACCCTCATCGAGGCGCTGGACGGCGAGTTCACCGATCACCGCGCGTTCATGATCCGGCACTACCTGGACGAGATCGACCGCTGGAAGAGCGTCATCACTACCTTCGACGCCCGAATCGCCCGGCTGCTGGCCGACCGCGAGGAGGACATGGCCAACCTCGCCACGATCCCTGGAATCGGCCGACTCGGCGCTGAGATCATCATCGCCGAAACCGGCGGCGACATGGCCCAGTTCGCCTCAGCCCACCACCTGGTCTCCTGGATCGGGGTCTGCCCAGGCCAGAACGAGTCGGCTGGGGTGAGCAGGTCCGGCCGCACCCGTCCCGGCAACAGCAAGCTCAAACGGCTACTCGGGATCGCCGCCATGGTCGCGATCAAGAAGAAGGACTCCTACCTCGGCGTTTTCTTCCGACGCCTGGCCGCCAGACGAGGCGGCAAGCGGGCCCTCGTGGCCGTGATGCACAAACTCGCCATCGCCGTCTGGCACGTCCTGCATGACAGGGCCCGCTACCGCGAACTCGGCGCCGACCACTTCACCCGACGCGACCCCGAACGCGCCATGCGCCGCATACTCAAGGAAGCCAACAGCCTGGGCCTGACCGCCCGCTTCGAGCCCATCACGACCTAACCGGCTCAACCACGAGTCATTTTCGTGTCAGACCCACGCCTGAACGTCGAGTGGTTCGTCGTGGTCTCCGACGGCAAGCTGATCAAGAAGTCCTTCTGAGGGCCTCGACTTCGGGCCCACGGCCGTTAGCCCGCAGCGTGCCGCCGCGCCCATGAGAGCTGCATGGCTCAGGCCGCCCGGAGTGAGGGTGGTGTCCCGCCGAGTGGTGTAGCAGCGATCTGTGCGTAGCCCCTGGTCATGGGGCGGCCATCGCGCAACTCTCCGAGTAGCGAAGCTCGTTGAAACGAGAGGTGACGTGATGGCCTTGTCCCAGCATGACTTACTCCGCCTGATGGAGTCACTGCGTACGGCGGACGGAATCGAGTTGATCAGGGTCCTGGCCCAGCGGATCCTGCAGGAACTCATCGAGGCCGAAGCCACCGCCCACATCGGCGCCGAGCCCGGTGAGCACACCGGGACCCGCACGACGATGCGCAACGGGCACCGGGGGAAGGTGCTGACCACGCAGGCCGGGGACCTGGACCTGGCGATCCCCAAGGTCCGCACCGGGTTGTTCTTCCCGTCGCTGCTGGAACGCCGGCGACGCATCGACCAGGCCCTCTACGCCGTCATCATGGAGGCATACGTGCAGGGCGTGTCCACCCGCAGCGTGGACGACCTGGTCAAGGCCCTCGGTGGCGACACCGGCATCTCCAAGAGCGAAGTCTCCAGGATCTGCGGCGACCTCGACACTGAACTGAGCGTGTTCCGCACCCGCCCCCTGGACCACACCCGCTTCCCCCTACGTCTACCTGGACGCCACCTCCTGCAAGGCCCGGGTGAACCACCAGATCGTCTCCCAAGCCGTGGTCATCGCCACCGGCATCACCGAGGACGGCGGACGCGAGGTCCTCGGGCTGATGGCCGGCGACAGCGAGACCGAAGTCTTCTGGAGCGAGTTCCTGCGCTCCCTGCGCGAGCGGGGCCTGACCGGAGTCCGCCTGGCCATCGCCGACCACCACTCCGGCCTGGTCAAAGCCGTCCGCAAGGTCATGCTCGGCGCCGCCTACCAGCGCTGTCGCGTTCATTGAAGCCGTAAAGAATCAAGGTGCTGCTTTACAGGGACAGGCTCGTTGTCAGGGTATGGCAGTTCCGGAGGAGATCTGTTTCCAACTCCAGTGCAGGTTCTCGGTGTTGTTGCCGTACTTGAACGAGCGGCAGCGGCGGCTGGCCCTGGCTACCGAGGCCCGGCTGCTCGGGCACGGCGGCATACGGGCGGTAGCGCGGATCGCGCAGGTCAGCGAGACGACCGTGCGTCGTGGAGTGTTGGAGCTGGAAGCGGGGGCCGGGCCTCTGCCGGACGGCCGGGTGCGTGCACCAGGCGGAGGCCGCAAGCGGGCCGAGGAGAACGATCCGGTCTTGCGCAAAGCCCTGTTGGGGCTGGTCGAGCCGGACGAGCGGGGAGATCCTCAGTCTCCGCTGCGGTGGACGACGAAGTCGCTGCGCAACCTGGCCGAGGAGCTGACCCGGCAGGGGCACCCGGTGTCCGCGCCGACGGTGGGCCGGCTGCTCAAGCAGGAGGGCTTCAGCCTGCAGGCGAACGCCAAGACCCTCGAGGGTGCCCAGCATCCCGACCGGGATGCCCAGTTCCGCTATATCAACGAGCAGGTCAAGCAGCACCAGGCCGATGGCGAGCCGGTGATCAGCGTGGACACGAAGAAGCGGGAGCAGATCGGACGGCTGCCCATGGCCGGCCGCGAGTGGCGGCCCAGGGGCGAGCCGGTCGAGGTGGAGGACCATCACTTCTTCTTCAGTGGCCCGGACGTTCAGCAGGCGATCCCATACGGGATCTACGACATCGTCCGCAACACCGGATGGGTCAACGTCGGTGTCGACCACGACACGTCGGTCTTCGCGGTCGAGTCCATCCGCCGCTGGTGGCGCTGTCGCGGCAGCCTCGACTACCCGAAGGCGTCACGCCTGCTGATCACCTCGGACGCAGGCGGCTCCAACGGTTACCGCTACCGGGTCTGCAAGAGCGAACTGGCCGCCCTGGCCGCCGAAACCGAACTGAGCATCACCGTGTGTCACTTTCCTCCGGGCACTCAATGCCGTTGCTTGACTACCGAACTATCACGGGCTGTAGCGTGATGACCTTGGATGGGATCCGTCGTGTCGGCCGCCGGTCACGGGTGTTGATCCGGTAGGAGAGCTTCGACGAGTACTTCGAGTCCGGACGCTTCAGATGTCGGTCCGCCTCCCGCAGGCGCCTGGCGCCGTTGTCGAGCTTACGGCGAACCTTTGCCGCCAGCACCACCAAGAACTCCTTGATCTTCGTGGGCGTGTCCGTGCACTGGCGGACCACGCTGCGCCGTGCGTGCTTGAGGACCTTGACGAAGGAGACCCGGTCCGGGGGAATCCCGGTGTCGTCGGCCAGAGCGATGATGACCTGCGTGAGGCAGTGGTGTACGACCAGATGCGCCCAGACCTCCTGGCGCACCAGATCCGGGTCACCCGAGCGCAGGACCTCGGCTGGCCCGCGCTGGAAGGTCTTGATCTGCCGGAATGCCGACTCCGCCTCCCACCGCGAGTGATAGAGCCCTGCCAACTCCGCCGCCGGATATGCGACCGGGTCCACAAGGTCGGTCAACAGCCTGACCACCTCGCCGTCATCGACGCGGTACTCGATCACGCGGACCAGCACACCTCCGGGATGCGCGCCTTTCTGCCCGGCCAGGTTCATCCTCGCCAGGTAAGTACCGTCGGGCAGATACTTGACCGGGCGAGCAGCAACGCTCGACCGGGCACGGATTAGCAGATGAGCCCCGGTCCCGGTGTATGCCTTCCATAGCGCCACCCCGGGAAAGCCGCGGTCCATGATGACCAGCATCCCGGCCGCCGCGTCGGCCATTTTGATCGCCAGCTCCGGCTCGCCGCCGTTGAATCCGCCCACCGCCGCGTCGATCTGTGCGTGGGTGCCGCACTCGGTCAGCGTCACCCCCCGGACCTGCGGGAAACCCGCGGGCTGGCCGTTCTTGACCGGTCCGCCGAACGCGGCCCGATTGGCCGTCGTGTCCGGCACGTCCAGCACGAACCCGTCCACTGCGGCCAGCCGCATCTCGCGATAGAAGGCGCTCTTCAAACCGACCGGAGCCAACGGCCCGGCCAGCTCCCGGAACATGGTTTCCAAGACCTGCGGTCCCAGGCGCCTTCGCGCCCGCGTGAACGAGGACTTGTTGGGGATGCTCTCACCCAACTCCGGGATACTGCCGACAAGCTGCTCGGCGACGTCGTCGTAGGAGTCCTGCTGAAACAGGGCCAGAGCGAGCGTGAAGTAGACCATGAACCCGGCCGGCAGGGCGCCGGACTTCTTGTCGCGAACCCCGCATTTCTCCAGCACTTCACCGACGAGCTCCGGGGTCACCCAGCGTGTCACCACTCCCAGCCGCACATGATCAGATATCCCCACCCATGGATGCATGCCGGGCTCAACGATCACTGTGCCCCAAACGTCACCGCGAACTGCTTGCCCTACTCAAGCAACGGCATTGTTCGGGCACAAGCAAATGGAACAAAATCGAGCACCGGCTGTTCTCCCACATCACCCACAACTGGCGTGGCAGGCCGCTGACCAGCCACGAAGTCGTTATCGAGACGATCGCCGCCACCCGCACCCGGGCTGGTCTGCGCGTCGAGGCCCACCTGGATCCCGGTGACTACCCCACCGGCATCGCGATCAGCAAGGACCGCTTCGCCGCGCTGCCGCTGGTCCGGCATGAGGTTCACGGCCAGTGGAACTACACCCTGCTGCCCGAACCCTCCGCGCCACAGGCCCTGCCTGTCAGCGAGGCGCACGGCGTCGCCGGCCGACGCCGCGAACTTCTGGCCCGTCTGGCGGACCCGCGCCTGACCGGGCTGAATGGCACGGAACTCGCAGAGCTGTGTGCTGAGTTGGCCCCGCTGCAGGCCGCCCGGGCCCAGGAACGCTACAGCGAGCAGCGCGGCGGACGCGCCCGGCGCGCAACCGGAAATCAGCGGGCCAAGCCGCTGTTCGACGACGCCACCCGGGTGATGCTCACCCTCCTCTACCAGCGCCAGGTCTGCTCGATGAAGCTGCTGGGCGACATGCTGGAGGTGACCCCAACCTGCATCGGCCACCTCATCGCCGAGACCCGCCGGGTCCTGGAGGACCACGGCCACCAGCCCGGTTACGCTCCCCAGCCGGTTCACCACGGCGCACACGCTGATGGCCTTCCTCGACACCGACAAGACCCCGCCGCGCACCCGGATCATGGAGAGCCTGTCCCATCCGCGGCTTACCGGCATGTCCCGCACGGAACTGGATGCACTCGCTCGCCGCCTCGCCCCACGCCAGGTTGCCCTGGTCGAACGTGCCTCCTACCAGCGCCGGGGCACCGATCGCCAGCCGGGCAGCCGCGGCGGCGTCTTCCCGCAGAAGCTCGGCGACAGAGAACGCGTCGTCGTCGCCATCCTCTACCTGCGGAGACTGTGCACCCTGGACGTCCTCGCCGACGTGCTGGGGGACGTGAGCAGGTCCTCGATCGGGAACGTCGTCCGCGAGATCCGGCCCCTGCTCGCCGAAAGCGGACTTCTCCCACCTCCGGCCACCACCCGCTACCGCACCGCCACCGAACTCCTCGCCGCCGCGGATGAAGAAACCGACACACCGACAAGTTGATTCTTTACGGCTTCAATGAACGCGACAGCGCTGGTAGGCGGCGCCGAGCATGACCTTGCGGACGGCTTTGACCAGGCCGGAGTGGTGGTCGGCGATGGCCAGGCGGACTCCGGTCAGGCCCCGCTCGCGCAGGGAGCGCAGGAACTCGCTCCAGAAGACTTCGGTCTCGCTGTCGCCGGCCATCAGCCCGAGGACCTCGCGTCCGCCGTCCTCGGTGATGCCGGTGGCGATGACCACGGCTTGGGAGACGATCTGGTGGTTCACCCGGGCCTTGCAGGAGGTGGCGTCCAGGTAGACGTAGGGGGAAGCGGGTGTGGTCCAGGGGGCGGGTGCGGAACACGCTCAGTTCAGTGTCGAGGTCGCCGCAGATCCTGGAGACTTCGCTCTTGGAGATGCCGGTGTCGCCACCGAGGGCCTTGACCAGGTCGTCCACGCTGCGGGTGGACACGCCCTGCACGTATGCCTCCATGATGACGGCGTAGAGGGCCTGGTCGATGCGTCGCCGGCGTTCCAGCAGCGACGGGAAGAACAACCCGGTGCGGACCTTGGGGATCGCCAGGTCCAGGTCCCCGGCCTGCGTGGTCAGCACCTTCCCCCGGTGCCCGTTGCGCATCGTCGTGCGGGTCCCGGTGTGCTCACCGGGCTCGGCGCCGATGTGGGCGGTGGCTTCGGCCTCGATGAGTTCCTGCAGGATCCGCTGGGCCAGGACCCTGATCAACTCGATTCCGTCCGCCGTACGCAGTGACTCCATCAGGCGGAGTAAGTCATGCTGGGACAAGGCCATCACGTCACCTCTCGTTTCAACGAGCTTCGCTACTCGGAGAGTTGCGCGATGGCCGCCCCATGACCAGGGGCTACGCACAGATCGCTGCTACACCACTCGGCGGGACACCACCCCGGACAGGGTCTCGTGGGGTCGGTTGTGGTTGAACACATGCCGGTAGTGCTCGGCCTCGCGGGCGAGCATGGTGAGGTCCTCGATCTCCAGGCGGTAGAGGTGCTCGTACTTCAGCGAGCCGAAGGCGCGCTCGCGTACGCCGTTCTGGCCGGGGCTCTTGGCCTGGGTGCGGATGTGCAGCAACTCGGGGCGGGTAGCGATGAAGCGGGCGAACGCGGCGCCCTTGAAGGCTCCGCTATTGTCGGTGACCAGCTTGATGCGCCGGTTTTTGCCGGTGTCGGGATCGGCGGGCAGCAGCTCGGCCAGCGGACGTCCGCCGAGACGTTCGGCCTCCGCGATCGCGAGCTTCACCGCCTCGATCGCGTCGGCGCCGGTGCACGAGGGGCTGATGTGCCAGCCGTGCTCGTACTTGGTGAAGTAGTCCGTCACCCCGGCCAGCTGCCAGATCCCGCCTCCGGACGTCTCGTATTCGGAGAAGTCCAGTTGCCATACTTCGTTCGGGCTCGTCGGCGGCTGGGCGAAGGCGGCCTTGCGGGCCTTGGCCGGCTCGCGGCGTATTCCCTGGTAGTCGACCGGCTGGAGTAAATCCCTTCTGCGCAGAGCCGGTTCGATGGAGGATGCAGACACGTCGTGGCCGTCGGCTCGCATCATCCAGTGGATCTTGCGGTGGCCCCAGGCCGGCCAGTCCGCGGCGTACTTCGCGGCGATCGGCTCGAGCTGGTCGACCACCGGCGCCGGCCACGGGCCCTTGACCACACTCTGGCCACGGCGGGCGCGGGCCTGCCAGCGGGTGCAGGTGCGGCGCGGGATGCCGACAAGCTCGCAGAACCTCGAGGTCGGCATCGCCGCTTCGGTGCGGATCACCTCGAGGTCCTCGAAGGGGCCAGGCGGCCCTCAGCGGACTTCTTCCACACCCGCAGCTCGACATGGGCCTCACCAAGCGCGGCCTTGAGGTCCTCGATCTGCTCCTCGAGCATCGCCTCCCGGCTGGAGGCCTGCTTCGATGTTCCGGCCGTCAGGCCAGCCTTCCCGGACTCCAGGAACTGGTCCCGCCACTTGGCCACCGACGTCTGCGACGTCTTGTTCCGGCGGGCCGCCTCAGCGACGGTCATCTCACCAGCCAGGACCGACAGCACGATCCGTATCTTGTCCTCCACCGGGAACTGCGGCGGACGGCTCATCAGGCTCTCCTTCAGCTCGTCAGGGCTCAACAAACCCCTGTGCCAGAAAGTCTGACGCGCGACACAACGACTGCACCGGCTCATTCGGAAGCAGCAACGCGCCTCACGGGCATTCTCGGCATCGACCACGCAGCAGAATCACGACGTCGCCACGCGAGTGGAGTAGGTAACTACCCCCTGCGGCCGGGGCCGACGTCAAGAGACGGCCGGGCTGGGGAGAGACATAGAGGCAGTCATCAAACGGGCGTGGTGCCGCGCGTAACGGAAGCGAGCAAAACGCGGTCATCTCCTATCATGGGTGAGGGCCACAACAAATGGCCTCCCCGTATGTGGTGGCACATCTAACTATCCCCCGGGATGCGTCACCACACCCCCCGCCCTAACCCCCGTTTGGGGCGGGGGGCAGTGATTCCCAATCAGGTTTGTCAAGGGCTGTGGTAGCGGTCGGTGTGAACCGTTCCGGGTTCGGTAGGGACTCGATCATTTGAGAGGATCGAGTCATGGCACGTCCTTCCCAGTACCCGCTTGAGCTGCGCCGTCGGGCGGTGCGGATGGTCGCCGAGGTGCGGCCGGAGTACGACACCGAGTGGGCCGCTATGAAAGCGGTCGCCCAGAAGCTGGGCATCGGCACGACCGAGACCCTGCGGAAGTGGGTACGGCAGGACCAGATCGACGCTGGGACCCGGCCGGGGACGACGACGGAGGAGTCCGCCGAGCTGAAGCGGCTGAAGAAGGAGAACGCCGAGCTCAAGCGGGCGAACGAGATCCTCAAAGCCGCGGCGTCTTTCTTCGCGGCCGAGCTCGACCGGCCACACACACGCTCGTAGCGTTCATCGACGAGCACAAGGCCCGCTTCGGCGGCGTCGAGCCGATCTGCCGCGTGCTGACGATGCACGACTGCAGGATCGCCTCCTCCACCTACTATGCCCACCGCAGACGCCGGACCGCGCCGTCCGCCAGGACCGTGCGGGACGGCGAGCTGAAGGAACTGATCCAGCACGTCTACGACGCCAACTACCGCGTCTACGGGGCGAGGAAGATCTGGCGGGAGCTGAACCGGCAGGGCCAGGCCGTGGCCCGCTGCACCGTCGAACGCCTGATGCGCGAGCTCGGCATCACCGGCGCGGTCCGCGGCAAACGCGTGATCACCACGCTTCCCGGCGGCCAGGCCGGGCGGGCTCCCGACCTCGTGGACCGCAACTTCGTCGCCGGCGCCCCGAACCGCTGCTGGGTCGCGGACTTCACCCATGTCAGAACGTGGGCCGGCGTCGTCTACGTCGCCTTCGTCGTGGACACCTTCTCCCGCCGGATCGTCGGCTGGTCGGCCGCCACCGTGAAGGAGACGGTCTTCGTGCTGGACGCCCTGGAGATGGCGATCTGGCAGCGCGACCGTGATCAACATCCAGTCCAGCCAGGTGAGTTGATCCATCACTCCGATGCCGGGTCGCAATACACGAGTTTCCGGCTCGCCGAGCACCTGGACGCCGCCGGTATCGCCGCCTCGATCGGCTCGGTCGGCGACGCCTACGACAATGCCCTGATGGAGAGCACGATCGGGCTGTTCAAGACCGAGCTGATCAAGCCCCGACGGCCGTGGAAGACGCTGTCCGACGTCGAGCTCGCCACCGCCGAGTACGTCGACTGGTACAACCACCGACGACTCCACGGTGAGATAGGCCACGTCCCGCCCGTTGAATACGAGAACAACCACTACCGGGCAACCACAAAACCCCAGGTCACAACCAACAACTGAGATCTCTACCGAACCCGGAACGGTTCACAATGGATCTTGGTGATCCTGGAAGGTGTAGATCCACGTGGCAAGGCCCTCGAAGTACAGTGCGGAGTTCCGGTCCGACGCGATCGCGTTGTGGCGGGCTTCGGCCGGCAGAAGGACGTTCAAGGACGTCGCGGCCGATCTGGATGTCAACCCCGAGACGCTCCGCAGCTGGGTGCGTAACGCCGACGCACCGCCTGCCGCCGCTGCGTCCCAGGAGACCGAGGCCGAGCGGGCCCGGCTGCGGGCAGACAATGCCCGGCTGCTGAAGAACGAGAAGGAATGGCAGCTGGAGCGGGAGATCCTTCGCCGGGCAGCGGCCTATTTCGCCCGGGAGATGAAGTGAAGACCGCCGCTTGGGACTTCGTCTCCGCCCACGCCGAGGCCTTCGGCATCAAGCGGATATGCCGGGTACCGGGAATCTCCCGCTCCGGCTACTACCGGTGGATCGCCGGGGCCGAGGCGCGGGCCGAGCGGCAGACCGCTGAGGACGCCCTGGTCACCGAGATCCGCGAGATTCATGCCGAACACCGCGGGAACTACGGCGCGTAGCGCATCCATGCCGAATTACGCGGCTTCGGCCACACCGTCAACCGCAAGCGGGTCGCCAGGCTGATGCGCAAGCACAACATCGTCGGCCGCCACCTGCGCAGGAAGAAGCGCACCACCGTCGCAGACCGGCTCGCGCCACCAGTGCCGGACCTGGTCCAGCGGGACTTCGCCGCCGGGGCTCTGGACGAGAAGTGGTGCGGCGACATCACATACGTACAGGTCGGCGCCGTGTGGCTCTATCTCGCCTGCGTCATCGACATCCGCTCGCGCCGGGTGCTCGGCTACTCGATGGCCCCGCACATGCGGGCCGAACTCGTCATCGACGCGCTCCAGGCCGCGGTCGCGGCCCGCGGTGGCGACATCTCCGGGGTGATCTTCCACGCGGACAGGGGTTCGCAGTACACCTCGGCCGCGTTCGCCCAGGTCTGCGACCGGCACGGCATCCGCAGGAGCATGGGCAGGGTCGGCTCGAGTTACGACAATGCCCTCGCCGAGAGTTTCTGACAGAGGCTGAAGAGGGAGACGATGCACGGGAAGCTGTTCGTGACTATGCGGCAGGCGAGGCTGGAGATATTCCAGTGGCTCACCTACTACAACGCCCGCCGCCGCCACAGCGCGCTGGGCTACCTCTCCCCGATGGAGTTCGAACAGCAGCACCACAAGACAGCTAAACTCCAACTCGCAGCATGAACCCCTGTGTCCACACTCCGGGAGTCACCTCGCCACCACGACCACCCCCGAACAGCGTCAACTACTCTTGTTCACCGGCCTACTGCGACATCAGCCCCACGTCAACAAACCACCGCTAGTGTCCCGGCCTGACGATGGATGGGCCGAGCCTTGCCGCCCTGGGCGGAGAGGGAAGAGGCCACCGAGGCGCAGCTGTGGAGCCTGTTCGGCGAATGGCCGGCACCGCACGCCGACCAGATGGAAGCCGCCCGGCTGGCTGCGGGCCAACTCCCTGGGATCAGTTCCTCACCCGCCTGACGGGCTGGCACTCACCCAGCCGAGAGCTTCGCGCGCAGGTAGCAGGAGTACGCACGGGTCTTCTCCTCAGCGAAGGCTCCAGTGCCGATGGCAGGGTTAGAGCTGACCTCCAGTACGTACCACTGACGGGTCTGCCGGTCCTGCACCAAGTTGACCCCCGCGATCTCGCATCCCATCAGCTCAACGGCCCGCACCGCCATGTCTAGAACGTCGGCCTCGAAGGTCTCCACGTCGAACAAGGTGGCGTGCCCGCCCTGCTCTGTGTTCGTCAGGTGCGATCCGTCAGTGGTGCAGCGGTGCATGATGATCGGCACGTCCCTGCCGAACACCAGGGTTCGGAACGTGCCGTTGTTGGGAATGAACTGCTGAGCGAGGAAAGCGACCTGCGCATACGCGGCATCCTCGACATACCGAAGGAAGTCGACCTCGGTCTCGATCAGGAAGTTCAGCCGTCCACCGCTAGTGTTCATCGCCTTCAACACGAACGGCAAGCCTAGCCGGTCAGCAAGTTCAGCGAAGGAGCCCCTCAGTAGCCGCCTCGGCAGATAGAAGGTGGCGGGCACAGGCAGCCCGTCCTGCGCAAGGACCATCAACTGGTAGAGCTTGGTCGGCGCGCTGATCGCCGCCGTCTTGACCGGCGGCCGCTGCCGGTGCTCCAAGTAAGAGGAGATGGAACTAAGCAGCGTCGCCGTCGGGCGCGGGTAGGCAGCGATCTGGATCAACCTGAACTCCGCCAGGTCCCGGCCACCGATCGTCTCGTACACGCGAGGCCGTCCAGTCTCCACCGAGAACGCGATGTCCTCTATCCCGCAGAAAAACGCCTTGAACTCACCCAGCTCCAGACCGGCAGACACCAGGTACTCGGGCTGGAACACTTCGCCGTTGATGACCAGAAGATCCCGGCCTGACTCCACCCGCCTCGTCGCTGTGGCGTCCCTACGCACGGCGCGGCGCAAGCAGACCATCACTTGGCGGACGATCCTGAGGAGTAACGACACCCCCGGCGTGGGTGACAGCCCTCGTGACACAGTTCCCTCCCTGTAAGAGCTTCCGGCGCGGGCAAGGCCTACTGGCCGCCTTTCTGCACGAAAGCCTTGACAAACTCCTCAGGGTTCTCGATCTCGTCGAGGAGGTCATCAACTTCTTCGAGCAGCTTGGCTGCCTCGGCAGAGACCTTGGAACCGCTCTCCGCAGCCTGGTCCGCGGCCTCAGCCGATGCCTCCTCCTCACGGGAGTCCTTCTGACGGCGGTGCTCTTCCCGACGCTGCACGGCTCAGCTCCTTTGCCTTAGGCACAAGGCCGCCATCGGCTCCAGCCCAAGCGGCTCCATGGGGTAACTACGGACCTCCGTGAACATTGGTTCACCGGCTCCTGGGACTTGTCCCAAGGCCGGGTAGTTAACGGATTCGCGTTGGTGGCAAGGGGTTCATGAGGTGCCTTGGCTGGTGTAGGCGGCGGGTCCGGCTTTGTGGATGAGTCCGTTGCTGGCCCATCGGTCGAGTTGTCGGCGCATGGTGCCCATGTCCCGCGTCAAGTTTTTGGCTCAGTGATCTCGGTTTGAAAGTTGGGGATGCAGGCTCGGGTCGTTGTAGACCTCGATCGGCCGGTGGCCGGACAGGGCCTCGTGGGGTCGGATGTGGTTGAACACATGCCGGTAGTGCTCGGCCTCGCGGGCGAGCATGGTGAGGTCCTCGATCTCCAGGCGGTAGAGGTGCTCGTACTTCAGCGAGCCGAAGGCGCGCTCGCGTACGCCGTTCTGGCCGGGGCTCTTGGCCCGGGTGCGGATGTGCAGCAACTCGGGGCGGGTAGCGATGAAGCGGGCGAACGCGGCGCCCTTGAAGGCTCCGCCATTGTCGGTGACCAGCTTGATGCGCCGGTTTTTGCCGGTGTCGGGACCGGCGGGCAGCAGCTCGGCCAGCGGACGTCCGCCGAGACGTTCGGCCTCCGCGATCGCGAGCTTCACCGCCTCGATCGCGTCGGCGCCGGTGCACGAGGGGCTGATGTGCCAGCCGTGCTCGTACTTGGTGAAGTAGTCCGTCACCCCGGCCAGCTGCCAGATCCCGCCTCCGGACGTCTCGTATTCGGAGAAGTCCAGTTGCCATACTTCGTTCGGGCTCGTCGGCGGCTGGGCGAAGGCGGCCTTGCGGGCCTTGGCCAGCTCGCGGCGTATGCCCTGGTAGTCGACCGGCTGGAGTAAGAGGGTGTCTCACGTGGCGTTAGGTGGATGCGGCATGATGCTTTGCCATGGTTGTTGGTTTGTCGCAGCGGTTGGTTCCTGACGAACTCTGGTCGCTCGTCGCACCGTTGTTGCCTTCGTTTACTTCCCGTCCGCAGGGTGGAGGCACGGCCCCGGTCGATGAGCGAGCAGCGTTCACGGCTGTGGTGTACGTGCTGACCAGCGGCTGTGCCTGGCGCCATCTGCCGGAGACTTTCGGTGTCTCGCCGGCCACCGCGCACCGCCGGTTCTCCGCTTGGACCAAGGACAGGCTGTGGCGGCGGCTGCATCGGGCCGTTCTGGACGAACTCGGGGCCCGTGGTGAGGTGGACTGGACCTCGGCGATCGTGGACGCGGCCTCGGTCCGTGCGAAAAAGGGGGATCGCTGACCGGGCGCAATCCGGTCGACCGGGGCAAGAAGGGCAGCAAGCTCCACGTACTGTCCGACGCGCAAGGCTTACCCCTCGCTCTTGGCGTCTCTGGCGCGAACGTTCATGACAGCCAGGCGCTGCTGCCGCTGGTCCTGGGCATACCCGCCATCCGCTCGAGGCGCGGTCCCCGTAGACGCCGCCCCGGCAGGCTCCGTGCCGACAAGGCGTACCACTCCGCCGAGAGGCTGAAGTGGCTGCGCGAGCGGGGCATCGTCCCGCGCATCGCCAGGCCCGGCATCGAGTCCAGCGAGCGTCTCGGCCGGCACCGCTGGAAGATCGAACGGTCGATCTCCTGGCTCTTCGGCTACCGCCGCCTGACCGTCCGATACGAGCGAAAGGGCAGCCACTTCCTGGCCTTCCTCGGACTCGCGGCGGCCCTGACCTGCTACAAGAAGCTCGCAAAACTCACCACGTGAGACATCCTCTAAATCCCTTCTGCGCAGAGCCCGTTTGATGGAGGACGCAGACACGTCGTGGCCGTCGGCTCGCATCATCCAGTGGATCTTGCGGTGGCCCCAGGCCGGCCAGTCCGCGGCGTACTTCGCGGCGATCGGCTCGAGCTGGTCGACCACCGGCGCCGGCCACGGGCCCTTGACCACACTCTGGCCACGGCGGGCGCGGGCCTGCCAGCGGGTGCAGGTGCGGCGCGGGATGCCGACAAGCTCGCAGAACCTCGAGGTCGGCATCGCCGCTTGGGTGCGGATCACCTCGAGGTCCTCGAAGGGGCCAGGCGGCCCTCAGCGGACTTCTTCCACACCCGCAGCTCGACATGGGCCTCACCAAGCGCGGCCTTGAGGTCCTCGATCTGCTCCTCGAGCATCGCCTCCCGGCTGGAGGCCTGCTTCGATGTTCCGGCCGTCAGGCCAGCCTTCCCGGACTCCAGGAACTGGTCCCGCCACTTGGCCACCGACGTCTGCGACGTCTTGTTCCGGCGGGCCGCCTCAGCGACGGTCATCTCACCAGCCAGGACCGACAGCACGATCCGTATCTTGTCCTCCACCGGGAACTGCGGCGGACGGCTCATCAGGCTCTCCTTCAGCTCGTCAGGGCTCAACAAACCCCTGTGCCAGAAAGTCTGACGCGCGACACCCAGGGTGACGTCGCCGAGGTGACGGGCGAGGTCACGCGGGTGCCAGTGGCGGTCGGGGTCGGTGTCGAGGACCTCCAGGACACGCTGTCGGCGGCGGTCGTCCGGCGAGATGTGACGGTCGTCGTGTGAGGCGGCGGGCAGCTCAGGTTCGGGTTCGAGGATGGAGATGTCGAGGCCGGTGACGGTGCGGCTGGTATCCGGGCGGCCGTCGTCCTGGCGGGCGTGGTAGCGGGAGATGGGCGACTTGACCTTGCGGGTGCTGACGCGGGGCCGCCTCGGCGGAAGGAGCCCGGCCAGGATGCGCTGGCTGATGACACCGGTCGTCCCGCATCCGGTGACGCCGGCGGCCTGGACGACCAGGTCACGGGCGGTGTGCAGGGCAGTGGTGAAGCCGCAGCGGTCCGGATCTGTGCCCGGCCGCGACTCGGCGGCCTCCACCATGACCGTCCGCAGGGCCTGGTAGAGCGCGAGATGAGCCCACAGCTCCTGCTCGACACCGGCGGGGTCGGCCGAACGCAGCACCCGGCCCCTCAGGAGGGTGTGCCGCAGCGCGTAGTAGGTCGATTCATGCTCCCACCGCTGGTGGTAGAGCGCGACCAGTGCCCCGGCCGGGTAGCGGCCAGCGTCGGTCAAGGTGGTGGCGAGGCGGTAGGAGCCGGTGAACGAGGTGCCGTCCTTACAGGTCACGACGATCTGCGCTTCGACGATGCGGACCGGGACGGTGCCGATGACGGACAGATAGGAGCCGTCCGCGAGACGGACAAGGACGGGGGTGCGGCGGTTGGCGCGGATCCGGCCCAGGAACTGGGCGCCGGTGTCGGCCACGGCGGCGAGGAAGGCGTTGGCGTCGAAGCCCTTGTCCCACAGGACCAGCATGTCCGGGCGCAGGTGGTGCAGCAGTCGGCGGGCATAGTCGGTCTCGCCCTCTCTGGTCGGGCCGAACACCGCGCCGATCAGGGCCCGGGTCCCGGTCTCCACCAAGGTCATTAACTCCAGCATCGGGTAGCCGCCGCGGCTCTGCGGTCCGAAGCGGTCGGTGTTGCGGCTGCTGTCGGGGATCTTGATGGAGCTGCAGCCGTCGAAGGAAACCGTGCGGAACGGCCCGAACCTCACCCCGCGTGTCGACGGCTGGGCCAGCGTCCCGGCCAGCACCTCGAACAAGCGCTGCAGTGGCGTGGCGCCGACCCGGCGGCGCAGGTCTCGCAGGGCCTTCGTGCTGGGCCTTGCCACGTCGAGGTCGATCAGGCCTGTGATCAGCTTCTGCCACACCAGCCGGTAACCGACCTCGGGAAACAGGCACATCGCGAGCACGAAGTACACCCCGACCCGGGAGGGCAGGTCCCGCAGCCTGCGCTGCACACTCCGGGTCTCTTCCAGGACCGCGTCGACCAGCTCGAACGGCAGAACCTGGGTCAACTCGCCCAGATGGCCGGGAGCGAAGCGGCCCCCGGCCACGGTGAGGCTTCGGGTCACGGTCGTCAGACCGGGCGGCAGGGCACAATGGCGTGCAGGCAACGGAGCTCCGTAACGGCAGAAGTCTTGGCGGACTACCTGCTCCAACGGGACTCCGTTGCCCTTGTTCCCCGCTCCATCACGGAACACCCGCCAACTCGCTTGCCACCAGCGCGAATCCGTTAACTACCCAGCCTTGGATCAAGGCCCCCTGATGCGCCGAACGCTCCTTGCCGGACGATCCGGCTTGCAACAACCCTGGTGTCGAGAAACGATGGCGAGCTCAAGCGGTCAGCGCATCACCGCTGTTCGGGAGGTCAGCGTAGATCTCTGCCGGAGTGCGGTAGCCATTCCAACGCCGTTGATGTTCCGATGACCGTTGCCGGTGCGCCGGTCGGCTGCAGAAGGGCGCCCGGCACTTCGCCGCACGGCTCAAGGCCGCGGGAGCCAGTCGCCCGTTCCCGCCGCACGGCGCCACTCCCCACCTGCACACACTTGCTGTCAGGAAACGGCTTTGAGGATGCAGAAGATCGACGCGGCCGTACGCTCCCGCTTGCGGGCAGGTCCAGAGACTGCCTGAGTCGCGGGTAGCTTATGGGCCCCCAGATCTCAGGAGGGCACTATCTCGCTTGTGCGCTTCCCTTGGGAGCGGGGCGTCTTTTCTCCCCCCTGGCGCGGTCTGATGGTTCGGGGGTCGACCGCCTCTCCTGGGGCTCCCTCCTTGTAGAGGCCCTCGGGCTCGTTCGGCCGGTCGTGCGGGAGCAGGAAGAAGGTGCGGCGCTGGAAGAGGCCGCTGTCGGGATTGGCCTCGGCGTCCTTATCGAGTTCGGCGTAGCCGACCATGCGTCCGTCGCGGGCGTAGCGGGGCTTCCCGCTGCGGCGGGCGCTCTTGTCGAGCGCCTGGCGGACGTAGTCGAGGTCGTCGAGGTCTTCCAACCACACCACGTTCGCTTCGTGTGCGAGCTGGCTTTCGTGCAGCAGCGAGCTCATGGACGCAGCTCCTTGTCGGCGGTGTGGCGGTGCGGGTTGGGGGTCTTGCCGCCCATTGCGGGCAGCTGGGCGCGGGGGTCTGGGACGCTCCCATAGTAAGACGGCGTCCAGATCCTGGGCAGGAGGCCTTCGCTCATGGCCGTCCGCCTGACGGGGCGTCGGGGCGGGCGATGTCGTCAGGGACAGGGCGAGGTTCGGGTAGTACTTCTTGCCGCTGGACTTCAGCATCTCCGCGGGGGAGGCGAGGCCGACCTCCTGACGGATGCGGCCGGCGAAGGCGCGGGCGGTGTCGGCCCGGATGCCCTCCGAGCTGCACCAGCTGGTGTAGGTGGCGTAGAGCAGGCCCTGCTCTACGCGCAGGTCACCGGTGTCCGGGCCCTGGCGGAGGCAGCACTCACTGGGACTCGAGCGCGGGAGATCGCGCGTGGCGCATAAACGCTCCAGGTACGTGCGCACACATGCGCACGCTCCAGCTACTGTCCAGATGAGTACCGACAGCCCCATCCCTCCTGCTGGTGGCGGGTGCAGATCATGGTCCGGGGCAGGTCCGGCGCCGGGTGGTCCAGGCGGGATGCGGGTGAAGCCGGACAGGCGGCGGGCGGCTTCGGCGCTGAGGTGGATGTCGGTGGCGGGCGAGCCCGCCGCGCGCCGAGCGCGCATGATCACCCCGCTGAAGTCGCTCAGCGGGCTGCCATGGTCGGCCGCGAGGTGACAGAACACGTCGTCCTCGCCCCGCGCCGCGGCCGCATGCCGCCGCTCGCGCGCCAGGCCAACTCGGCCATGGCCGGGTCCAGCATCGCCTGTGCCACGGCCACCACCTCCGGGAGGATCGCCGCGTCCCGGCCCACGATCCGCCACCACGCCAGATCCGCCCCGACGCTGCCGCCCGCCAGCTGGTGGAGACGCCACGGCCAGACCTTCTCCTGCTCCCAGTACAGGGCCTGCTCCCACCAGCGGGCCACCACCACATGGGCCAGCGCAAACGCCCGCTCCGGCTCAACTCCGGCCCGTACCGCACGCCGCGCCACGCCCGGCCACCGCCGCTGCGCGGCCACCACCTCGGGAACACCGCGCACGTCCAGGTGCTCCAGCGGCTGGTCGGCGTCCGCGTCCAGCAGCCAGCGCCCGTGCCAGACACACACCCGCTCCCAGCGCGGCACGTACCGCACCGCCCGCCCCACCTGGCCCGTGCGCCGCGCGGTGCACAGACGGCACCCGAACGCCGCCCGCCGACCGCCACCGCGCCTGCGCCACGGCGGCCTCCCGGCCGCTGCTGATCTCGAGATCATCCACGGTGAAGGACGGCAAAGCGCGCGCCAGCGCCTGTGGCTCAACCCCGCACAACTCGGCGAGCACACCCCGCCCGGCTTCGTTGAGCACGACCTCTGCATCAGCCCGCACGCCGTCGGCTGCCAGACCGTAGCGGTCCACGATCCGGTTGATCAGCGACGCGGTCAGCTCCCCGGCCAGCGGCACGGTCCGCAACGCCCCTGCTGCCACCGACGCCCTTTCCTGCTTCCTGTCCAGCGCCCTGACCGGCTACTTCAGCCCGAACTCGAGGTCGATCAGGTCTGTGAGTTTCACTTCGAGGCCGTGGGCGCGGCGGCCGTTGTCGCGGAAGTAGACCTCGCCCAGGGCCTCGGCCGCGACCTGGCGGAGCTCGTCCTCGGTGACACCGGCCTCTTGGGCCTGGAAGAGACGGGCGACCTGGTGGGGTGGCAGGGCGAGGGTGAGGTGACGTACGCGGGCCTGGTCGGTGGTGCCGGGGGGCGGCGGTGTAGCCGAACCGGGCGTGGACATCGATCACGATGCTGCCGGTGGTGTTCGCGGTCTGCTTCGCCCTGGCCCTGATCTGTGGCTGCCAGCGTGCGCGGATCTCGCGCTCCAGACGGCCGGCGAGCTGCGGCCGGGGATTTTTGATCTGGTTGTTCACGTACCTTTTGACGGTGCGCTGGCTGATGTCGAGCAGCTCGGCCACGCGCCTGGTACTGCGCTGGTGCTGTCGGACCAGATAACGCATCTGCGCCTGGCGGACTTGGGGACGGGACGTGTGAACGCGCCCTGCACCGCCTTGTCGAGTTCCTCTGCGATCGTGACCATCGGCCCGCGCCCCCTATTCCCCGGTGTCCTTGGCGGTGACCTCGCCGGTCTTGATGTAACGGGCGAGGCTGGCGACCTTGTCGGGGGCGCCGAGCTGCTCGAGCATGTCCGCCCCCCACAGCACGCTCTGGGTGCCCTCGTGCTTGACCATCCCCGGCGCCACTCCCAGCCGGAAGCTGCCCGGCACGGTCTTGCCGTCGGTGTCGTAGGGCAGGACGTCCAGCGGGCTGGGTCCGTCGGCGGCGTACACGGCGCAGTCAGAGAGGACCGCGACCGGGTAACGGCCGGTGGCCGCGGCCAGGTTGAGCATCTTGCGGTGCATGTTGATCCAGGCCCGGGAGATGACGGTCGCGCGGATGTCCGGCCGCCAGTTGCGCAGCCGCTTGTACCAGCCGTCCAGGAACCGGCCGCTCTCGCGGCGCACCCAGGCCTCGACGGGGGCGACGTCGTAACCGAGCTCGACGGCGTACGCGACCGTCGGCGCGGCGTACCAGGCCGGACCTTCAGGGCGTTCACCGGTGGGCGAAGAAGAACAAGGTCGAGCTGTGCTTCACCCCGACCTACGCCTCCTGGCCAACCCGATCGAGGCGGACTTCGGCCCGCTGCGGCAGTTCACCCTGGCCAACTCCCACCACCGCAGTCATCCCGCGCAGACCCGGGCCTTGCACCGCTACCTGCGCTGGCGCAACGCCCACGCCCGACGCCCCGACGTACTCGCCGCCCAGCGCAAGGAACGCGCCCGCGTCCGCAGCGAAAAGGGCATCCGCTGGGGCGGACGCCCCCTCGTAATCGCAGCTTGAGCAGCCTGCCTCGATGTTCTGCGTGGTCACACACTCATGCCGTAACCCAGTTCCTCAGCCCCGACGTGCCAGAAGGAGTTCTCGTCGGCAACGGCCTCGGCGTCAATCATCTCGAATCGTTCCAGCAACGCTTCAGTGAGCGCGTCGGCGGCCAGCTCGGCCAGGTCCACGGTCTCGTCTTCGCTCAGACCGTCACCGGGCCCCTCGTATGCAGCGGCCTCCTCATAAGCGCGGCTGAAGGCAACAAACGCCTTGACGCTGGAGTTCATCTCCCATGCTGCGACGCTTGCCTTTGCCCGAGGGGTGGGTGCGCAGGCGGTGGCACAGCCGTGTCCGGGAGCCGGGCTGCATGGCGATGAGCCCGGCTACGGACAGCCGGCCCGAACGTCGTCCGCTCACCGTCACCTGCGGAGTCACTCCGCGTCGGCCCCAGGTGCGTCCTCTGGGCGGCCGTCGGGTGAAGCCTGCCTCGTCCTCGAAGCAGATGTATCCACCCGAGGCCGCCCGGGCTCGTTTACCTCCGCCCAGGCGACATCGCACCGCTGAGGTCCTGGTCGAGCTGACGGCGCAGCGCCGCGAGCACGCCGAAGTCAGGAGTGGGCTGAGGCGGCACCCGCCCGCCGGCGCCGAGCTGCAGCGCGGGCAGACTGTACGCCTCGCGCAGCAACTCCAGGCACTGTGCCCGCGCTTCGTTCGTCGCCTCCGACGTCGGCGGGTAGCCGCCGTCTACCCGCCTGGCCCGCAGCACGCCGGACTCGGCGAGCCGCTGGTACGGCGCGAGCGCCTCCTCATCGAGGAGCCGCCGCAGGCTTTCGCGCGCCGTGGTGGGCAGCGCGCCCCGGGCCAGGGCCCGGCCCAGTTCCCCGCGGACCATGCCGAGCTGACGACGCCGAGCCTCGCCGACGACCAGGTCGTTGAGGAGGCGGTCGAGGGGGTGAGTGAGGGGAACTCCGACACGCGTCCGATTGTGGCGTACGGTCCGCCGCGCCGCCCGGCCGCGTCCTGGTTTTTGGACTTTCTGGACCGCCCAATCGTACACGCGCGCGAAGGGATGCAGCGGCTGAGCTGCGTCTCAGTATTGCCATAAACCCCAAGGCCAGGTATAGGCTGATGCTTCGCTTCACAGCACGGTGGGGCTGTGCACCGCAGTGAGGGCAGCGCACAGCCCCCACCCACCTGGGCCAGGGGCCGGTCGAGCTCAGGGCCCGGTGTGAAAGCGTCAGGGAGTGTGGCGGAACTGGCAGACGCGCCGGATTCAAGTCCCGGTGCCCTTACGGGCGTGAGGGTTCGACTCCCTCCACTCCTACACCCCGCCTGCGGTCGCTCTGCCACAGGCGATCAGGTCCGATGGCCGTCCGGCGCTTGTGCCGGAGTCACGGCCAGAATGTTCCGTACCGTCATGGCGTCCAAGCCGGTACGCGTGGCGATGCGCTGGACGGACTCGCCATTGTGGCGGGCTGCGAGGATCGCCGCCGCCAGGTCACGACGGGCCGCCTGCAAAGCCTGCTGGGCCGCCGTGACCGCCCCCGCGGCAGCCTCCAGATTCCTTCCGTCCTGTACGGGACGCGGAGAAGGAGACGGCATCAGAACGGAGGCTCCTCGGCCGGGATGTCCGCGTCCGCGCCGCCGACAGGAGCGGTCGGGCGGACGGGACTGGCCGTGGCCCACGGGTCATCTGGGGCGGTCTCCCGCGGTGGGACCGGTCGAGCGGTGCGGGTGATGGCCACCGTCGCGAACGTCATGGACGCTCCTACATCGTCCGCGTCCAGCACCATCCGCGAGCGCTTCTCCCCTTCCGGGTTCTCCCACCGGTCGGTACGCAGCCGGCCCGCGACCACCACTCGGGACCCCTTCGACAGCGACCCGGCCACGTTCTCCGCCAACTGCCGCCAGCAACTGCAGTCCAGGAAGGTCGGTTCCCCGTCCCGCCAGGCACCCGTGTCGCGGTCGAACGTCCGGGGAGTCGACGCCACCGTGAACCGGGCCACCGCCACCCCGGCCGAGGTGAACCGCAACTCCGGATCATCCACAAGATTCCCGATCACCGTCAGCGGAAGCTCATTTCGCATGACTGGAAGCCTCTCACACACCACCCCGCGCCATCCGACGTCAGAAGTACAACGTCCACCACCCGGACTGTCGACATCGACGTTCGAAGACGCTCGCGGTGACGGCCGGCCCAGTATGGCGGTCGGCTCGATTCCCCACCCGGCAGCCACACTCAGTAGTGTCGGTCCTCGTCGGCGGACGTGATGTTTGAGGGGGTGGTGAGCGTGGCGCGTACCTGGCTGTCCATCCGGGTGGAGCTGGTCTCCGGACACGGCGCGGACCTGTGGCCTCGCCCCGGCCGGATTTTCGCCGTCGCGCGCTCGCACTCCTTCGTCCAGCTCGCTACGGCCATCGATCTCGCCTTCGCCCGCTGGGATCTGGCTCACCTGCACCTGGTTGCCTTGTCTGACGGCACCGGGGTCAGCCCCCTGGAATGGTGGGATAGCGAAGCTCCGGACGACACCGTGGACGGCCATGCGACCAAGCTGAGCAGGCTGCAGGCCGGCGAACAGTTCGCCTACGTCTTCGACATGGGTGACGACTGGACTCACCTGTGCACGGTCGCGGACAGGCGTATCGACCCCGCCGACGAACTCGGCGAAACCCCCGACCGCCCCATCCCGTACTGGGGCTGGGGAAACCTCCCGGAGCAGTACGCGCGGCGCTGGGACGGCGACGACGGCGAGTCGCCTATGCCGAAACGACCGGCCCGCGGACTCAGTGACCTGCCGCCGATCCTGCCGTGGCGGGGCGAACACCACCAAGGATGAGGGGGCAGCGAGGTCGTCATGAATCAAGGAGAGGGAGCGGGTGCTTCAGGGCCGCCGCCGATCTTCGTCGTGCTCCCGGACGGCCAGGAAGTCCGGGCACGGCTCCACGCCCGGCGGCAAGAGAAGGACGGCTGGCGGTACCAGATCGGGATCCAGCTGTGGCAGGACCGTGCGAACGGCGATGCGCGGGCTGCCGAGCACCGGGCCTGGGTAAGTCCTGCGCAGGCCCGCCCCGTACCCGGCGTGTCCTACCGGGATGTCCCCACGTACCGCCCGTTCCCGGCAGACGGCCTGTCACAAAGAAGTCGGCCGGCATGGACGCTCCAGTACCTGCCCCACCGCCCCGGGCACCCAGGCGCCACCCTCCTCCACGTCATCGGCTGCACACCCAGCGACCAGACCCTCAACCAGGAACAGGCACTTGCCGCCCTCAGCCAGCCCCGCGCGGCAGCCTGCACAGAATGCGACGCCGCTCGATCCCTCGCCTCAGGACCGCCGCCCGCCTCCTGACGGTGTCGGGCCTCGCGCTGTTTGCTCAGAACAGCGCGAGGCCCTCACTGCTGGTGTCCGCGATAACCGGCCGGGACCGGGTGGGGAGGCCGTCCAGGCGGTCAGGTCCGGCCGCGGCGGCCACAGCAGGGGCGGTCTCGGTCAGCCAGGTACCGAACCGCTCGGCGGCTTCACGGTAGGGGATGCGCGCCAGAATACGGTGCTCACCGGAGGGGCAGAAGTCGACGGCGACCGTGAGCCAGCAAGAACGGGGCGTCTTGTGGCTGCCCGTCCAGGACACGCGCAGCACGCCGCAGGGTTTACGGCCGCGGGAGCCCCGGGGGTGGGTCGGGCGTAGTGATCGGCAGGCTATGTAGGCGGTCCAGGCTGCGAGGTGCGGCAGCGGCAGGGTGGTGCGGGCACGGCAGCCGAGGCAGCGGTGCCAGTGACAGAGCCAGTCGCCGATGTGGGTGTCAAAGAGGCGTGTGTAGTGGTCGGCCACGCGGATGTCATTGCTGTACAGGTGGTCGGGTCGTTCCTGCGTGTTGCAGGAGTGACAGACGGGGGCGCGGACGTAGCCGTGTTCGTGGCAGTGGTCGAGCACGGCTGCGGGCGCGGTGCGGCAGACGGCACACGTCCACCCGGCCACCTTGCGGGAAATGCCCGGTTTCCGGCTGAGTGCCGAGTACAGGTGGCCTTTCAGTTCCCCGTTGTAGGGCCGCAGTGGCACGGTCGGGCAGGGAGGGTCCGCCGACCGCCGACCGCCGGCGGCTCGGGCCTGCCCGTGGCGGGCGGACGGCTCAGTGACGGCTGCGCTTTCCTCGCGGGTCCGCCCGGCTTGCAGCCACTGCGTTTCGGCGTGCTCAGCCGCGTCCAGCAACCTGACCACGGCGCGCGGCAGCCACCATGTCCGCACCGTCCGGTCGCGGGTTTGCTCCACGAGTATCCGCCGCCAGTCGATCCCCGCCAGATGGTACGGCCGACCGCCTTCACCTCGTGCTGGCCGCCCGGCGTAGCCCGACTCCAGCAGCTCCCGAGAGATCCGCTGACGCCACCGCAGCGGCGTGTTCCCGCTGCGCACCAGCTGCGGCGCGCCACGGAACAGACCGATACGAACCAGATCCTGATCATCCATCGCAACCGCGTTGAGTTCCGCCGCCGCCCGGCGCACCTCAATCTCCGAAACACCACAAGGGCCGCCGCTGGCCTGCACCGTCGCCACCACACGGCCGCCGAGCAGGACGTACCCCGCCCGGGCATCGGCAGGAGAGCAGGTCAACGCCGCAGAAGCCGTCGGCACAGCGCCGCCGGCTGTCAAGCTGGCCCACAGAGCATCAGCGGCGCCCAGAGTGATCAGGCCGCCCCTGCGACCCGGGATGACACGCTCTGACATACCACCAGGCTAACGGCCCGGCCACCCCGACGAGGACTTCATCGCCGTGACGGTGCCCGCTGATGATCTGGACGAGGCCGAGGAGTCAGCGCCGTATGGTCTGGACGTCGCGCGGCACATCGTGCGGCTGATCAACAACCGGGACGACGCCGAGGCCTGGGCCGATCTGAAGACGCTGCTTGGTCCGGCAGGGCCGATGGGCGGCCAGTCGGCGAAGGCGTGGCACCGGCTGCTGGAGTGGCTGCCCAAGACGCACGAGGAGATTCCGACGTACACGCTCGACATCTGAGCGGATGACCTGCCAAGCCACGGCAGCATGCAGGACTGGTGAAGCCGGTCTCCGGCACTGACTGCTGTGGCATAGTGCCGTACTGCTCCCCGCCGCTGCGGGGATGTGTCCGACGCAAGTCTCACGACACCTTGCTCCCCCGCCCACGCGCGGGTCGATGCGGTTCAGGTCAGCAACTGGACACGCATCCCTCCTACGCCTGAGCGGAGTCCCCCGCCATCGTGGGGATGGCCCTGATGGCTCCCCTGGTGCCGTCATGCTCCCCGCCGCTGCGGGGATGATCCGGACTGCTTTGCGCCCCCGCCGGGATGAACGCCGGCCGCGTGGCCTCTCGATGTGGCAAGGCTTCCGGGCCTGCGATCCGAAAACAAGGGCACGATCATGATGACCCAGCACAGCGAGAAGAAGACCATCCCCTGCCAGCCCAAGAAGACCACAGCCACGACGTCCTGAACGGTGGAGCTCAGCGAGGAACTACACGATTTCGTGACACGCCCGCAGTGAGCTACGCGGCGGCGGAAGTCGGTCGAACTCGAGCTGATCCGCCCTCAAGTGGTCTCTGCGTTTTGCCAGGCATGTTCGTGTGGCTCAAGGACCTCACCCGAACCACCGATTGATCACGACTCAATACGCTCCTAGCGGACACGGCACTGCCTGAACCGTGGGCGGCCAGGGAACCTACCGGACCCGCGTGATGGTCACGACGGCGTGGCGAGTGATGCCAGCCAGCGCCTCGACAACGAAGTCTGCGGACGGGCTGGTGAAGGTGTCGCCGCCGTGGGTGCACCCGAGCACCAGAAGCTTCATGAAGCCTGATCCTTCCAAACGCCCGTCTCTGCGAAAGACGCTCCAGGTCTGGTCACGCACGGCTGCGTGGGGCATGATCCGATACCCCCACAGAACTCCGAAAGGGGGCCTTATGGGCGATCTGTCGGGGATTGAGCTGCCCCGAGTTTCGTAGAGTCCGGTGGTCTTGTTTCAGGCGGACTGCGGGGTGGCTTCCTGTTGTCGTCAGAAGTCGCGTTCGTACTCGGCGGGCGGTACGTAGTCGAGTGCGGAGTGCAGGCGTTCTTCGTTGTACCACGTGACCCACTGGAAGATCGCCCGTTCGACCTGGTCGACGTCCCGCCACGGCCCTTGCATCTCGATCAGCTCGGCCTTGAACGTGCCGTTCAGGGCCTCGGCCATCGCGTTATCGTACGAGTCGGCCACGGAGCCGACCGACGCGGAGGCGCCGATGTCAGCGAGCCGGTCGGTGTACCGAATTGACACGTATTGAGATCCGCGGTCGCTGTGATGAATGAGGCCGGAGCCTGCCTTGATCCGGCGTCTCCACAGACCCATCTCCAGTGCGTCCAGGGGCAGTTCGGTCCTCATGTGGTTCGCGACCTGCCAGCCGACGATCATCCGCGAGTACACGTCCAGGACAAACGCCACGTATGCCCAGCCCGACCACGTCCTCACATAAGTCATGTCGGCGACCCAGAGCTCGTCCGGGCGGGAGGCTGTGAAGTCCCGATCGACCAGGTCCGGCGGCCTCGGCGCCGACGGTTCGCAGATCGTGGTGCGGCGCCGCTGTCCGCGAATGACACCCTCCAGGTTCAGCTTGGCCATCAGGCGCTCGACGGTGCAGCGGGCGACGTCCACCCCCTTGCGCTTGAGGGCACGGGTCATCCGGCGGGCTCCATAGGTGCCGTCCGACTCGGCGGGACCGACTCGATCACAGGCATGAGCTGTTCATCGCGGAGCCGGCGGGCCGACTTCGGCCGCTTCTTGCGGGCAAAGTACGTCGACGGCGACAGCTCCAGCACCCGGCAGACGGGATCGACCCCGAGACCCTTGTCACGCAGATGGTCGATCACCTGCTCGGCCTCGTCCGGGGACGGTCGATCTCCTGGGCAAAAAACACCGACGCGGCCTTGAGGATGTCGTTCGCCCGCCTCAACTCCGCCACCTCTTTGCGGAGTTGCCTGAGCTCGTCCTGCTCGGCGGTGGTCAGCCGGTCGTCGCGCTCGCCACGGTCGGCCTCCGCCTGGCGGACCCAGCCGCGCAGGGCCTCTTTATGGATGCCCAGGTCCTTCGCAACGTGCGCGATCGGGCGGCCGGTGGAACGGACCTCGCGGACCGCGCGCTCGCGGAGCTCGTCCGGGTATTTACGGGGTGCAGGCATGGTGTTGGTGGATCTCCTTCGCCAGGACCGTAACCCTGGCATCAGGGACTCCACAAATCTCAGTACAGCTCACAGGGACTTCGTCGTCCACCGCAGCGGAGACGTCGGATCGCCCCGCTCATCCGGCTCCACCAGTGCTATCAACGCTGGCACCAGTTCCGGATCCAGCCCTCGGCTCGCTTGCGGCCGCCGCCAGGCCGCCGAATCCGCCCCGCGGCTACCACGTCTTCGCCGGTCTCCAGCTCGAAGACACCCCGGCGAACCGTGGTCTCGCTGGCCCCCGCGACCCGTGCAACGGCCCGAACGCCCCCGTGTCCCAGCAGCCTCGCCTCGGATCCCATCAGCAAACGCCGCCGCCGTTCGTCCAGGTGAGGCAGCAGTACCTCGAACCGGACAGCAAGCTGCCCGAGATCCCCCTCCGAAATCGCCATACCAGACCAACGAGAGCCTTCGCTGGAAGCGACACCTTGATTTCCTTACGGCTTCACCTGCTGCGGAATTCCTTCCGCTATGCCGCCCGGCAAGACTGGGACAAGATCTCCAAGCTCCTCAAGCCCGTCTACACCGCCCCCGCCGAAGAGGCCGCCCTGGACCGGTTCGCCGAGTTCGCCGACGCCTGGGGCCGGAAGTATCCAGCGATCGTGAAGCTGTGGGAGAACGCCTGGGAGGAGTTCACCCCCTTCCTGCGGTTCGACACCGAGATCCGCCGCATCGTCTGCACGACGAACGCGATCGAGTCGGTGAACGCGCGCATTCGCCGGGCGGTCAAGGCCCGCGGCCACTTCCCCAACGAGCAAGCCGCCCTGAAGCGCGTCTACACGGCGATCATGTCCCTCGATCCCACTGGCAAGGGACAGACCCGCTGGACCATGCGCTGGAAGACCGCACTGAACGCTTTCGACATCACCTTCGACGGCCGCCTGTCGGCAGCCCGCCAGTAACCCCAACTACCCCAGTTACACCGCGTCGTTTGACAGACCCCGGCCCCGCTGAAGGGCGGTCTCTTTCGCTCCCTCCTCTGGCAAGTCTTGGCCCCACCCGTCCGGCCTGCCCAAATCGGACCCGATTGGTCGTGGCATCCGCCCAGCGCTCACTCTGGGGACTTACAGATCCTGAGCAAACACCGCCTGTTCAGGGGAGCCCCCGCAGGCGGCCGACGCGAGTTGGCCGGCGTCGCGGTCTGTCCGTGAGCGAATACGTTGCACGGCAGGTGCACCATCACGTGAAGCGCTTCGCCCATTGCCCGGCCTCGACTTACGCAAATGGGTCCGTCATAGGGGAAGTTCCGGAGGAAGGTCCGCCCCGGCCTGTTGGCATGCCGCAGCTCCGATCAGGGCCGCGAACTCCAGCATAGCCACGACCTCGGCCACAGGCGCACCGCCCGGATTCCTGTCGTGCAGATCGCCAGCACTGAACAGCCGGGCAAGAACGGCCGCCATGAAGGCGTCCCTCGCTCCGATGGAGTCGATGACGCCGACAGTCAGCGATGGAACCGACACTTCGCCCCGGTGGGGTAGAAACGCGGTGCTCCCGCCTGCACCACGGGTCAGGAGTACGAGACGCCCCTCGTCTGCGAGTTCTCGGCAGGCCTGCTCCGGAGGAAGGCCCGGCCACAACATGGCCGAGTCCTCGTCACTGGTCTTGACGATGTGAGCGAGCGCGCACAGCGCTCGCAGCCGAGTCAGGGCATCCGCCGGGTCGATGCAGCGGTCGATTCGGACATTGGGGTCCACGACGAGCACCGAACGCTTAGCCGCAGACATTGCGGTCTCCAGGACCGCGTCTGCGGCCGGCTGAACAACGGCGGCGAGCCCGCCGACATAGACCGCGGAGAATCGCTCCAGACCGCCAGGGGGGCCGGTGATCTGAAAGGTGCCCGTGTCCCTGAGGTGGAAATCGTAGCGGTTCCCGCCGGGCGTAGGATCCGCGACGGCGAACGCGCTCGGGAGAGCGGACAGCCCACAGAGACTGAGATCCACCCCCGCGCCTCTGAGCCGGTCTTCGTTGAGTCGGCCGAACGCATCACCGCCGAGGGTGCCAGCGAAGGAGCTTGGGACACCGAGCCGGGCGAGCGCAGCCGCGACGTTGGCGGGTGCGCCGCCAGGCATGGGCAGGTAGGCACCGTCCGTAGCCGGTACGAGGTCGATCAGAGCTTCGCCCATGACAAGAATGGGGCCTGCCATCTCCATCACGGCTCGACCACCATCTTGCGGCCCTGGCCAACCTTGAATCGGTCGAGTGTGCTGCTGTTCAGCACGTCGTAACCGCGCACGGCGCACGAGAGAGGATCGATCCGGGCGGCGTCGCGCACATCGACGTGGTCGGGCAGGCGTACGCAGTTGGCGACCGGCGCGAGAGCATACTCGGCGGCGCCGCCTTGGACCGAGACGCCGATCGCGTTCCACCGGTCGCAGAGGTTCGCACGGCCGGCTCGGCAATGCCTGCACTCGTGGCAGTACAGCGACGGGCCTACGGCGACCCTGTAGCCGACGGCGAGTTCGCTGACCTCGCTGCCGATCTCGATCATCTCGCCGGCGTGCCCCGATACGACGGGAAGGGCGGGGGCGAACTCGCACTGCAGCATGTGCAGATCAGTGCCGCACAGACCGCACGCGGCCGCATCGACCACCCCTTCACGTGGCGCCGGTGTCGGGTCGGGGACGGTGGCAACGGCGACTTGGCCGGGTGCCTCGATGAGTGCGGTCCTCAATTGACGGCTCCAAGGAAGAGGCCCTGGACGAGCTTGTCCTGGGCGGCGAATGCGGCGGCGACCACCGGTAGGGACACGAAAACGGATGCGGCGCATAGCTGGGCGAGGAACAAGCCCTGACTGCCAAGCACTGGCCCATCGAGATGGGCCGCCTCCATCACCCCAGCGGGCCGGTTCTGAAGCCCGGCGCGGAGGATCAACATCGTGAACGGCCTCCACTGTCACCCCAGCGAGGCTTCGACGGCGAGCAGCGGCATGTTGGAGATCCAGTCGGACTGGGCGGGGGTTCCCGGCCATCCAGGTGCAAGCGCCGTTGAGTGGACCGTACTCCTGAATTGGGCGTGAACCCCGGCCAGGACCCGACGCTTGGTTCCGCGTACTGGCTGTGCCTTGATCTCGTCCACCGCGGTATCGGGTGACGTAAGCCCACACTCGCGCGAGATCTCGTGGGCGCCGATGGAGGCAAGGTCGATCACCAGACTGGCGAGCATGCGGGACGCCCAGGGTTCGACGGTGCCCTGAGTCGCTGCCCGACCTCGCCACCCAGCAGAAGTACCGAGAAGCCCCCGGTCGGCCGCTGAAGAGTGAAGCCCCCGTCCACGAAGACCGTCTCCGCGTCCTCGAGCAGCTGCCCGGCTGCCACGGCGATGCGGGAGTTCTGCGCCACGTACTGCGCGGTGCGGTCTGCGAGCGTCGTCTCAAAACCGGCGCTCTCGACCGGGCGGGCACCGCCATGCGTTCTGCGGAGAAGGCCGTGCTCCTCCGGGGACGCCCAGATCGCGGCGGGCCGCTTCCTTGGCCACGGCGAACTCGGCGGCTAGAGGTGACTTGGACTGATCCCGCATGGCGGGCGCGTTGGGGTATCGCCCGCCTCCACTCTTGGGTGTCCATTGGCATAGCTTTCCGTTTTCGCTGCGTTGCGATTACCTGCGCGTTCAGGCCTCAGCAATGTGTTGTACAAGTGAACGAGGGCGATGAACAGAGCACTTCGCCTTCCTGGGGTGCCCGGTTGACCTCGCTCGGTAGAGGCATCCGGCCTGGTCTGTTGGGTGAGGCGAATCCTTTCGGGCTTGTTGTCGCCCGATTGAAGGCATCTGGATGCCCGCATGGCCTCCGTTCAGCCGGCCCCCCGCGTAATGGGTCTGAAACACTTGACGTCGTATGTTGGTCGGGTCGGGTGGCGGCGAACAGGAGCTCGGGCACGAGCCGGTCCCGTCCCGTCCGCCGCGGATCCTAGTGTGATGCGCCAGAAATCCTGAAGGTTAGCCTCGATCTTGCATGAGGGTCCGTCAGCTTGCTGAAGGACTCTTTCGGCTCGTTCGGAGCGGAGATTTCTGCAGGTGGGCAGGCTGGTGGCCCGGCTGTCGCGTCGGGTGGGCGCCGGGTTCCACGGCTCCGGTCGGGTGGTGTTGCTCGTGGGGACGGGAAGTTGCTGGTCAGCCGGGGTTCGGCAGGGCCGCGAGCCGTTGCAGGGCGTCGGTGATCACACCAGTCCAGGGCCAGTGCTTGGCGAGGCGGAGGATGCGGCGGCGTCCGGTGGTGACGAGCTGAGCGGCCACGGAGAACAGCCGCAGCCGCAGGCGGCGGGGCTCCCACCGGCCAGCTTGTCCGGTGAGGGCGAGCATCGGCAGCCATGCCAGCAGGTCCAGGGCGATCTGGACGATCTCCAGCCAGATCTGGTTCTGTGCGGTGTCGTGGAGGGGGAGGTTGCGTCGCAGGCCGGTGGCGCGGGCGGCGCGGATGCGGTCCTCGGCGCGGGCCCGCTGGCGGTGCCGCAGCTCCAGCTCGGCGATCGGAGCATGCTTGGTGTTGGTGGCGAAGCAGGTCAGGCGCATGCCGTCGGCGTCGGCGTCGGCGTCGGCGTCGGCGTCGGCGTCGGTGAAACGCAACTGGGCGCCGGGGTGCGGTCGTTCCTTCCGCACGATCAGCCGCATCTCCTTGGGCCAGCCTTTGAGGCAGTCGCCGTCGAGTTCGGCGACCCAGGCGCCGTCGCGGATCTCGCCGTCGGGCTCGACGGCCGGCGTCCAGGCCGACGCCGGGACCTTCCCGACGGCCTGGTGGATGGCATCGGTGATGGTCATGCCGACCGAGTAGGACAGCCACCGGCCGCGCGCGGAAAGCCAGTCCACGAACTCGTGGGTGCCGCCGCCCGAGTCGGTGCGGATCAGCGTCCGCCGTCCGCGCCGGTACTTCTTCGGCAGCTGCTTCAGGGCGATCCTGGCGGCTTCGATGTGGTCCGCAGCGGTGTTGCTGCCCGCGTTCCCGGGCCGCAGCAGCCCGGCCACCGGCTCCCCGGACCCGCCCCGGCCGTGGTCGACGAACCCCATCAGCGGATGGTGCCCGAACGTCTTTTTCCAGGTCGCGGCCGCATCCTGCTTCTCGGAATGCGCGATCACCAGCACCCCGTCCAGGTCCACGACCACCTGCCCGCCGGCGTCCGGAGCTTCCTCACCGGCCAACGTCCACACACATTCACGGACTTGAGAGCGGGCCTGCCGCAGTGCGGTCAGAGCACGCTTCCCACCCGCTGCCAGCGTGTCGATCAGCCGGGATACCGTCGGATCGGAGGCCACCGGCCCGAACACCGACGGTTCGGCCCGCAGCATGCCCACGCCCGCCAGGCAGTCCCCACCCAGCGCGACCGCGAGCGCCACATCCAGCAGGACCTTGCCCGGATCATGCACCGCCCGCGGCCTTCGCCACGGCTCAAGCGCCGCCGATATCGCCGCATCCAGACCGGACTTGCGGATCGTCTCCACCAGCAGCACACCACCGGCCTGGGACACCACCCCGCGGCCACCGCCTTCGGTACGGACACGCGGGTAGAACCCGATACTCTTCTTCACCTGGAGAGTGCTTCTTTCCTGCGACGACCCTGGACCCTAGACAAGTCCCATCGTTGCAGGTCAGGAGCACTCTTCGCGTTTCTGATCACCCACCGGACGCCCTGCCACGTGAAAGCGCGAGGTTAGTACTCCAGTCTGGTTTCGCGATCTTGCTGGTGGACCCGGCTGGTAACGCGTACGGCCACCGCATGATCATCGGGGGTTGTGTGGACTCCTGAAGATCGTGCGGTGGCCGCAGGCCATAGCGTAGACCCTGCCCGCTGGCGGGCGATGTTCGACCAGGCCATGGCCCGGATCGCGGGACGATTCGGCCGAGTTGAGCCGCGGACCGCCGCCCGTGCCTATCTGCTCGGGCTGCTGTCGAACGTCGAGCGCAAGAACTGCTGGCAGCTGGCCGAGCAGGCCGGTCACGCCCGGCCCGGGCCGATGCAGCGCCTTCTGCGCTACGCGCGCTGGGACGCCGACGCTGTCCGTGACGACCTGCGCGCCTACGCCGCCGACCACCTCGGCACCGACGACGCGGTGCTGATCGTGGACGAGACGGGCTTTGTGAAGAAGGGCCGAGCCTCGGCGGGCGTGCAACGGCAGTACACCGGCACCGCGGGACGCATCGAGAACTCCCGGGTCGGCGTGTTCCTCGCCTACGCCACCAGCCGGGGACGGGCCCTGATCGACCGTCGGCTCTACCTGCCCGAGCATTCCACTTCCTGAGCGTCGTCGCCGCCAGCGCGGCCCCGGACCGGGCCGCCGATCCGCACCACCCCACCCGCAGCCACGAACCGATCACGCTGACCGTCCCGGAGATCCGCCACCTACTCGCCGCCTTCCACCCACCGGCCGTGTCCGCGGCCAGGCTGCTGCACTGGTCCAACTGGCGCCGAAAGCACCAGGCCACAGCCCGTCGCAGCCACTACCGACGACGATCCGCCGACGAACCCACGGGATAGATCACGAAACCGCACTGGAGTATTAGTTGCTACCTTCTTTTCATGGCGCATCGAGGCCCTGCTGCTGTGGAGATCGTTCTTTCCGAGGACGAGCGTGTCGAACTTGTGCGCCGGGCGGGGCTGCCGGACCGACGCACGGCTGAGCGGGCCCGGATCATCCTGGCGTGCGCTGATGGGATGTCGAATGCGGGTGCGGCGCATACCGTTGGCGTCGGCGTGAAGACGGTCCGCAAGTGGCGCGGGAAGTTCGCCGCTGAGCGGCTGGCGGGGCTTGAGGACGAGGGCCCTATCAGCCGGCCGAAGTCTGCGCTGGTCCTGACCGAGGGCGAGCGGGCCCAGCTGGTGCGCTGGGCGAGGCGGGCGAAGACCGCCCAGTACCTCGCGTTGCGGGCGAAGATCGTGCTGCGGTGCGCCGAGGGCGTGACGAACAAGCAGGTCGCAGCCGATCTGGGGGTGGACCAGTCGACCGTGGACCGCTGGAGGGCCCGTTTCGTGGCCGATCGCCTCGACGGCCTGCAGGACGAACCGCGAACCGGTCGGCCGCCCTCGATCCTGCTCGACCAGGTCGAAGACGTCATCATCGCGACGCTGGAATCCGCACCGGGCAAGGACACGCACTGGTCGCGCGCCTCCACGGCCGCCCGCACCGGACTGTCGAAGTCCACCATCGGACGGATCTGGAAGAGGTTCGACCTCAAGCCGCACCTGCAGGACTCCTTCAAGCTTTCCACCGACCCGCAGTTCATCGAGAAGGTCGTCGATGTCGTCGGCTTGTATCACAACCCGCCTGAGAAGGCAGTGGTGTTATGCGTCGATGAGAAGAGCCAGATCCAGGCGCTGGACCGGTCCCAGCCTGTGCTTCCGATGATGCCAGGCATGCCGGAGCGGCGCACCCACGACTATCTGCGGCACGGCATCACCAGCCTGTTCGCTGCCTTCAACATCGCCGACGGCACCGTCATCAGCGAACTCCACCGCCGCCACCGGGCCATCGAGTTCAAGAAGTTCCTGGTCACCATAGACAAGGCCGTGCCCACCGAACTGGATGTGCACCTGGTGTGTGACAACTGTGAGGATCATGGGGTGCCGCAGGGGGCCGGAGCCTGACCCGTGCGACAACTGGCCGAGGTGCCTTGGTGTAGAACTGTCGGCTCCGGCCCTCTGCGGTGCGTACTGCCGCCGGCCCGGTGAACGTGTCCCGATAGGGGCTTTGCCGCACAAAGCACCGTCACAGTTCTGACCGCCCACCGGACCGGCGTCAGCCACCAGACCCAGTCCAAGGGAGCCTCGTGACCGTCACCAGCATGCCCCAGCCGACGCTGCCCGCGCAGCGAGTCCCGGACCCGGTCGAGGAGGTGGTCCTCGGGGTGGACACCCACAAGGACGTCCACGTCGCCGCTGTCATCACCACCCTGGGTGCCTTGCTCGCCCACCAGGAGTTCCCGACCACCGCCACCGGATATCGCCAACTACTGGTGTGGGCAAGGTCGTTCGGCACCCTGCATCGGGCCGGTGTCGAATGCACCGGATCCTACGGAACCGCGCTGACGCGGTCCCTGCGCAGGGAAGGCATCGAGGTCGTCGAAGTCAACCAGCCCGACCGTGCCACCCGGCGCAAACGTGGCAAGACGGATGCCGTCGACGCGGACGCAGCCGCTCGCGCACTGCTGTCCGGGCGCGCCACCACCGTGCCGAAGACCGCGGACGGCCCCGCAGCGGACATGCGGGTCCTGCGACTGGCCAAGGAATCGGCCGTCAAGGCCCGTACCCAGGCGCTGAACCAGCTCAAGGCCGTCCTGCTGGCCATCGACCCGGACCTGCGCGAACTGCTCACAGGTCTGAGCAATCCTGCGCTGGTCGCCACCTGCGCGACCCTCGATTCCCATGACCGGGGCGAGGCCGTCTTCACCATGCGCCTGCTCGCCCGCAGAATCCAGCACCTGTCCGGCGAGGTCAAAGAGCTCACCCGACGCACCACCAGGGCCGTCCGCTCCTGCCGGCCCCAGATGCTGGACCTGGTCGGTGTCGGGCCCGACAGCGCCGCAGTCCTCCTCATCACCGCAGGTGACAACCCTGACCGCATCACCGACGAGGCATCCTTCGCCGCCCTGTGCGGCGTCAGCCCGGTGGGCCTTGACCCAAGGCTGGGTAGTTAACGGATTCGCGCTGGTGGCAAGCGAGTTGGCGGGTGTTCCGTGATGGAGCGGGGAACAAGGGCAACGGAGTCCCGTTGGAGCAGGTAGTCCGCCAAGACTTCTGCCGTTACGGAGCTCCGTTGCCTGCACGCCATTGCGCCCTGCCGCCCGGTCTGACGACCGTGACCCGAAGCCTCACCGTGGCCGGGGGCCGCTTCGCTCCCGGCCATCTGGGCGAGTTGACCCAGGTTCTGCCGTTCGAGCTGGTCGACGCGGTCCTGGAAGAGACCCGGAGTGTGCAGCGCAGGCTGCGGGACCTGCCCTCCCGGGTCGGGGTGTACTGAGGTGATCCCCGCGGTGTGGACACACCTGACAATGGATCTTGGTGATCCTGGAAGGTGTAGATCCACGTGGCAAGGCCCTCGAAGTACAGTGCGGAGTTCCGGTCCGACGCGATCGCGTTGTGGCGGGCTTCGGCCGGCAGAAGGACGTTCAAGGACGTCGCGGCCGATCTGGATGTCAACCCCGAGACGCTCCGCAGCTGGGTGCGTAACGCCGACGCACCGCCTGCCGCCGCTGCGTCCCAGGAGACCGAGGCCGAGCGGGCCCGGCTGCGGGCAGACAATGCCCGGCTGCTGAAGAACGAGAAGGAATGGCAGCTGGAGCGGGAGATCCTTCGCCGGGCAGCGGCCTATTTCGCCCGGGAGATGAAGTGAAGACCGCCGCTTGGGACTTCGTCTCCGCCCACGCCGAGGCCTTCGGCATCAAGCGGATATGCCGGGTACCGGGAATCTCCCGCTCCGGCTACTACCGGTGGATCGCCGGGGCCGAGGCGCGGGCCGAGCGGCAGACCGCTGAGGACGCCCTGGTCACCGAGATCCGCGAGATTCATGCCGAACACCGCGGGAACTACGGCGCGTAGCGCATCCATGCCGAATTACGCGGCTTCGGCCACACCGTCAACCGCAAGCGGGTCGCCAGGCTGATGCGCAAGCACAACATCGTCGGCCGCCACCTGCGCAGGAAGAAGCGCACCACCGTCGCAGACCGGCTCGCGCCACCAGTGCCGGACCTGGTCCAGCGGGACTTCGCCGCCGGGGCTCTGGACGAGAAGTGGTGCGGCGACATCACATACGTACAGGTCGGCGCCGTGTGGCTCTATCTCGCCTGCGTCATCGACATCCGCTCGCGCCGGGTGCTCGGCTACTCGATGGCCCCGCACATGCGGGCCGAACTCGTCATCGACGCGCTCCAGGCCGCGGTCGCGGCCCGCGGTGGCGACATCTCCGGGGTGATCTTCCACGCGGACAGGGGTTCGCAGTACACCTCGGCCGCGTTCGCCCAGGTCTGCGACCGGCACGGCATCCGCAGGAGCATGGGCAGGGTCGGCTCGAGTTACGACAATGCCCTCGCCGAGAGTTTCTGACAGAGGCTGAAGAGGGAGACGATGCACGGGAAGCCCGGCGACGGCCTCCGCCAGCCTCGGCATCACTCCGGCGCTCACCCAGTGCCGCCGGTCCCACACGCCGGTGCCCGGCGCGACGAGGACGACGAGGAGGCGGCCTCGCCCCAGCCGGTCCCACAGACGTGCGGCCGTGCCGTCAGGAGCCGTCACCCGCACGTCCTCGACGGGGGCACCCGCCTCGGTGGCGACCGCGGCCGACGGGGCCACCGCTTCGGGCGTGAGCACCGAGTGGCCGTAGACGGGGGGCGCGCCGAGCGCGCCCTGACCGAGGTGGCCGTCGGTGAGCATCATGTCGTGGCCACGCGCCGCTCCGGGCAGGTAGGTCCGCAGACCGCTGCCGCTGCGCAGTATCGGCAGCGACTGGTCGGCGGCGCGAAGCCGTGCGGCGACGGCGGTGCGGCGCTCGTCCTGGTAGCTGTCCAACAGGGTGTCGGAGGCCCCGTGGTGCCAGGCCTGCGCCAGCTTCCAGGCCAGGTTGCCGATGTCCCGCAGCCCCTCGTCGACCCCCTGCGTGCCGAGGGCACCGAGCAGATGCGCGGCATCGCCGGCGAGGAAGGCCCGGTCGACGCGCCAGCGGCGGGCCAGCCGGTGGTGAAGGGTGTAGACGCCGGTGTCGATCAGCTCGTACGGCGGGGTGTTGCCGCACCAGCCCGCCAGGGTGTCCCGCACCCGGGCCACCAGCGCCTCCGGGGTGACCAGTTCGCCGCGCGGCGGCAGCAGCCAGTCCAGGCGCCACACGCCGTCCGGCAGGGGGCGCGCGACGACCTCGTCGCCCCCCGACGACCACGGCGGACGGCGGTGCAGCAACGCCTCGCCGGACCACGGGAGTTCGGTGCGCAGGGCGGCCACCGCATGGCGTTCCACCGCCGTACGGCCGGGGAAGCGGATGCCGAGGAGCTTGCGGACCGTCGACCTGGCGCCGTCGCAGCCGACGAGATGGCTGCCCCGCCACCAGGTGCCCGAGGGGCCGCGGCTGTGCGCGGTGACGCCGCCGCCGTCCTGCTCCAGCGAGTCGAGGCGGCTGTCGGTGACGAGCCGTACGAGGCGCTGCTCGGTGACCGCGTCCCGCAGGCCGCGGGTGAGCGCGTGCTGCGGGATATGCAGCGGAGCGGGCGTGAGGCCGTCGCCGAGAGGCAGGTGCCGCACCTCCTGCCTGCGCCGCATCGACCGCCAGCCCGTCCAACGGACGCCGTCGTCACGCAGGGTGCCGCAGCCGAGCCGTTCCACCAGGGCGGCCGTGTCCGCGCGCAGGACGACGGTGCGGGCGGGGCGCGGCTCGTCCTTTCCGTTGCTCTCGTCGAGCACGACGGAGGGGACGCCCTGGGACGCGAGGGCCAGGGACAGGGCCAGGCCGACCGGGCCCGCCCCGACCACGATCACCGGGTCCACGAGGTGACTCCTCGGGCGCGAAGGGTCGTGCGAAGAAGTGCGGAGGGAGCCCGGTGCGCGATCACAGAACGTATGCAACTCACTGCCGCTGCCTGCGTCAAGCGACACCGGGGTGCGGCGAGGGGCGGCGGCCATATGGCCACCGCCCTTCAGCGGTCGGACATCCGATGAACCGTCAGACGGCCCGCCCGTTGTCGGTCTTGGCGACTCCGGGCTCCCCGACGGGCTCCTCCGCGCCGCCGGGTGCGGTCAGGACCGCGCCCGTGCTCTTCTTGGCCCGTCGCAGCCTGCCCTCCAGCCAGGAGGCGAAGCTCGTGAGCAGGAGGTTGAGGAGGATGAAGATCACCGCGACGACGATGAAGCTCGGGATGGTGTTCGCGTAGTTCGCGGCCAGCGTGCCCTGAGCGCTGAGCAGCTCGGTGAAGGCCAGCAGTGCGCCGCCGAGCGCGGTGTCCTTGACGATCACGACGAGCTGGGAGACCAGTGCGGGCAGCATCGCGGTGACGGACTGGGGGAGCAGGACGCTCGTCATCGTCTGGCCCTTGCGCAGGCCGATCGCCTTGGCAGCCTCCGTCTGGCCCTTGGGCAGCGACAGGATGCCTGCGCGGACGACCTCTGCGAGGACCGACGCGTTGTACAGCACGAGGCCGGTGACCACGGCGTACAGGGGGCGGATGTCGCTGCTGATGGCGTCGGAGTTCGCGTAGAGCTGGTTCGCGAACAGCATCAGGAGGAGGACCGGGATGGCGCGGAAGAACTCCACGACGACCCCGGCGGGGATGCGGACCCAGCGGTGGTCGGAGAGCCGGGCGATGCCGAAGACCGCACCCAGCGGAAGCGCGATGACCATGGCGAGGGCTGCTGCCTTCAGCGTATTGCCGAGGCCGGGCAGGAGATAGGTCGTCCAGGCCTGAGCCTCGGTGAACGGCTTCCACAGGGACGACTCGAGCTGCCCGTTGTCGCCCAGGACGCTCAGGACCCACCAGATGCCCAGCACGAGCGCGGCGAGGAAGGCGACCGTGTAGACGATGTTGCGGCGCTTGGCCCGGGGGCCCGGAGCGTCGTAGAGGACGGACGTCATCGCTTCACCGCCATGCGCTTGCCGACCCAGCCGAGGATGAGTCCGGTGGGAAGGGTGAGAACCACGAAGCCGAAGGCGAAGACCGCCGAGATGAGGACCAGCTGTGCCTCGTTCTCGATCATCTCCTTCATCAGGAGAGCCGCCTCCGCGACGCCGATGGCCGCTGCGACGGTGGTGTTCTTGGTGAGCGCGATCAGCACGTTCGTGAGTGGACCAATGACCGAGCGGAAGGCCTGCGGGAGCACGATGGTCGTCAGGACCTGGGTGAAGCTCAGACCGAGAGCGCGTGCCGCCTCCGCCTGTCCGACCGGCACGGTGTTGATGCCGGACCGCACGGCTTCGCAGACGAAGGCCGCGGTGTAGACCGAGAGCCCGAGGACAGCCAGCCGGAACGGCAGAGCCTCGAAGTCGTCGGGAACCCCCAGGGTCATGCCGAGGGTGTCGGCGAGACCGACCGAGGAGAAGACGATGATCACCGTCAGGGGGATGTTCCGGACCACGTTCACATAGACGGTGCCGAACGCGCGCATCAGAGGCACCGGGCTCACTCGCATCGCGGCGAGGACGGTGCCGAGCACCAGGGAGCCGATTCCGGAGATGACGGTGAGTTTCACCGTCATCCAGAACGCCCCGAGCAAGTCGTAACCTTCAAGAAAGTCGAACACGATCTCCCGCGCTTCCGCGTGTAGGAGGGCGCGGCACGCCGCCGTCAGCGGCGGCGCGCCTCGTCAGCCCTGCTTCACTTAACGATGTTGCCGATCTTCGGGGCGGGCTCGTTCTGGTAGTTGGCCGGGCCGAAGTTGGCCGTCACGGCCGCGTCCCAGGACTTGTCCTGGACCATCTTCTCGAGGGCGGCGTTGATCTTCTTGACCATTTCGGCGTCGCCCTTCTTGACGCCGATGCCGTAGTTCTCGTTGCTCAGCTTGAGGCCGGCGATCTTGAACTTGCCCTTGTACTGGTCCTGGGAGGCGTAGCCGGCGAGGATCGAGTCGTCGGTGGTGAGCGCGTCGACGGCGCCGCTCTGGAGGGCGCCGAGGCACTGGGAGTAGGTGCCGTACTGCTTCAGCTGGGCCTTCGGCGCGAAGTCCTTCTTCACGTTCTGCGCGGAGGTGGAGCCGGTGACCGAGCAGAGCTTCTTGCCGTTGAGGTCGTCACCCTTGCTGATGTTGTCGTCGGCGCGGATCAGCAGGTCCTGGTGGGCGAGCAGGTACGGGCCGGCGAAGTCGACCTTCTGCTTGCGCTCGTCGGTGATCGAGTACGTGGCGGCGATGAAGTCCACGTCGCCGCGGGCCAGCGCGGTCTCGCGGTCGGCGCTCTTCGTCTCCTTGAACTCGATGTCCTTCTCGTCGTAGCCGAGCTCCTTGGCGACGTACTTCGCGACGTCGACGTCGAAGCCGGTGAACTTGCCGTCCGGCGTCTTCAGGCCGAGGCCGGGCTGGTCGTACTTGATACCGACCGTGATTTTGTCGCCGCCGGAGGTGCCGGTGCTGCCGCTGTCCTTGCCGTTGTCGGAGCCGCAGGCCGTGGCAGACAGGGCGAGCGCGAGCACGGTGGCCGAAGCGGCGGTGACCTTGCGAAGCTTCATGATGTGACTTCCCTATGTTGACGCGAAGTAGTGGATCAGCTGATCCAGGACTCAGTGGTGAAGGATCTTCGACAGGAAGTCCTTGGCCCGGTCGCTGCGCGGGTTGCTGAAGAACTCCTCGGGCGTTGCCTCTTCGACGATCTTGCCGTCCGCCATGAACACGACCCGGTTGGCGGCGGATCGGGCGAAGCCCATCTCGTGGGTGACGACCACCATTGTCATCCCGTCCCGCGCCAGCTGCTGCATGACCTCGAGAACCTCGTTGATCATCTCGGGGTCGAGAGCCGACGTCGGCTCGTCGAAGAGCATGACCTTCGGACCCATCGCCAGCGCCCGTGCGATCGCGACGCGCTGCTGCTGACCGCCGGAGAGCTGGGCGGGGTACTTGTCGGCCTGCGCGCCGACCCCCACCCGGTCGAGCAGCGCCCGCGCCTTCTCCTCGGCGGCCTTCTTGTCCGTCTTGCGCACCTTGACCTGGCCGAGCGTCACGTTCTCCAGCACGGTCTTGTGCGCGAAGAGATTGAACGACTGGAACACCATGCCCACGTCGGCGCGGAGCCGTGCGAGCTCCTTGCCTTCCTGGGGCAGCGGCTTGCCGTCGATCGTGATCGAGCCGGAGTCGATGGTCTCCAGTCGGTTGATGGTGCGGCACAGCGTGGACTTTCCGGACCCGGACGGTCCGATCACGACCACGACTTCGCCGCGGGTGATCGTCAGGTCGATGTCCTGGAGCACATGCAGCGCGCCGAAGTGCTTGTTCACGTCGCTCAGTACGACCAGGTCGCCCGCAGCGGGTACGGCTTCGTCGCCCTTGGTCACTGACACTCCGCTCATCGGCTTCTTGCTCCGTCCTCCTCGGTTGGGGAAAACTTAAGCACAGGGGATGCTACCGCCGTCCACCACATTTGAGCTTAAATTGAGCATTGCATTATCAGGGTTCAAGGTGATGGGCGACCCCTGTGGCTTGGCATGATGACGTACCATCATCGGACCGCGCGAGATTGAATTCCCTTCAGGGGAGAGGGTTGCCCTTCTGGGAATATTGGCTCTTCAGCGCAGAAGTTGCGTCGCTGAAGGCGTCAAGCCTCAATTACGTGCGCACGATCGACGCCACTGGATCTGGAGAAGGTTGGAGAGAGATGAAGAAATCGTCGACGTTGTGCGCTCCTCCCTTTCTGGCAGGGCTCATCCGCCGAGTTCCCTGCACGAAAGCCCCTCTAATCTTCCATCCTTTGGAAGGCGACACCCGTCGGCCTGCCTCGGCCGTGGCGTTGTGCCACGGCTGCCCCGTGACGTCTGAATGTCGTCAATGGGCCCGCGAGCACGGCGAGTTCGGGATCTGGGGAGGTGAGACCGATGACGAACGAAAGGCGGTGAGATATCGATCACGGGCCAAGGGGGCGGCGCGCAGCAAGCCGCAGCCCGTAAGACGCGTGGAAGCACCCGCACCCGCACCCGCGAGGGAAAATGGATGGCGTCCCTACCTCTCCCCCAGCGAAGAATTGGTGCTCGACTACCTCCGGGCGGGTTACGACAGAGAAAGCATGACTACCGAGTTGAGACGCAGCAAACTAGCAGTGTCGCGTGCGATCGGTGGTTTGTGTCGTAAGTTGTGCACCAGCGAAGCAGGCATTGTGCTGGCTGCTCGCGCAGCCGGCCTGTTCCTCACCTCCCAGGCCCCGGTCAACACGTTCCGGCCCTGACTCCACGGCCGGGAGGAATGGAAGCCAGAGGTAACGACGCCCGCGACTGCGGCGCATCGACCGGGGCAACGCAACCGGCACCTACTTCGGACGCATCGTGGAGCGTCGGCCCAGCGTGCGGGAGGAGCAGACCCGGCTCTGGAGAGCTCAGAGTGCGTGGCCTCCCGCCGGTGGGCGCGCCGAACTCGGAGCCGAGTGGGCATGACGACGGAAGATCGAGCGCTGTTCGTCCGCGCCGGTGCCGCAGCAGGCGTCCTTCGCCGTTTCGGCCGTGCAGGACACGGGTAGCACCCTCGGTGTATGTCTTGCCGGCCTTCCACGTCTCGCCGTAGCGGTGAAAGGACTCACGCGCCCGGTCCGGCGTCATGCCGTGGCCGTTGTCCGTCACCACGATCTGCGAGACAGCACCCATAGCGGAGCGCTGGAGCTGGACGTCCACCTGCGTGACATCCGCGTCGAGGGCGTTCCACAGCGGCGATCGGGGGTTTCTTCTTGAACTGGAGGATCTTCCCCTCACCGACCGACAGCATGAACTCCGTCGTGCGCGAACCCGCCTGTCGCGGAAAGGCACCGACTGCGGTCTCCGTCGCTACCGCTGTACCGGACGGGTCCTCGCCGACGACCCGCGGACCTCGCCAGCACTCTGCAGGCGAGCACGATGAGCACCCGGAGCGGGCCCGCGCGGCGCACTCCGGGGCGACTGCGCACTGGTAGCCACACCGCCGTGCGGGCAGGTGCGTATCCGGTGGAGTCGGTGCGCATCCACCCGGCGCATCATGCATCCGATGCGCAGCACGATGCGTACCGGGCGGCCGATGGCGGGGGTGTGGCCCATCGGATGCACTCAATGCGGTGGACCAGGCTGGGTGAGGAAGTTCCCCTTGACATGGGCCGTGGTCAAGGGGAAACGCGCGAGTGCGCACCGGGGGGCATCGTCACCGGCGCAGCCCGCCTCAAGTTTCCCCGTGATCTTGGACACGGTGTTGTTACGCCGCGAGGGCCTGATCTTGCTGGTAGCGCAGGCGCGTCTCGTGGGGTGTGAGGTAGCGCCAGTGGATGTGCTTGCGCAGGCGACGTCTGTTGTAGAAGGTCTCGACGAAGTCGAAGATGTCGGCGCGGGCGGTGGCCCGGTCGGGCCAGAAGCGGGTGCCGATCTCTTCTTTGAGAACGGCCCAGAAGCTCTCCGCGGCGGCGTTGTCGAAGCAGCTCCCGGTCCTGCCCATGCTTTGCCGGTGCCCCAACTCGCGGATTCTGCTTCGGAGTTGATCGGACGTGTATTCCGATCCGCGGTCGCTGTGGATCACGCAGCGGGGTTCCAGACGGCCCAGCGCGGCGGCCATGTCGAGGGCGTCGACAACGAGTTCGGCGCGGTGGTGGTCGGCCATCGAGTAACCGATCACTTCGCGGGTGGCCAGGTCCAGCCAGGAGGCGAGGTAGAGCCAGCCCTCGGCGGTGGGTATGTAGGTGATGTCTCCGACGGTCCTCGTGCCGGGCCGGGTGGCGGTGAAGTCCCGGCCGATCAGGTCCGGCGACGGGGCGGCCGTGGTGTCGGCCTTGGTCAGGCTGCGACGTCCGGTGCGCCGGCTGTTCCCGGCGATGCCGTGCTCCCGCATGACCCGCTCCACCCTTTTGCGGTTGACCACCCGGTCCCGGCGGCGCAGTTCAGCGGTGACGCGCGGGACACCGTAGTTCCGCCGGGAGGCGACGTGGATCACCGTGATCTCGTGGGCCGGGGCCTCATCCGCCCGTCCCCGCGCTTCACGGGCCTCGGCCCGGGCGACCCACGCGTAGTACGTGGACCGGGCGGTCTTCATCGCCTTGCACAGCAGCGTGACCGGGTAGTTCGCCTTCTCCGCGTGGATGAACCGGCATACCGTACTCACCGGTCGCTCTCCTTCGGAGAAGGCCGTCTTAGAGGGTGTCTCACGTGGCGTTAGGTGGATGCGGCATGATGCTTTGCCATGGTTGTTGGTTTGTCGCAGCGGTTGGTTCCTGACGAACTCTGGTCGCTCGTCGCACCGTTGTTGCCTTCGTTTACTTCCCGTCCGCAGGGTGGAGGCACGGCCCCGGTCGATGAGCGAGCAGCGTTCACGGCTGTGGTGTACGTGCTGACCAGCGGCTGTGCCTGGCGCCATCTGCCGGAGACTTTCGGTGTCTCGCCGGCCACCGCGCACCGCCGGTTCTCCGCTTGGACCAAGGACAGGCTGTGGCGGCGGCTGCATCGGGCCGTTCTGGACGAACTCGGGGCCCGTGGTGAGGTGGACTGGACCTCGGCGATCGTGGACGCGGCCTCGGTCCGTACGAAAAAGGGGGATCGCTGACCGGGCGCAATCCGGTCGACCGGGGCAAGAAGGGCAGCAAGCTCCACGTACTGTCCGACGCGCAAGGCTTACCCCTCGCTCTTGGCGTCTCTGGCGCGAACGTTCATGACAGCCAGGCGCTGCTGCCGCTGGTCCTGGGCATACCCGCCATCCGCTCGAGGCGCGGTCCCCGTAGACGCCGCCCCGGCAGGCTCCGTGCCGACAAGGCGTACCACTCCGCCGAGAGGCTGAAGTGGCTGCGCGAGCGGGGCATCGTCCCGCGCATCGCCAGGCCCGGCATCGAGTCCAGCGAGCGTCTCGGCCGGCACCGCTGGAAGATCGAACGGTCGATCTCCTGGCTCTTCGGCTACCGCCGCCTGACCGTCCGATACGAGCGAAAGGGCAGCCACTTCCTGGCCTTCCTCGGACTCGCGGCGGCCCTGACCTGCTACAAGAAGCTCGCAAAACTCACCACGTGAGACATCCTCTTAGATTCAACCGGTCAGAGCAACAGCGCTGGTTGAGGACGGTATACGTGGCAAGACTGGGTCGGCCGGGGATGTCGGACGAGATGAAGGCCGACCTGTGGCGGCGGTGGAGGTCCGGGGAGTCGATCAGCGTCATCTCGAGACAGATCAGCAAGCCGCCGGGCTCGGTGTTCACCGTCCTCAAGCACCATGGAGGAATCGCTCCCGTGCCCCGCAAGGCGCGCGCCGGATCCCGCTGATCGTGGTCGATGAAGTGGGTTACATCCCCTTCGAACCCGAGGCCGCGAACCTGTTCTTCCAGTTCATCTCGGGCCGCTACGAACGCGCCTCGGTGATCGTCACCAGCAGCAAGCCCTTCGGACGCTGGGGCGAAGTCTTCGGCGACGACACCGTTGCCGCCGCGATGATCGATCGCCTCGTTCACCATGCCGAGGTCATCTCGCTGAAGGGTGACAGCTACCGCATGCGCGGCCGCGACCTCGGACGGGTTCCCGCGGCCAACACTGGGGAATGACCAACATCAACTGACGCAGCGGAGGGTCATTTTTCACCCGCCGGAATCGGCTCACATTTCAAGCGTCGCCGACACCCGACGTCCGAAACAGTGCCTGCTCACCCGCAGGCCCGCGTTGAGGCAGACGGTGCTGACCCTGCTGAGGGAGGAGTGGCCGCCGGAACAGATCGTCGGGCATCTGCGTCTACATCACAGTGACGACCCGGGTCTGCGGATCAGCCACGAGACGATCTACCGGTCGCTCTACACCACCCGATGGAAAGTGGTGCCCCGCGAGTTGTGCAAACGCCTGCGAACTGGCCGCCCGATCCGGAAGAACAAGCGTCACACGGTGAAGGGACAGTGGCGTTCACAGATCATCGATGCCCGACCGATCGAGGAGCGGCCCCAGGGACCGCAGCGAAGCCGGACACCTGGAAGGCGATCTGGTGATCGGCTCGAACAACAGCCAGGTCGCCACACTGGTCGACCGGAAGACGCGGTTTCTCAAGGTCGTGAAGCTCGCCAGTCGCCATACCACCGTGGTCGTTCCCGCTCTGGCCGAGACCTACGCACGCATGGATCCCCGTCTACGCGGCACGCTGACCTGGGATCGCGGCATGGAATTGGCAGCCCATAAGCGTCTCAGCGCTGACACCGGTGTCGACGTGTTCTTCGCAGCACCGCGTAGCCCCTGGCAACGTGGCACCAACGAGAACACCAACAAGTTGCTACGGCAGTACCTGCCCAAAGGAACGAACCTGTCGACCTTCAGCCAGTACGACCTTGACGCCATCGCGACGAAGCTCAACAACCGTCCGCGAAAGTGCCTGGGGTTCCGCACACCAGCCGAGAGTGTTGCCTTGACCGGTTGAATCTAGCCTCGCCGTTTCGGTTGGGTACGGCTGGCTTTGGGGCGGAAACGCGAAAGTGCCTTCCTGACCTGGGACGATGAACCTTGCTGAGGGGTTCTGTCGGTCCAGGCGGAGGGCACTTTCTACGTGCAGGCTATCGGGTTGCGTCCCAAGGTCCATGTCAGTGCCGATGGTTCGGGGGTGGTCGGGCATGCCGGGGCACGGTTGCTGGCGGATCTTGCCGATGCCACCGGGCTGACCGCCGCGTACTCCGCCGCTCTCAGGCCGCTTCGGCCGCGCGGGACCGGGCATGATCCGGGCCGGGTCGCCACCGATCTCGCGGTGATGCTCGCCGACGGCGGTGAGGCGATCGCGGATCTGGCCGTGCTGCGGGACCAGGGCGAGGTGTTCGGCCCGGTCGCCTCCACGCCCACGGCTTGGCGGTTGCTCGCCGACACCGACGAGGCTGCACTCGCTTCGCTGCGAGCGGCCCGCGCTTCAGCCCGGGAAGTCGCCTGGATGCAGGCCGCCGAGACCGGCGAGGGCATACCTGCTGCTCGGGCCGGCGGACGAGAACTTCCCGGCCTGGTCCTGGACCTCGACGCCACGCTGGTCACCTGCCACTCGGAAAAGGAACAGGCCGCACCCACCTATAAGGGCGGCTTCGGCTTCCATCCGCTGCTGTGTTTCCTCGCGAACACCGGCGAGGCCGTGTCGGGGCGGCTTCGGCCCGGGAACTCCGGAGCCAACACCGCAAGCGACCACATCACGGTCCTCGACCAGGCGCTCGCGCAGATCCCCGACGCTCACCGGCACGGCACCGACATCCTGGTCCGCGCCGACAGCGCCGGATCCGCGAAAGCCTTCCTCGCCCACATCCGCGACGTGCGGAAACGAGGAATTCGTACCTTCTTCTCGGTCGGATACGCCATCACCGAGCCGGTCCGCCGCGCTGTCCGGGCCCTGCCCGACCGCCTCTGGCATCCCGCCCTGGACCAGGACGGGACGCTGCGTGATGGCGCCGAGGTCGCCGAGCTGACCGACATGGTCGACCTGACCGGCTACCCCGTCGGCACCCGCATCATCGTGCGCCGCGAGCGCCCGCACCCCGGCGCCCAGCTGTCCCTGTTCGACCTCGACGAGGGCCTGCGGCATCAGGTGTTCCTCACCGACACCCCCTACTCCGGTGGTGGTTCCGCCCAGTTCCTGGAGGTCCGTCACCGCGGGCATGCATGCGTCGAGGACCACATCCGGTGCGGCAAAACCACCGGCTTCGGCCGCTTCCCCTCCCGCGACTTCGCCATCAACACCGTCTGGCTCGAACTCAGCCTCACGGCGATCGACCTGATGGCCTGGACCCGTGTCCTGCTGCTGGACGGGGAGCTGGCCACCGCCGAGCCGAAGAAGCTCCGCTACCGGCTGCTGCACGTCGCCGCCCGCCTCACCCGCGGCGGCCGACGCCTGCGCTTGCGGATATCAGCGACCTGGCCCTGGAGACACGAACTGGCCACGGCCTTCCATCGCCTCGCAGCACTGCCCCGTCCCGCCGACTGACCGGCAACCCTGCCCGCCACGACCCGAAGGATCCTGGAGAACCCGACCACCGCGCCGGGACTCCGCCATGTCCGAACACCGAAATCGCATCGGTCACCCGACAGTTGCCCCTCAGCGACGCCTCACCGCCCCAACCGAAACGGCGAGGCTAAGGCGTCTTTCTTCGCGGCCGAGCTCGACCGGCCACACACACGCTCGTAGCGTTCATCGACGAGCACAAGGCCCGCTTCGGCGGCGTCGAGCCGATCTGCCGCGTGCTGACGATGCACGACTGCAGGATCGCCTCCTCCACCTACTATGCCCACCGCAGACGCCGGACCGCGCCGTCCGCCAGGACCGTGCGGGACGGCGAGCTGAAGGAACTGATCCAGCACGTCTACGACGCCAACTACCGCGTCTACGGGGCGAGGAAGATCTGGCGGGAGCTGAACCGGCAGGGCCAGGCCGTGGCCCGCTGCACCGTCGAACGCCTGATGCGCGAGCTCGGCATCACCGGCGCGGTCCGCGGCAAACGCGTGATCACCACGCTTCCCGGCGGCCAGGCCGGGCGGGCTCCCGACCTCGTGGACCGCAACTTCGTCGCCGGCGCCCCGAACCGCTGCTGGGTCGCGGACTTCACCCATGTCAGAACGTGGGCCGGCGTCGTCTACGTCGCCTTCGTCGTGGACACCTTCTCCCGCCGGATCGTCGGCTGGTCGGCCGCCACCGTGAAGGAGACGGTCTTCGTGCTGGACGCCCTGGAGATGGCGATCTGGCAGCGCGACCGTGATCAACATCCAGTCCAGCCAGGTGAGTTGATCCATCACTCCGATGCCGGGTCGCAATACACGAGTTTCCGGCTCGCCGAGCACCTGGACGCCGCCGGTATCGCCGCCTCGATCGGCTCGGTCGGCGACGCCTACGACAATGCCCTGATGGAGAGCACGATCGGGCTGTTCAAGACCGAGCTGATCAAGCCCCGACGGCCGTGGAAGACGCTGTCCGACGTCGAGCTCGCCACCGCCGAGTACGTCGACTGGTACAACCACCGACGACTCCACAGTGAGATAGGCCACGTCCCGCCCGTCGAATACGAGAACAACCACTACCGGGCAACCACAAAACCCCAGGTCACAACCAACAACTGAGATCTCTACCGAACCCGGAACGGTTCAGTCTGACGCGCGACACCGCCGGTCCAACCTCCGCGTCATCAAACGCAAAATCGCCAGCTGGCCCCTCAAACGCGCCGCCCACCGCGTTACAGACCACCCACGCGTTCCGGCCATCACCGTTGTCGATGCCACCAAGCCCAAACGGGTCAAGCGAACAAAAACACCCTAAGTTACTGGTATTGAGGCTAGTTCGCATCAGATGCGATTCGCGGCGGTTCGCAGATACACCAGAAACCCGCTACGGGATGATCTTAGAGCTGGGCGGCTCGCTACGACTCGACGTCCGGCGGGAGGATGCGGGTTGCGCGGGGCCGCAGCACGGCGTGGTTGCCAGTAGATGGTGGCATCGGTTCTCTACGGTCGCTGCGCGACGACTGGTGCGTGGTTTCCGCCGCACTCCAGCTGGCCCGGGGTTGACCCATCGGCGTAGTATGCAATGCATGGTAGCTGGCAAAGCAAGAAATCCCATGGAGGCCCGCGGTGTGAGCCAGCTACGCAAGGGCGTGCTGGAGTACTGCGTCCTGGCGTTGCTACGTGACAGGCCTCGCTATGGGGTGGAGCTGCTGGAGACTCTTGCGGATACGCCAGTCATGGCGACCAGCCAGGGGACGCTGTATCCGCTGCTGTCCCGTCTGCGTAGAAGTGGCCTGGCAGACACGTTCCTAATGGAGTCGGCCAGCGGGCCGTCTCGCAGGTACTACGAGCTGACCGACCAGGGCCGGCAAGCCCTGGAGGAGTTTTCCGAGCACTGGCACAGTTTCCGTGATGCTGTTGACCGTTTCCTCGTTTCTGGAGCTGAATCATGAGCAACGCCCTGACTCACCCGCTGGTTCGCGCTTACCTGGCCTCGGTCGACACAGAGGGGGCAGTGCTACCCGACGACCGGCGCCGTGACCTGATGGCAGACTTGCGCGAGCACATCGAGTCTGTGCTGCCGCAGGGCGCCGATGACGCGGCGGTCCAGCAGGCTCTGGACCAGCTCGGCACCCCCCGGGAGATCGCCGCCGCCGCGATCGCCGAAGAGCCCGGCGTCAAGCCGCTGCAGCCGGAAGGCAGCGTGCGCACCACTCTGACCCTGGGCATGATGGTTTTGGCCGCCCCGTTCTGGGTCCTCGGTATCGGCCTCGTACTGGCCGTCCTTGCCGCCGTGCGGATCTGGCGCTCTACAGCATGGACCAGGCGGGACAAGCGCCTGGGCATCATCTGCGCCCTCTCGCCCCTACTGGTGATCCCCGCGGCTGCCGCACCGTTCGCTTTCGCGCGCGGCCTCGGCTCCGCCGAATTCATCGGCATATTCCTGATCGCCATGGTGATCCCGCTGGCCGGAGCCATCCGACTGGGACACAGCGCCGCACGCCTGCACCCCCACGCGGCCTGAAATGCCCGCTTCCCCAACGGATTCGGCGGGGAGGTGGGCCCCATGGCCAGTGCGGGTCGTCGGTCAGGCCGGGCGCGTACGTTCCTGCGGAGCCCGCGAACTGCTCCGGGAAGGTGTGCGAGCGTAGGCTGAGGACGAACATCTCGTGCTCGTCTGCGACGACTTCGTTCGATCTCGACCGGGCCGACATCGGTGATGACGGTCTTGGAGCGGGTGCCGTTGCGGACGTTGCCACTGCCGGTCTTCTCATGCTTCTCGTGTCCGAGGTGGTCGGTGATCTCGCCTTCGAGGGCCGACTCTAGGATTCTCTTCGTCAGCTGCTGCAGCAGCCCGCCCTCGCCGGTCAGCTGGATCCCGTCGGCCTTCGCCCGGTCCACCAGCTGGCTGATCAACTGGTCGTCCAGCGCATCCGGAGCCCCCGCGGGCTCACTTCCTCGACGGCCTCAGCGGAGACGATCACGTCTGTCATCAGGTGTTACTTCCTGTTCGAAGATCCACCGTTGACCGGGCCCTGGCTCCCATCCGGTGGTGACGGAGTGTGAGAATCTGCCGCCGCCAGTTGCAGAGCATGCGATCGACGCCCTGACCTGGCTGTTTCACGAGCGGACGGCGCTGCCGTGAGGAAGCCGTCCTGGCACGCCAGGCTCACACCGATCAGGCACCGTGCAGGTCGGCCGAATCCAGACAGCGAGCGCTGCAACGTGCTGACCTGCGTCTCCCTGATCGGTGGGTCCTTCGACCGTCAAATCACCGTCCGTCACCACCGGATGTGCGACAGAGCCTCATATTCGGTGGTGACGGAGTGTTGTGAGGGTCGTTGACCTTCATGTGATGGATGTCAACGAGCTTGTGCAGACGGTGTTTTCGGGTCTGTCCCCGCTGGTCATGGAGGATGTGGCCGATGAGGGTGAGCGGATCGTGGTGCGGGCCCGGACGCCGCTGGACACCGCGGTCTGCCCGGTGTGCGGGGCCTCGTCGGGACGGGTGCACGGCTATCACTGGCGGACGGTGGCCGACGTTCCGGTCGACGGGCGACGGGTGGTGGTCCGTGTGCGGGTGCGGCGTCTGCTGTGCCCCACGCGAGGCTGTCGCCACACCTTCCGCGAACAGGTGCCCGGGGTGCTGGAACGATACCAGCGACGCACCGCTCGTCTGACCAGGCAGGTCAAGGCCGTGGTCAAAGAGTTAGCGGGCCGGGCGGGATCACGTTTGCTGGCGATACTCGCGGTGGGCCTGTCCCGTCACGCGGCCCTGCGCACCCTGCTGCGCATCCCGTTGCCCACCGGGCGGGTGCCCCGCGTGATCGGCGTCGACGATTTCGCCCTGCGCCGGCGGCACCGCTATGCCACCGTGGTGATCGACGCCGAGACCCATGAGCGGATCGACGTGCTGCCCGACCGCACGGCCGACACGCTGGAAGCGTGGCTGCGCGAGCATCCGGGCATCGAGGTCGTGTGCCGCGACGGCTCAGCCACCTACGCCGAGGCCATCCGCCGCGCCCTGCCCGACGCGGTCCAGGTCGCGGACAGGTGGCATCTGTGGCACAACCTGTGCGAAGCCGCCCTCAGCGAGGTGAAGGCGCACAGCAGCTGCTGGGCCACCGTACTGGACGCACCCATCTACGACGGGCCACCCGCCCGAACCACCCTGGAACGCTGGCACCAGGTCCATGACCTGCTCAATCAGGGCGTGGGCCTGCTCGAATGCGCCCGCCGTCTGCAGCTGGCCCTGAACACCGTCAAACGCTACGCACGAGCCGACCGGCCCGAGCGGATGCTCCGCGTCCCCAAATACCGCGCCGGCCTCGTCGACCCCTACCGCGAGCACCTGCGCAAACGCCGGGCCGAGGACCCTGCCGTCCCCGTCAAGCGCCTCTTCGAAGAGATCAAGGCCCTCGGCTACGAAGGCTGCCTCAACCTCCTGCACAAGTACATCAACCAAGGCCGCGCGGACGCCGACCGCAGCCACATCTCCCCACGCCGGCTCGCCCGGATGCTCCTCACCAGACCCGACAACCTCAAGACCGAACATCACGACCTCCTGGCACGGCTCACCGCCGCCTGCCCCGAGATGACCCAACTGGCCTCCGTTGTCGGGGCCTTCGCCGAACTCCTGACGCCTCGCGAAGGAAACGCCGACGCACTCTCACGCTGGATCATCCAGGTCCGCGCGACCGATCTGCCCCATCTGCACTCCTTCGCCCGGGGCCTGGACCGAGACCGGGACGCAGTGATCGCCGCACTCACGCTTCCGTACAGCAACGGCCCCACCGAGGGCGTCAACACCAAAACCAAACGGATCGCACGTCAGATGCACGGACGACCAGGCTTCACCCTACTTCGCCACCGCATCCTCCTCGGATAGCGGCACACTCCGTCACCACCGAAAGTGAGACAGGGCCGTTGACCGTACAGACCCATCCCACGATGAACGACCACGGCCGCCGCCCCGACAACCGGGGCGGCGGCCGTGGCTGCTCATTACGGCAGCCACATGCGACGAACCCCCGAGCTGCCGCGTGCGAGGAGCTCGCGCTCCGCGACGGCGACGGGCACGCCGACGTCGACGACATGGTCCGCGGCGGACTGACCGGTCCCGAACTCACCGCTGTCCACGCCCACCAGGCCCAGCGCCTGGCGGCCGCCGTCGACGCCGACCGCACCCGGCTATGGTGCTGCGCTCGGAAGGAACTTCCCCGCCCGCTGCGGCAGGCGACGCAGATACCCTGCGCCGGCGCTCCTTCCCGAAGATGCGGTCGGCCTTTCTGCCGCACGCACTCGCTGACCAGTTCGCTTGACAAGGCCCGCGCCACCCTCCATCATCGTTCCACTAACTAACTAGCGAAAGGGTGGTGAAGGGGATAGGGTTCCGTATCGACAGACGGAGCGGGATCGCCCCGACTAAGCCCTGCTCGTCCAGGAGTTGGAGCACCTCTCACAGGGCTGTGACACGGCGCGGACGGTCTCGTGGTCAACCCGCCCGTAGTTACTTGCAGAAGGCGATCGCACCACATGGTGATGCACCTTCCGCCCTGAAAGGAAAAAAAGACCATGCGACTGATAACCGACTCCCGGCATAATGATCTTGAAGTTGCTCGTCGTCGGCGTGGCTCGCTGGAGCGGCCGAAGCTGGTCTGCTTCCACCACGCGGGCGCGGGTTCTTCGGCCTTCGCCTCGTGGCAGAAAATCATCGGTGAGGCCGCTGAGGTTGTTCCCGTAACCCTGCCGGGGCGTGACCAGCGCAAGGCGGAGCCAAGGATCACCGATGCCGACCAGCTCATCGAAGAACTCCACACACAGCTCGGTGATACCCTCAACACTCACCCCTACATCCTTTACGGGCATAGCATGGGCGGCCTGGTGGCCTATAACTTCGCACGCGCCCGGGAACGGGCCGGCCTTCCCTCCCCGGCACTGGTCGTCATCGGGGCCACTCAAGCCCCTCACCTGGCCTCTCCCTTGCAGACCGGTCTGGAACTGCCCGACCGTGAACTGCTGCAACTGCTGGTCGCCCACCAGACCCTGCCACCCCAAGCCGCCCAAGGCGGCCGGCTGTGGGAACAACACGTACTCCCCGTCGTGCGAGACGACCTACACCTCGCCCAAGCACTCCTTACCGCTGAACGAACCCCACTCCAAGCCCCACTCCTCGCCCTGGCCGCACGCCGGGACACCATCTCCCCCCTGCACGGCATCATCGAATGGGCCGACTACGCCCCCGCCGGCTTCACCGTGCGCACCGTCGAAGGCGACCACCTCTTCGTACACGGCAACAAGACACCCCAAATCCTGCGCGAAGCAGCCATGCGACTGCACACAGGACACATCCCCACCGAATACGACCCCCTGGCCATGTGGCGCGAAGCAAGCTAAACAAAAATCAACAGCAAACACCACCCACGCCGCCCCTTGCCAACCTGGGGTGACCGCTCCCGTGCACGCTCCAGGGCCAGTGCTTTGCCAGGCGGAGGATGCGACGGCGGCCGGTGGTGACGGGCTGGGTGGCGGCGGAAAGCAGCCGCAGTCGCAGGCGGCGGGGTTCCCGCCGGCGGGCTGCGCCGGTCAGCACGAGGGGCCCTCAGCGGGACCAGGTGAGGTGATCCCCGCGGTGTGGACACACCTGACAATGGATCTTGGTGATTCTGGAAGGTGTAGATCCACGTGGCAAGGCCCTCGAAGTACAGTGCGGAGTTCCGGTCCGACGCGATCGCGTTGTGGCGGGCTTCGGCCGGCAGAAGGACGTTCAAGGACGTCGCGGCCGATCTGGATGTCAACCCCGAGACGCTCCGCAGCTGGGTGCGTAACGCCGACGCACCGCCTGCCGCCGCTGCGTCCCAGGAGACCGAGGCCGAGCGGGCCCGGCTGCGGGCAGACAATGCCCGGCTGCTGAAGAACGAGAAGGAATGGCAGCTGGAGCGGGAGATCCTTCGCCGGGCAGCGGCCTATTTCGCCCGGGAGATGAAGTGAAGACCGCCGCTTGGGACTTCGTCTCCGCCCACGCCGAGGCCTTCGGCATCAAGCGGATATGCCGGGTACCGGGAATCTCCCGCTCCGGCTACTACCGGTGGATCGCCGGGGCCGAGGCGCGGGCCGAGCGGCAGACCGCTGAGGACGCCCTGGTCACCGAGATCCGCGAGATTCATGCCGAACACCGCGGGAACTACGGCGCGTAGCGCATCCATGCCGAATTACGCGGCTTCGGCCACACCGTCAACCGCAAGCGGGTCGCCAGGCTGATGCGCAAGCACAACATCGTCGGCCGCCACCTGCGCAGGAAGAAGCGCACCACCGTCGCAGACCGGCTCGCGCCACCAGTGCCGGACCTGGTCCAGCGGGACTTCGCCGCCGGGGCTCTGGACGAGAAGTGGTGCGGCGACATCACATACGTACAGGTCGGCGCCGTGTGGCTCTATCTCGCCTGCGTCATCGACATCCGCTCGCGCCGGGTGCTCGGCTACTCGATGGCCCCGCACATGCGGGCCGAACTCGTCATCGACGCGCTCCAGGCCGCGGTCGCGGCCCGCGGTGGCGACATCTCCGGGGTGATCTTCCACGCGGACAGGGGTTCGCAGTACACCTCGGCCGCGTTCGCCCAGGTCTGCGACCGGCACGGCATCCGCAGGAGCATGGGCAGGGTCGGCTCGAGTTACGACAATGCCCTCGCCGAGAGTTTCTGACAGAGGCTGAAGAGGGAGACGATGCACGGGAAGCTGTTCGTGACTATGCGGCAGGCGAGGCTGGAGATATTCCAGTGGCTCACCTACTACAACGCCCGCCGCCCCCACAGCGCGCTGGGCTACCTCTCCCCGATGGAGTTCGAACAGCAGCACCACAAGACAGCTAACCTCGCGCTTTCATGACAGCCCGCCAGATGAACTGGCGAGCTGTCATGAAAGCCCGAGGCTAAGAGGATGTCTCACGTGGTGAGTTTTGCGAGCTTCTTGTAGCAGGTCAGGGCCGCCGCGAGTCCGAGGAAGGCCAGGAAGTGGCTGCCCTTTCGCTCGTATCGGACGGTCAGGCGGCGGTAGCCGAAGAGCCAGGAGATCGACCGTTCGATCTTCCAGCGGTGCCGGCCGAGACGCTCGCTGGACTCGATGCCGGGCCTGGCGATGCGCGGGACGATGCCCCGCTCGCGCAGCCACTTCAGCCTCTCGGCGGAGTGGTACGCCTTGTCGGCACGGAGCCTGCCGGGGCGGCGTCTACGGGGACCGCGCCTCGAGCGGATGGCGGGTATGCCCAGGACCAGCGGCAGCAGCGCCTGGCTGTCATGAACGTTCGCGCCAGAGACGCCAAGAGCGAGGGGTAAGCCTTGCGCGTCGGACAGTACGTGGAGCTTGCTGCCCTTCTTGCCCCGGTCGACCGGATTGCGCCCGGTCAGCGATCCCCCTTTTTCGTACGGACCGAGGCCGCGTCCACGATCACCGAGGTCCAGTCCACCTCACCACGGGCCCCGAGTTCGTCCAGAACGGCCCGATGCAGCCGCCGCCACAGCCTGTCCTTGGTCCAAGCGGAGAACCGGCGGTGCGCGGTGGCCGGCGAGACACCGAAAGTCTCCGGCAGATGGCGCCAGGCACAGCCGCTGGTCAGCACGTACACCACAGCCGTGAACGCTGCTCGCTCATCGACCGGGGCCGTGCCTCCACCCTGCGGACGGGAAGTAAACGAAGGCAACAACGGTGCGACGAGCGACCAGAGTTCGTCAGGAACCAACCGCTGCGACAAACCAACAACCATGGCAAAGCATCATGCCGCATCCACCTAACGCCACGTGAGACACCCTCTAAGGCGTCTTTCTTCGCGGCCGAGATCGACCGGCCACACACACGCTCGTAGCGTTCATCGACGAGCACAAGGACCGCTTCGGCGGCGTCGAGCCGATCTGCCGCGTGCTGACCGAGCACGACTGCAAGATCGCCCCCTCCACCTACTACGCGAATAAGCAGCGGGGCTCCGCGCCATCGGCGCGGGCCGTGCGCGACGCCGAGCTGAGGGAGCTGATCGAGGAGGTCTACACGTCCAACTATCAGGTCTACGGGGCCCGGAAGATCTGGCGGGAGCTGAACCGGCAGGGTCACACGGTGGCCCGCTGCACCGTCGAACGGCTGATGCGCGAGCTGGGCATCGCCGGCGCCGTCCGCGGCAAGAGGGTCATCACCACGATCCCGGGCGGGCAGGCCGAGCGGGCGCCCGACCGCGTCGAGCGCGACTTCGTCGCTCCGGCGCCGAACCGCTGCTGGGTCGCGGACTTCACGCATGTGGCGACCTGGGCCGGAGTCGTCTGCGTCGCCTTCGTCGTGGACACCTTCTCCTTCCGGATCGTCGGCTGGTCGGCGGCCACCGTGAAGGAAACGGGCTTCGTGCTGGACGCCCTGGAGATGGCGATCTGGCAACGCGACCGCGACCAACACCCCATTCAACCCGGCGAGTTGATCCATCACTCCGACGCCGGGTCGCAATATACGAGTTTCCGGCTCGCCGAGCATCTGGACGCTGCCGGCCGCGCCGCCTCGATCGGATCGGTCGGCGATGCCTATGACAATGCCCTGATGGAGAGCACGATCGGGCTGTTCAAGACCGAGTTGATCAAGCCCCGACGGCCGTGGAAGACGCTGTCCGACGTCGAACTCGCCACCGCCGAGTACGTCGACTGGTACAACCACCGACGACTCCACAGTGAGATAGGCCACGTCCCGCCCGTCGAATACGAGAACAACCACTACCTCGCAACCACGAAACCCCAGGTCACAATTAACATCTGGGATCTCTACCGGACCCGGGGCGGTTCAATCTGCGCTTCGACGATGCGGACCGGGACGGTGCCGATGACGGACAGATAGGAGCCGTCCGCGAGACGGACAAGGACGGGGGTGCGGCGGTTGGCGCGGATCCGGCCCAGGAACTGGGCGCCGGTGTCGGCCACGGCGGCGAGGAAGGCGTTGGCGTCGAAGCCCTTGTCCCACAGGACCAGCATGTCCGGGCGCAGGTGGTGCAGCAGTCGGCGGGCATAGTCGGTCTCGCCCTCTCTGGTCGGGCCGAACACCGCGCCGATCAGGGCCCGGGTCCCGGTCTCCACCAAGGTCATTAACTCCAGCATCGGGTAGCCGCCGCGGCTCTGCGGTCCGAAGCGGTCGGTGTTGCGGCTGCTGTCGGGGATCTTGATGGAGCTGCAGCCGTCGAAGGAAACCGTGCGGAACGGCCCGAACCTCACCCCGCGTGTCGACGGCTGGGCCAGCGTCCCGGCCAGCACCTCGAACAAGCGCTGCAGTGGCGTGGCGCCGACCCGGCGGCGCAGGTCTCGCAGGGCCTTCGTGCTGGGCGTTGCCACGTCGAGGTCGATCAGGCCTGTGATCAGCTTCTGCCACACCATGAGCTGTACTGAGATTTGTGGAGTCCCTGATGCCAGGGTTACGGTCCTGGCGAAGGAGATCCACCAACACCATGCCTGCACCCCGTAAATACCCGGACGAGCTCCGCGAGCGCGCGGTCCGCGAGGTCCGTTCCACCGGCCGCCCGATCGCGCACGTTGCGAAGGACCTGGGCATCCATAAAGAGGCCCTGCGCGGCTGGGTCCGCCAGGCGGAGGCCGACCGTGGCGAGCGCGACGACCGGCTGACCACCGCCGAGCAGGACGAGCTCAGGCAACTCCGCAAAGAGGTGGCGGAGTTGAGGCGGGCGAACGACATCCTCAAGGCCGCGTCGGTGTTTTTTGCCCAGGAGATCGACCGTCCCCGGACGAGGCCGAGCAGGTGATCGACCATCTGCGTGACAAGGGTCTCGGGGTCGATCCCGTCTGCCGGGTGCTGGAGCTGTCGCCGTCGACGTACTTTGCCCGCAAGAAGCGGCCGAAGTCGGCCCGCCGGCTCCGCGATGAACAGCTCATGCCTGTGATCGAGTCGGTCCACGCCGAGTCGGACGGCACCTATGGAGCCCGCCGGATGACCCGTGCCCTCAAGCGCAAGGGGGTGGACGTCGCCCGCTGCACCGTCGAGCGCCTGATGGCCAAGCTGAACCTGGAGGGTGTCATTCGCGGACAGCGGCGCCGCACCACGATCTGCGAACCGTCGGCGCCGAGGCCGCCGGACCTGGTCGATCGGGACTTCACAGCCTCCCGCCCGGACGAGCTCTGGGTCGCCGACATGACTTATGTGAGGACGTGGTCGGGCTGGGCATACGTGGCGTTTGTCCTGGACGTGTACTCGCGGATGATCGTCGGCTGGCAGGTCGCGAACCACATGAGGACCGAACTGCCCCTGGACGCACTGGAGATGGGTCTGTGGAGACGCCGGATCAAGGCAGGCTCCGGCCTCATTCATCACAGCGACCGCGGATCTCAATACGTGTCAATTCGGTACACCGACCGGCTCGCTGACATCGGCGCCTCCGCGTCGGTCGGCTCCGTGGCCGACTCGTACGATAACGCGATGGCCGAGGCCCTGAACGGCACGTTCAAGGCCGAGCTGATCGAGATGCAAGGGCCGTGGCGGGACGTCGACCAGGTCGAACGGGCGATCTTCCAGTGGGTCACGTGGTACAACGAAGAACGCCTGCACTCCGCACTCGACTACGTACCGCCCGCCGAGTACGAACGCGACTTCTGACGACAACAGGAAGCCACCCCGCAGTCCGCCTGAAACAAGACCACCGGACTCTACGAAACTCGGGGCAGCTCACTCGATGCGGCGGCCGACGGCCAGGGGATGCACCGAGTAGTCGCAGGTGTCCAGGCGGACGTAATGGTCCCGGGGCAGTCGCAGCGATGCCTTCCACCAGCCCGGCGGGGCGATCGGCGGCAAGGCCAGCATCCGGGAGCGGTCCGCCTCCAGCCGGTCCGCCGGGCGGGCCTGCAAGGTGCGGTGGATGCGCCGGTTGGCCCTGATCAGCCAGTCGGCGAGCTGGATGTTGAAGTCGGCTGGCGAGGTGAACACCCGTCCGGGCAGGAACGACGTCTCGAGATAGCCGTTGGCCCGCTCGACCAGGCCCTTGGCCTCTGGATCCCGTGGCTTGCAGAGCAGGAACTTGATGCCCAGGAGTCCGGCGAACGCGGCGAATTCGTCAGTGAGTTGGGGTCCGCCGGACCGCCAGGAACCGACGGCTCCCTCGTTGTCCCAGACCAGCACCCGGGGGACGGCACCCAGCTCATTCAGCAGCCGCCAGTGCCCGGCAATCAGGTCGGCCGCAGACCTGGAGGGCAGCATCCGGGCGGTGATCCAGCGCGAGTAGCCCGCGACCATGACCAGCACTGGCGGCCGCCCGACCTGGCCGAAGCCGAGCGGGATGTCGGCGGGAGGGAACCACAGGTCGCACTGGCCGATCTCGCCCGGCTCATAGACCGTCCGCGAGGCCGGATCCGCAGGCCGATAGGCCGGCCGCAGGTCCCGGACCCGCTCCTTGAGCACCGTCAGACCGCGGTCCCAGCCGATCCGTTCCGCGATCACCGTCGCCGGCATCTCCGGCCACTGCTCGAGCAATTCACGAATCTGCGGCTCGACCGCGTCCACGATCGAGCCCTTCGGCGCCCGCTGATACTTCGGCGGCGCGTCGTCCGCGATCGCCCTGCGGACAGTGTTCCTCGCGCTCCCCAGCTTCCTTGCAATCGCCCGAACCGGCATCTGATCGGCCCGGTGAAGCCGACGGATCTCCGCCCAGTCCTCCACGCTGATCACCACTCCTCCCGGCCTGACTCAACGAGCCAGACCCCCGGAGGGGGTCAACTTTCAAGCGCCGCCCCTGGTCCACTTTTCAGCCGTCGCCGACAGTCGGGCGCGGTCAAGGGCGCGTTCCTGCGCAGCGATCGCCCGGTAGACATCGCGTCCGCCGTTGTTGTTGACTTCACGGCTGATCGTCGACACCGCACGTCCCAGCAAGCCGGCGATCGCCCGGTAGGAATCGCCGGCACAAAGCCCGCGTGAGATCTCCTCCCGCTCGCCCATCGTCAAGCTTCCGGCGCGCGCCTTGCGGGGCACGGGAGCGATTCCTCCATGGTGCTTGAGGACGGTGAACACCGAGCCCGGCGGCTTGCTGATCTGTCTCGAGATGACGCTGATCGACTCCCCGGACCTCCACCGCCGCCACAGGTCGGCCTTCATCTCGTCCGACATCCCCGGCCGACCCAGTCTTGCCACGTATACCGTCCTCAACCAGCGCTGTTGCTCTGACCGGTTGAATCTAAGGCCGCGGCTTTGAGGATCTCGTTCGCCCGCTTGAGCTCGGCGTTCTCCTTCTTCAGCCGCTTCAGCTCGGCGGACTCCTCCGTCGTCGTCCCCGGCCGGGTCCAGCGTCGACCTGGTCCTGCCGTACCCACTTCCGCAGGGTCTCGGTCGTGCCGATGCCCAGCTTCTGGGCGACTGCTTTCATAGCGGCCCACTCGGTGTCGTACTCCGGCCGCACCTCGGCGACCATCCGCACCGCCCGACGACGCAGCTCAAGCGGGTACTGGGAAGGACGTGCCATGACTCGATCCTCTCAAATGATCGAGTCCCTACCGAACCCGGAACGGTTCACAGCACCAGCCCACCGGAGCCGTGGAACCCGGTGCTCACCCGACGCGACAGACGGGCAGTCAGCCTGCCCACCATCAGACACAGAACGCGAAACGGTCTGCCAACTCCGTCGGCAGACCGTCACGAAAGATCGAGGCTAGGCAAGACTCTATGGGCGGTGGAGTTCCGGGGTCATTGCGTCGATATAGTCATTCTCGGCCATCGGCGCGTGAAGCCTGGTCGTTGGAATCGCGAATGCGTCCACTAGCGCAGCCGCGTGTTCGTGGACTTTCGCCACTGCCTGAGTGCGTGCTGTGTGGATCTGCGTGGCGTCCTCGCGTGAGAGAGTTCCGCGCTCGAGATGCCAGCTTAGGTCCTCTTCAAGAATGGTGAGGCCGTGAAGAATTTGCACGGAGCGGAGCTGCTCCCTGGTCAGTTCGTCCTGAGCGTTGACGACCGCGCCTTCGAAGGCCCGCAGCGCCAATGTCCTCGTATGGGCGTCGGCAAGCTGGAGGGCCTTGGGCATGACCGGATTCCACACCTCGAATTCTGTGGCACCTGGGCTAGCCTGTGCGACGTGCTCGCGAAGCTCGCTGAGAAGAACTGCTTCCTTGACGGCCGCGAGCGCCAGCACGGTTTCTGGGTCCGAGCAATCGTCCAACGAGTCCGGGAGGTCGGCATTGGGGTGGAAGCTGTTGTCCTGTGTCAGGTTCTTGCCGGCGTCGAGTCGAGTGAGCAGATTGTCGCCGACGGCTGCGTGATAAACTTGAGCAGCGCCTTCGTATTCGGTCAGCCGGTTGGCGCTGAGTAGCCCTTGTGCGCCGCTGCTAGCGCGGGCCGTGTTCGTCACGCGTGCCAGGCAACTGGTAGCAGCGGCCTTGGTAAGGGCCAAGCCTCTGTGAACGGCGGTCCACGGCGCCCACGTCGGCTTCGCGGTGCGTGCCCCGGCCGGGTTGCCCTCTCGGTACCAGGTCTTGGCCTGCTCTACGAGGAAGGTGGTCGCGTATACCTCTGCGAGGGCGGAGTACAAGGCGAGTTGCTGGGTGCTGTAGCCCAGGACCCCAAGCCCTGGTGCCAGCGTTCCTGAGGTGATGCGCTGATTTGCGTACCGCATGGCTATGGTGACGCTTGCCCTGGCCGCTGCTGCCAGCCCCACTGCCGCACCCAGTGCGGCGTGCGCGTTGAATGCCAGGGAACGGACCAGCCGATGCGAAGGGCTTTCCAATGGGTCCACGAACTGTCCGTCCGCGTTGATGAAGGCCTCGTCTCGTAGCCAGCCGTCGTACGCGACTCGGGCGCCGTGGAAGCTGACGAGGGCGTAGTCCAACGGGATGGAGGGGACTTCCGACAGCGCGGAGATTCGGATGCCCGCGCAGGGTCCCTCGACAGTGCGCACACGGATCGCGAAGGGGAAGACGCCACACTTTCGACCCTCGACGATCAGTTGCGCGTAGACGATCGAGGTGTTCGCGACCCCGTCTGCTGCCACGTTCGCCATGATCTTGGCCGAAGCGGGGTCGGGGGTATGGAGGGTGAAACTCCTGCTCTCCGGGTCGAAGTGTGCTTCGGTGCCGGGGCAGATATGACTGTTGCTCCGGCCGAGCTCTGTGATCATGATGGTTCCGGCTGCTCGTTGACAGTCCAGCTCTTCGGTCAGCTCATCCAAGTACCCTTCGGGACGACCGAGGGTAAGAATCGACCAGGTGCACACACTGAAGTGGACGAGCGCGGCGTGGAACAGCGACGGATCGGCCACCGCCATCCATGCCTGCGCCGCGGTGAGCCTCTCCGTGTCGGCGACGAGGGCCTTCGCCCCGCCCTCGAACCGCCCGACGACAGCCAACCTGCGGTAGGTCCGCTGATCCCGCTCAAGGGCTGTAGCAGGTGATTGGCCGGCGAACTCGGGCTCCCGAAGGAGGGTGTCGAGTTCACTGAGGTGCGCAAACCCATCGCCGTGTAGGAGGGTCTGCAACTCAGTCGGCTGCTCGGGAAGGAAAGGTGTATCCATTGAGGGCTCCTGGGTTGGTCGGGCCGGTGGTGTTCCTGCTCCGCTAAGTGCTGGGATCACAGGCGGGCCTCGCTGATCACTTTTTCGGTGAATTGCCAGACGGCGGCCATGAAGTCGTCGAACCGGCTTCGATGGATTTCATGGCTCGCCTCGGCCATGTTGATTGCTGTGCTACCGGTCGGCAGGAAACTCTGTGCCTGGGCCCACTCGCTGTCCGCGAGCATGCCGCCACAGCGTGGGTCGGCCCTCAGCAGCAAGGTTGGTGCAGCGACATTGGCAATCAAGGGCAGCAGCGGGCCAGACAGGCTCCCATCGTCCACGATGCGTGTTGCGTTGACTCTGGATGCCTGCCGCCACCCCTCGACGAGGCTTTCGCGATCCGCAGGATCCCATTCGGGACGCATTGCCAGCAGGCTCTCTCGGGCTTCCGGCGCTGTCATGGCAAGCGCTGCGGTCAAGCTCTCGAGTTCTCTCCCCTGCCGTGCCGGGGAAAAGACGGGTGGCGGGTCTTCGAGGACGAGTCCGGACAGCACCGGGGCCGGCCGGTCTGTCTCGGCGCCGCTGGCGAGCACAAGTGCCACGGCGGCGCCCCACGAATGGCCGACAACCAATGGTGCTTTCAAACCAAGCGCCCTCATGAAATCGGCCACATCGTCGGCCACCGCGCGCAGTCCGTAACAGGTGGCCTCCGGTGTGCTGCTTGCGCCATGGCCGCGTAGGTCGAGCGAGAATACGGCGAACCGTTCCGCCAGAGCGGGACCGACTCGCGACCAGCTCGCGGCCGATCCCGAATTGGCGTGCAACAGCACGACGGGCGTACGGGCGTTGGGGCTGGCTCCCCAGTGCACATAGTGGAATCGGCCGGTGGGCAGCTCGACGATGTCCGACTGGTGAAGCAGCGGTTGCTGCCGCGGCGGAGGAGGAGGGACTGCCTGTCGCCGCGGAGGAACTGCCTGCGCGTTGTCCTTCGTGGACGCCAGATTTTCGCAGAGGTAAGCGCTGAGGCTCTCCAGCGTCGCGTGGTTCCAGATCTCCGCAAGGGAAATAGCGATACCCAGGGCGTTCTGCAGTGTGCTCCTGAGGCGCATGGCGTGCAGTGAGTCCAAGCCGAGCTTGGCGAACTGGGCGCTGGGACTGATTCGGCGTGCCCTCAGGTGCAGCAGGGCCCGAAGCTGTCCGTTCAGATACTTGTGGATCAACGACCTGCGCTCGGAGGTAGTAGGCACGGAGTCAAGCGCAACGAGCAGGTCACACGCGTCGGCCGGTTTGGGCTCGACCCCTTGTTCGCCGGAACCGGTTTGATTCAGGCCGGTATGCGTACCGGGGCGCACGGAGTCCATGTCGATCAGATGGCGTTGACGATCCCAGGACGTCGGCGGTACCTCGGCGAGGACGCCGGAGGAGTACCAACGTTCCCAGTGCACGTCCTGCCCTGAACAGTGCAGTGCAGCGAGGACGCCGTTCAGCGCTTCCAGGCCGTCCTGCTTGGCCCGCAGCGTCGGCAGGACCACAGTGACGTCGCCCACTCCGAGGTGCTCAAGCGTCTCAGTCAGCGGCTGAGTGGCCACCGGATGCGGCGATATCTCTTGGAAGATCTGGTAGCCGTCGGCCACCAACGCTCTCGTCGCGTCTGCCGCTCGAACAGGATCGCGCATGTTGGCGGTCCAGTAGGCCGCGTCGAAAACCGGCACGGTGCGCGGGTCCGGGAGGACGGTGGTGTAGAAGGGCACAGTGGGCGAGAGTGGCCGCAGATCATGCAGCGATTCTCCGAGTGCCCGGGCAAGCGGAGCGGTGAGCGTGCAATGTGAGGCGAAGTCGACGGCCACCATCCGTGCCGCGATGCCCCGTGCCTGCCAGCCTGTGACCAGCCGCAGTACGTGCTCGGAGCTTCCGCTGATCACTGTCAGTCGCGGGGCCGCCACCATCGCCACATCTACCTCGGATAAAGACTCGACCTCTGTTCGTACCTGCTCGGCTGCCAACTCGACTACGCCCATGGCGCCAGTGCCTGCCTCCGACTGCGCCACGCACTGCAAGGAGCGACGGCAGATCACCTTCACGCCATCGCGGAGGTCCAGCCCTCCCGCCACGACCGCCGCGGCGACTTCCCCCATGGAGTGCCCCACGACTGCACTGGGTTCCACGCCCCTCGCCCGCAGCACGCGGGCCAGCGCGACCTGCATGGTGAAGATCAGCGGCTGCACCTGGTCGACGCGGGTGGCCTCGATTCCGGACTTCAGCCACTCGTACGGGGAAAAGCCGGATTCAGCCACCACCAACGGATCCACTTCGGCAATGGCATCAGCGAAGACCGGATCATGATCAAGCAGATCACGCCCCATGCCCACCCACTGTGAGCCGTGGCCACTGAACACCCAGACCGGGCCCCGTCCCTCGGTGTCGCGCGCAAAACCGGAGATCACGCCTCGCTCCGGTGTCCCCTCGACATAGCCGCGCAGGCAGGAGATCAGCTCGTCACGCGATCGTGCCAGCACAGCCAGCCGTTCGGCAGCATGGGTCCTGCGCAGTGCCAGTGTGTGCGCGACATGCTGTAGTGGCACAGACGAACCTGGCCCCTCCAGCCACTCGGCCAGCCGGGTGGCGGAAATCTCCAACGCCGTCGGAGATCCCGCCGAGACCAGGTATGTCTGTGTGCCTTCCGCGGTGAGATGCACGGTCGGCGGAGGTGCGGGGGGCTCCTCGACTACGGCGTGGGAATTGGTTCCGCCCACGCCGTAGGAACAGACCGCGGCGATCCTCGGCTCCCTCTCGATCGGCCACGGCTGAGTCTGCGTGGGGACAAAGAGCCGGGCCATCGTCCCGTCCGCCTCCGGTGGCAGCCGCCGGAAGTGCAGGGAGGCCGGGACCTCGCCGTGCTGGACGGCGAGCACGGCCTTCAGCAGCCCTACCATTCCCGCCGCTGCCTCGGTGTGGCCGAGGTTACTCTTGACCGAGCCCAGCGCACACCGGCCACTGCCCTCGCCATACACAGTGGCCAGAGACGACAGCTCTATCCGGTCTCCTGCCTTGGTTCCGGTTCCGTGCGCCTCGATCAAGCCCACTGTGGCGGGGTCGACACCGGCCCTGGCGAGGGTGGTGCGGAACAGTTCGCACTGAGACTCGGCCGAAGGCAGCGCGAAGCGAGAGGTCCGTCCATCGTGGTTCACGGCAGTGCCCCGAAGCACCGCGAGTACTCGGTCCTGGTCGCGCACGGCGTCCTCAAGCCGCTTCAGCACGAGCACGACACATCCCTCGGCGCGAACGTACCCGTCGGCGCTCTCGTCGAAGCTCTTGCATCTTCCGGTCGGTGAGAGTACGCCGAACTCGTTGTAGGAACTGAAAACGCGAGGACTCAGCAACAGATTCGCGGCGCCGGCAAGAGCAAGATCGGACTCACCCGTCTGCAGGCTCTGGCAGGCCAGGTGTGCCGCGACGAGCCCAGATGAGCACGAGGTGTCCAGCGCCACGCTCGGCCCGCGCAGTCCGAGCAAGTGCGAGACCCGTCCGGGTGCTGTGCCGAACTGGTTGCCTGTCATGAAATACGGCCCGCCGCCTTGGGGCAGCCACGGGGAGTAGGTCACGTAGTCGGGATTACAGAGCCCGGTGAACACACCGGTGCGAGTCCCTGAAAGCTCCGCCGTAGGTATCCCGGCGTGTTCGCAGGCTTCCCAGGTGACCTCCAGCAGCAGCCGGTGCTGGGGGTCGATGAGCTTCGCTTCCTCCTGACTGATACCGAAGAACTCGGCGTCGAAAGCACCCAGGTCGTCGCCCAGGAATCCGCCGACCCACTCTAAGGGACGCGATGCCTCACGCTCCAAAGCGGCACATGCCTCTTCACTCCAACGGTCCGTGGGCGCCTTGGTAACGGCATCCCGGCCATTTCTCACGAGGTCCCACAACGCGGCCGCGGAGTCGACGCCACCAGGCAACCTGCAGGATGCTCCGACGACGGCCACGGGGATCGCCTGGATGGGGGGCGCTCCGCCCTGCCTAGGGTTGCCGTCAGTCGCCTGTTTCGCCGGCGTGGTAAATGAAGTTCTCATGCCCGAGCAACCCTTCTCAATGATATGCAAGTGATCTACTTGTGGGTGAAGTGTTTTCTGGAGCAGACCGGGGTGCCGGGAACCGCAGTGGGCGGCGAGTCCTTTATCGGTTCCCGGTGCCGGTGCTCAGGAAATGGAGCCCATCACTGGTGCAACGGACAGGCCACCGTCAACCACAAGTGCGTGTCCAGTCACGAACGCGGCAGCCGGCGACGCAAGGTAGACCGTGGCGGCGGCGATATCCTCGGGGCGCCCCCACCGGCCCAGTGGTACATGGCTGAGCAGTTCTGGACCAAGCTCCGGGTCTTCCCGAACCGCGACGTTCATGTCAGTCGCTGTCCACCCAGGACAAACAGCGTTGACCCGAATGCCGTCACCGCACCAGCCGACCGACAGCGAGCGCAGTAGCGACAGTTGGGCTGCCTTAGTCACGGCGTACGCGTCCATACTGGGTGAGGCCATCGTGCCGCAGATCGACGAGATGAGGATGACACTCGCGCGCCCCGACTTTGCCAGGTACGGGTATGCCGCACGGCAAAGACCCACCGAAGCTCCGAGGTTCACCGAGATGACCGGCTCCCACTCCTTGTCGGTGGTCTCAGCCAGCGGCTTGAACAATGCTTCTCCCGCGTCATTGGCAGGCAGCACGCCGGCGTTGTGCACCAGGATGTCCAGGCCACCCAACTGTTCGGCAGCCTCGGTGACCAGGCGCGCGGACGTACCCGTCTCGCCGAGGTCCCCGGCGAGGAGCGCGGCGTGGCCTCCGACTCGCTCCACGTGATCGGCGGTCACCTTGAGCGCGTTCTTAGTCCTTGCCGCCAGCGCGAGGTCTGCGCCCGCCTCGGCCAGTGCGCAGGCGATGGCCGCGCCGATTCCTCGAGAAGCACCCGTGACAAGGGCTCGGGCACCATCGAGTCGGAAAGAGTCGTTGACAGACATGGCAAACTCCAATGTTCGCTCGTTATTTCTCTGTGCACCAGGTTTAGCCAGCGACTGGGCGGCGCTCTCCGAACCCCTAGCCACAGTTCGTAGCCATCCACTTCGGCTACTGCCAGGGCGTGTCCTTGCACCGATCTTTGCCTTTCGCGGCGGTGGCCGACGCGCGGGCCGTGGTGAGGGTGGGGTGCGGTGGACAGGGCGCAGAAGGTGCGTTGCTGTCACAGAGGCAGCTCGTACTAGTGGTAGGTGTCGTGCATGCGCCACGCCGTCAGCTGGGGTGAGCGGTCGAGGGCCCGGCCGCAGGCGGCGTGAGCGGCGAGCAGGGCTTCGGCCTCGGATCCGGCGAGGATGAAGAGGACCATGTCGATCTGGCCTGCGCTGGTGCGTAGCCACAGGTGCTCGATCCGGTCCGCGGGGGCGAAGTGGGCCGTGAGCAGTTCTCTGAGGCGGGCCGGAGCAGCGGGGGTTCCACGGGAACCGACCAGCCGTATTGTGATCATGTACATCGGAGTTTCAGCGGGGGCTGGTGTGTGTCCCCGTCTGCCGTCGGTGTCAGAGCTGCCGGGGGGAGTTGGTGGTGTCCTTGGGGTGGCTCCAGCCGTATCCGTCGTCGAGGATCTGTCCGGTGCCCCAGCCGAATCCGTCACCCGCTACCACGCCTCGGGGCTCCGAAGCGCTGGGGGCGACGGCGCCGGAGGCGGTGACGCCGGCGATCGAAGCGGCGGACGTGAGCAGCACTGCGATGATCCGGGACATGACAGACTCCACCTTTTGAATAGCCGTCTATTGCGTCGTTTCTCTGCCTTCACCCTGTTTTGTAGGGTGTTGCGTTCGATGGGTTAAGCCTGTCCAACCGTCGAAGCGGTGTCACTAGCAGACGGCGGGCTTCAAGCTGCCTGGCACTTTGGAGCCACCTCCTCGCCGATCCAGGTTGTCTCCATTGACACTTGTTCACCTCCTGCCCCTCCGGAAGCCTGACCTTGCCGAAGGTGTAGACCTGGGGTGAGGTGATCCCCGCGGTGTGGACACACCTGACAATGGATCTTGGTGATCCTGGAAGGTGTAGATCCACGTGGCAAGGCCCTCGAAGTACAGTGCGGAGTTCCGGTCCGACGCGATCGCGTTGTGGCGGGCTTCGGCCGGCAGAAGGACGTTCAAGGACGTCGCGGCCGATCTGGATGTCAACCCCGAGACGCTCCGCAGCTGGGTGCGTAACGCCGACGCACCGCCTGCCGCCGCTGCGTCCCAGGAGACCGAGGCCGAGCGGGCCCGGCTGCGGGCAGACAATGCCCGGCTGCTGAAGAACGAGAAGGAATGGCAGCTGGAGCGGGAGATCCTTCGCCGGGCAGCGGCCTATTTCGCCCGGGAGATGAAGTGAAGACCGCCGCTTGGGACTTCGAGGGTGTCTCACGTGGCGTTAGGTGGATGCGGCATGATGCTTTGCCATGGTTGTTGGTTTGTCGCAGCGGTTGGTTCCTGACGAACTCTGGTCGCTCGTCGCACCGTTGTTGCCTTCGTTTACTTCCCGTCCCGCAGGGTGGAGGCACGGCCCCGGTCGATGAGCGAGCAGCGTTCACGGCTGTGGTGTACGTGCTGACCAGCGGCTGTGCCTGGCGCCATCTGCCGGAGACTTTCGGTGTCTCGCCGGCCACCGCGCACCGCCGGTTCTCCGCTTGGACCAAGGACAGGCTGTGGCGGCGGCTGCATCGGGCCGTTCTGGACGAACTCGGGGCCCGTGGTGAGGTGGACTGGACCTCGGCGATCGTGGACGCGGCCTCGGTCCGTGCGAAAAAGGGGGATCGCTGACCGGGCGCAATCCGGTCGACCGGGGCAAGAAGGGCAGCAAGCTCCACGTACTGTCCGACGCGCAAGGCTTACCCCTCGCTCTTGGCGTCTCTGGCGCGAACGTTCATGACAGCCAGGCGCTGCTGCCGCTGGTCCTGGGCATACCCGCCATCCGCTCGAGGCGCGGTCCCCGTAGACGCCGCCCCGGCAGGCTCCGTGCCGACAAGGCGTACCACTCCGCCGAGAGGCTGAAGTGGCTGCGCGAGCGGGGCATCGTCCCGCGCATCGCCAGGCCCGGCATCGAGTCCAGCGAGCGTCTCGGCCGGCACCGCTGGAAGATCGAACGGTCGATCTCCTGGCTCTTCGGCTACCGCCGCCTGACCGTCCGATACGAGCGAAAGGGCAGCCACTTCCTGGCCTTCCTCGGACTCGCGGCGGCCCTGACCTGCTACAAGAAGCTCGCAAAACTCACCACGTGAGACATCCTCTTAGATTCAACCGGTCAGAGCAACAGCGCTGGTTGAGGACGGTATACGTGGCAAGACTGGGTCGGCCGGGGATGTCGGACGAGATGAAGGCCGACCTGTGGCGGCGGTGGAGGTCCGGGGAGTCGATCAGCGTCATCTCGAGACAGATCAGCAAGCCGCCGGGCTCGGTGTTCACCGTCCTCAAGCACCATGGAGGAATCGCTCCCGTGCCCCGCAAGGCGCGCGCCGGAAGCTTGACGATGGGCGAGCGGGAGGAGATCTCACGCGGGCTTTGTGCCGGCGATTCCTACCGGGCGATCGCCGGCTTGCTGGGACGTGCGGTGTCGACGATCAGCCGTGAAGTCAACAACAACGGCGGACGCGATGTCTACCGGGCGATCGCTGCGCAGGAACGCGCCCTTGACCGCGCCCGACGTCCGAAACAGTGCCTGCTCACCCGCAGGCCCGCGTTGAGGCAGACGGTGCTGACCCTGCTGAGGGAGGAGTGGCCGCCGGAACAGATCGTCGGGCATCTGCGTCTACATCACAGTGACGACCCGGGTCTGCGGATCAGCCACGAGACGATCTACCGGTCGCTCTACACCACCCGATGGAAAGTGGTGCCCCGCGAGTTGTGCAAACGCCTGCGAACTGGCCGCCCGATCCGGAAGAACAAGCGTCACACGGTGAAGGGACAGTGGCGTTCACAGATCATCGATGCCCGACCGATCGAGGAGCGGCCCCAGGCGGCGGAGGAGGACCGCAGCGAAGCCGGACACCTGGAAGGCGATCTGGTGATCGGCTCGAACAACAGCCAGGTCGCCACACTGGTCGACCGGAAGACGCGGTTTCTCAAGGTCGTGAAGCTCGCCAGTCGCCATACCACCGTGGTCGTTCCCGCTCTGGCCGAGACCTACGCACGCATGGATCCCCGTCTACGCGGCACGCTGACCTGGGATCGCGGCATGGAATTGGCAGCCCATAAGCGTCTCAGCGCTGACACCGGTGTCGACGTGTTCTTCGCAGCACCGCGTAGCCCCTGGCAACGTGGCACCAACGAGAACACCAACAAGTTGCTACGGCAGTACCTGCCCAAAGGAACGAACCTGTCGACCTTCAGCCAGTACGATGAG